>DASPJL010000201.1:0-24417 GCA_035628645.1 Cytophagales bacterium | reverse complement strand
CCGGCAAAATGCAGGAGAAGAGGCGCTTTTATTTTAGGTACATCTTCATTGGCGGGTTGTCCACCGTAAAACGGGACGGATGCAGCCAAGTCAGGGATCCTTACTGCCATCATATTGGAGATCCAACCGCCGAAGCAGAAGCCCACAACACCAACTTTCCCATTACAATCTTCATGGTTCTTTAAAAATTCATAGCCGGCAATAAAATCTTCTAACATTTCATTTCTATCACGTTTGCTTTGAAGTTCACGTCCTGCATCATCATTGCCCGGATATCCGCCTAGGGGAGTCAAAGCGTCGGGGGCCAGCGAAACAAATCCTGCTAAAGCGGCCCTTCTTGCTACATCTTCTATATAGGGATTTAAACCTCTGTTCTCATGGACAACCACAATGCCTCCAAGTTTCTTTTTTGCATCCGCAGGTTTTGACAATAAAGCCTTTATTGTACCACCGCCTTTTGGAGACTGATAGTTTATATATCCGGATGTTAATCTGGGGTCGTCTGGTTTAATTTGGATTGTTGTTTTATAATCAGGCATTAGAAAGCTCATAAGCGAAGCTACCGTGATACTTCCTACGGCATAAAGGGACAGCTTTTGCATAAACTCGCGCCTTTCAATTCTGCTGTGGGCATAGTCGTCATAAAGGTCAAATACCTCTTGTTTGATGTCTTCTTTTTTGATTGGATTCATAATGGTTGGGGGAAGGTTGGTGATCTAAATTTAAAGAACTGTTACGAACAGTAAAAACATTACCTGTAGTCATTTTTCATAAACATGTCATAAGAACAAAACTTCAAGATTCCTTCAAAATCTATTCAAAATGCATACAAGGTTGCTTCAGACCTTTGCCCGCAAGATCCGTTATGTTTTAGCAAAACCTTTGCAGATATATAAATGAGGATGTCCATTCACAAAGACCAAAATAAAGTAGAATAATTAATTATTTGTTTTAGAAAATAAAAAACCAGGTTCTGCCTGGTTTCTTATTAAGGTGTTCTCCGATCAGGCTGAATTGCACCCGAGAGATAAATCTCTCAGGCTAAAAATTGAATAGTTTGTCTTTTTAGAAAATATATGTAAAGTTATATCAGTAATAGTTTTAAACTCTGTGTAGTAATTTCAGTATTGAGACCCACCTTAGAATAATACCAATTATGCCTACAGCGAAGGAAGAGCGAACCTACAGCGAACCTAGAAAACGCCAGGAAAGCAGTTTAAAAATTAGAATAATACAAATATTTTATTTTTACCGGGGAAAAATTGGAAGCTCTGGTTATTCATCACTTTTATCGATTATCCCATTTGCATTTTCTATCCCTCCACTTCTTTTTAATTATTATTGCCTTTGGAAAATGTTTTTAGTGAATAATTTTCCATTTATATATTTATAATATTTTGAAAAATAGATATTTGTAAACTTTTGTATGGAAAATTTGTTTATTTTAATATTTTCCATTTCCTTTATGCAAAAATTATCAAACTCCTCCCAATCTCAAACTTGCACTTACGTTCATACAGCATGAAAGATGAAATCCTGAAAACCGCCCAAAAGCAATTTATGAAATTTGGCATCAGGGAGATGTCTATTCAACGGCTTAGCGAAGGTCTCGGAATTTCTACCAAAACGCTTTATAAATACTTTCAAAACAAAGAGCAACTGTTAGAGGAGATAGTACTTATTTTCTATGATCAACAGTTCGACCTTTTAAAGGACCTTGCGGGGAAGAAGAATACAGTTCAGCTTTTTCTTGAAGTATGGTATGTGGCTATAGAAAGAGAACATAAGGTGAATTCTATATTCTTTCAGGAACTTCAAAATTATTATCCCGGCACTAAAGAGAAAATCGAAAAGACCGTAGGCAAAAAATTCAACGACCAGTTTATTGAAATTATTAAGAAAGGAGTTTCCGACGGTTTCTTCAGAAAAGGAATTATCCCGGAAGTTGTAATGGAGGGTATCTACTTATTTTATAATGGAATAGCGCGTAATGGCCAGTTCAGGAACGTACAGGTTTCCCCTCTCGATTTATTGTTAAATACAATCGGTATCTATATAAGAGGCTTTTGCACAGAAAAAGGTGTCCAGCAACTGGATGCCTATATTTTAACTCTAAAGCCCTTCGGGAAGCCTTTGAAAACAAGGAAGAAACTTATAAAACAAGCATAATCACTAGATTTCTAAACAGTTTATACAATCCCCTTAAAATACATATGAATTTTCTAAAAATTTTACCGAAGATTATCTATGGATTAGCAATAATCCTTATTATCGCTGCTTTTACCTCTGGTAAATCTGCTGTCGATCCACCCAAGGTGCTGGTGTTTTCAAAAACAGATGGGTTCAGGCATTCTTCTATTGAACCTGGAAAAACTGCTTTAAAGAAAATGGCGGCTGAAAAAGGATTTACTGCTGACTTTACGGAAGATGCTACCAAGTTTGTAACTGAAAATCTTAAGAAATACAATGCAGTGGTATTTCTTAACACTACCGGTGATGTATTGAATAATGCTCAGCAAGTTGAGTTTGAAAGATACATTCAGGCCGGCGGCGGGTATGTGGGTATTCATGCCGCTACAGACTGTGAGTATGAGTGGCCGTGGTACGGAAAACTGGCTGGCGCTTATTTCCTCGATCATCCGAATCCTGACAATGTGCAAAAGGGTAAATTCTATGTGGTGGAAAAGAACCATTGGGCTACTAAAGGAATGCCGGATGAATTTGAGCGTACAGATGAATTCTACAGTTTCAAGCAAATAGACCCCTCCATTAAGGTGTTGATTAATATTGATGAAAAATCTTATCGGGGAGGCAAGAACGGCGACAATCATCCGATGAGTTGGTACCATGATTTTGATGGTGGAAGATCTTTCTATACTGCCATGGGACATACGGACGAGACTTTTTCCGAATCATTATTTCTAAACCACCTTTGGGCAGGAATACATTATGCTATGGGAGGTGATAAGCCGCTTTCTCTTGACTACCAAAAAGCCCGGCCGGAAGAGAACCGCTTTTCTAAAGTAATTCTTGAGGAAAAACTTAGTGAGCCCATGGAGTTAAGTGTATTGAATGATGGTAGAATCCTTTTTATCGAAAGGCATGGAGCAGTCCGGCTTTACGATACAAAAACAAAAAAGCTGAAAACAATAGCCACCATTCCTGTCAGTACGAAATATAAGGACAAGGAAGGTAAAATATCGGAAGCTGAAGACGGACTGCTTGGATTAAATAAAGATCCGGATTTTGCAACGAACCACTGGATTTACCTATACTATTCCGATCCGGAAAAATCACAAAATATATTGACACGTTACACGCTAAATGGCGATAATTTGGACCTTAGCTCTAAAAAGGTTTTGCTTGAAATACCGACACAGCGTGAACAATGTTGCCATACCGGAGGTTCAATAGCCTTTGATAAGGATGGAAATTTGTATTTGTCAACAGGGGATAATACCAATCCACATGGGTCAAATGGATATAGCCCAAGTGATGAAAGACCTGATCGTGCACCCTGGGATGCTCAAAAGTCTTCCTCTAACACCAATGATTTAAGAGGAAAGATTATTCGGATCAAACCTAATGCAAATGGCACTTATACCATTCCACAAGGAAATCTTTTTCCTGAAGGGACAGACAAGACAAGGCCTGAAATTTATACAATGGGACATAGAAATCCCTTCAGAATTTCCATTGATCAAAAAACAGGTTTCTTATATTGGGGTGATGTAGGTCCAGATGCAAATGATCCTGATTCTATGCGCGGTCCTGCAGGTCATGATGAAGTAGGTCAGGCCAAAAAAGCAGGAAATTTTGGATGGCCCTATTTTGTGGGTGACAACAAGGCTTATTATAAATTTGATTATTCGGCCAACAAATCTCTAAATAAATGGAAGGCAGAAAAGCCAGTAAATAAGTCGCCCAATAATACAGGATTAGAACAATTACCTCCTGCTGAAAAGGCCTTCATTTGGTATCCTTATTCCGAATCGAAAGAATTTCCATTGGTTGGTACCGGTGGAAGAAATGCAATGGCTGGTCCTGTTTTTTATTCTGATGATTTTAAAAATGCCAAACGTTCATTTCCAAAATATTATGACGGTAAATTATTTACCTACGACTGGATGCGTGGCTGGATCATGTCAGTCACACTTGATAAGGCAGGGAGTTTTCAATCAATGGAAAGATTCATGCCAAGCTACAGATTCAGTAATCCAATGGATATGGAATTTTCGGAAGATGGCGATTTATACATGCTCGAATATGGATCAGGTTGGTTTACTGCCAATGACGACGCCAGATTAATTAAGATTGAATATAATGGGGGAAACAGAAAACCGGAAATCAAACTTAATGCTGACAAATTGGGTGGCGCCATTCCATTTACGGCAAACTTAACCTCTGAGGGAACAAAAGATGCAGACGGAGATGCTTTAAAATTCTCCTGGAAAATCACGTCTAAAAAGGGTTTCTCTAAAACAATAAACGGCCCCGTAGCCAAGGTAACTTTTGACAAGGCTGATATTTACAAGGCAACATTAACAGTGACGGATAGCAAGGGTGGGGGAGCTACCCAGTCATTGGAGTTAACCGCCGGTAATGAACCTCCAACATTAAAGTTTGACATAGGAAATAGCAATAGATCCTTCTACTTCCCCGATAAAACTTATGACTACAAAATTATCGTGGAGGACAAAGAAGACGGAAGTCTTTCAAATGGTAAGATAAAACCATCTCAGGTAACCGTAAATATTGACTACCTGGCCGAAGGTTTTGATAAAGCCGAAATTGTACAGGGACACCGTACAGCAGACGCTTCCGTAAATGCGCTTAAAGGAAAGGAATTAATTGAAGCAAGTGATTGTAAAGCATGTCACAGTGTCGATAAAAAATCTATTGGGCCGACTTACAGGGAGGTTTCTTTAAAATACAAAAGTCAATCAGGGGCTGACCAGGCATTAGCGAAAAAGATCATCTCAGGAGGAAGTGGTGTGTGGGGTGAAGTGCCAATGGCTGCACATCCGCAGCTTTCAACAGAAGACGCCGCCGAAATGGTTAAATATATTCTAAGTATTTCAGAGGAAGGTAAACCTAAAGTTAACTCTTTGCCGGCGGAAGGAACTTATACCACTAAAGTTCCTGCAGCAGATAAAGGCCAGGGTGTATATGTTTTCAGAGCAGCTTATAAAGACCGGGGCGCAAACGGACTTCCAAGCATATCTTCAGAAGAGACTTTTACCTTGCGTAGTCCTCAGATTAATCCAACCATTTATGATGAATTTGTCGATGTAAACAAAATGTCTTTTAGCGGCAATAAATTCATAATTCCAACCAGGTCTGGCAGTTACGTAGGATTGAACAATGTAGACTTAACCGGAATTACCCAGATGGAACTTATGGCTATTGCTCCCAAGGCGCAGTTGAATGCTTCAGGCGGATTTATTGAAATTCATATAGATAACCCCAATGGGAAATTGATAGGTAAATCCGACTTTATTGGTGACGGAGGATTTGGCGCAAAACCGGTAATAGTGGATTTGGAGAAAACCACCGGCTTCCACAATTTGTATCTTGTGTTTACCAATCCGGAAGCCAAGGGAGGAGGGGCCTTAATGATAGTAATGAATACGGTATTCAGGTCAAATGATTCCAACCAACCTAATGAAAAGGCCGATCCTGTAAAAGCGGCGGATTTGAATTCTTATGCAGGTACCTATAAAATGACTGGACTTCCATTTGAGCAAGTAGTTGTTTCTGTGAAAGATGGAAAAATTATAATGGAGGCAGGCGGACAAACTGGTGAATTGACACCAACAGCTACCGAAGACACCTTCGATGCTGACGGAAGAGCAACCATTATATTTACCCGAAGCGAAGACAAAAAGGTAACAGGCCTGAAATTACAGGCAATGGGTGCCAGCTTCGATGGCGAGAAAAAATAGCAACTGATGTTTTGAACTGTTTGGTTATGTCAGAATTGGGGTGAATGGATTTAGAGACAAAAAAGGATTTTCCTAATCCCCCATCCCTCAATCCAACCTATCCCAAGTCTGGCATAACCATTAGCAAGCAACTCATATATTTCACCCGAAACATTAAAAAATCAAGTTCAAGACCATAGGGAGCGGTTTGTTTCTGACCTGTTTTATATTTACCTTGAATGTTTATTTTTTTAAACAATCAAGGTAAATATAATGATGAAATACACTCTATTATTTCTTTCTATCTTTCTATTGTCATGCAACAAAGAAGGAAATCATCAGTCTGAGAAAATAAGAGTAACAGGAGAAGGAAAAATCAAGGTCAAGCCTGATTTGGTTATTTTAACACTCAGTGTCTCATTTACCAAACCAAGAATGGTGGATGCTGTCAGAGCGACTCAGGAAACAATAGATTCAGTGGTAAGTATTCTGGAGAAATTCAGCACGAATGAGAATGACATCAAAACCAGCAGTATATCTGCGAACAAGGAATATTCTTACAATACAAGAACTCCGGTATTTATTGGCTTTCAGGCAGAGCAATCTATTGAATTTGTTTTAAATGACATTCAAAAATTTACAGAATTAACAGGCAGGTTACTTGAAACTAAAATCACGAGTATCTCACATATTCAATTCGGACATTCCAAATCAGATAGCTTATTTAGAGAAGCGGATTTACTGGCCTATGATGATGCTCTAAAATCAGCAAAAAAATTATGTAACCGGGCTAACGTTAAATTAGGCAAAGTAACTTTTTTGACAAATGTCCAGGGAAACCAGGAATATGGAACAGGCAATTATTTCCATGAAGAAATAAATACCTATTCTAAAGGATTTGGAGGAAGAGGTTTTAAAATTTCGCCTGAAGTATTGGAATTTAAAAGGACCATTATTTCTGAATATGAAATAGAGTAGTATTTGCTTTGTTTGCTAAAGTTATAGTTCAGAGCGTGGAGAAAGAACTGGAAAAAAGTGTATGAGAATTAGAAATTATAAGCAAAGTTATTTTTGCTATAATACTGAAATGAGAAAGCTCATCCAATTAATGGGTAATCGCCTTCACTTCTTAGCTTTCGAAAGCATTTAGAAGTTATATTTTAATAACTTTCTTAATTATTCTTTCAGCACCTAATTTAACCTCCATCATATACACCCCAGTAGGAAGATTAGCAATATTTAGCTCCCGTGAATAATTAAAACTTGCTTTATTGAAATTGAACTTATCACTTATAATTCCTTTCTGGTCGTAAAAATTAATCTCCAAAATTCCATTTACTTTGCTTTCTATGTTAAAGTTTATAATTCCTAGGGAAGGATTTGGGTAGAATTTGGCATTACCAGTAAAACGAGGTTCAAATCCATTGGGAATCGTGTCACCAATAATAATAACGTTTAAAGTCGCGAATGCCCGTGCTCCGGTGACTAGACTTGTTTCAAGTACTTCGATCTTTCCGTTACCAGATTTATCCCAGTCCACCGATACTTCATTTAAATTGCCTGAAAACTTCTTCTCCCCCGAAACCTTCCATAAATAGCTATGAGTATCCTTCAAGGTAGTAAAATACTTTTGGTTTATGGAAAAAGCCACCGCCGTATCATTTCCTATTATTTTTGGATTAGGCATTGAATCAACAAGAACTGTTAGTTCTCGTTTTTCACCAATTCCACAACTGTTATAAAACAGAACCGATAAATAATAAGTACCCGGCTGTTCCCAATAAACACGCACATTATTATTCCAATAATTCATTACTTGACCTCCCGAGACAGACCAAATTGAATTCACTCCTTGAAGTTCAGGGACTGAATAATCTATTTCTATTCCGGAATAAATATTATTTTCTCCCGAAATATAACCTGGTTGAATTGGAGTGTCTTGAGAGGAAATTTCATTTATTATCCCTCGTTGTCCTACATATAATAATGTGTTTTCTATTGTCCAAAGGTCATAAGCATGATTAGAACTAGTTATTACTCCTTCCCAGGATGATCCTCCATCACTTGTTTTGTAAATATCTCCTCCTGAAAATTCACCACAAATAGCATATCCATTGAGTTCATCTTGAAAATGGAAGGATTTAAATCCTATAATATCACTAATAATCTTTACTGAATTCCATGTAATACCTCCATCGTTTGTTTTTAAAAGGGTTTTTTCTAGTCCTCCTGCAATAACTGTGGAGTCGTTGATTATATGAACTGTATTTAACCATTGACTAGTACTGCTATTCAAGCCCACCCAAGAATTTCCAGCATCAGTGCTTTTTAGAATCATACCTCCACTTCCGACAGCATATCCAACATTATTAGATATTTTAATATCATTAACAATGTTATCTGTTCCTGAGATAATTTCCCCCCAGGTAATTCCGCCATTAATAGTTTTAAAGATTTTTCCATTCCAACCATGCACAAAACCAATATCAGAATTTAAGAAATAAATTTTTTTCATCCACCAACTATCTCCCAAAGTATTGTCCTCATCTACCTTAACCCAGGTTTCGCCGGAATTTGTTGTTTTGAAAATATCCCACTGAGTAATCGCATAACCAGTCTTTTCATCTACAAAAGTTGCATCACTGATTGCATCAGTAGTATTTAGTTGAAAAGGAAGCCAGGTAATTCCTCCGTCAGTTGTATTAAAATTTTGGCTGCCAAAAATAAAGCCGGTTTTATTGTTAGTGAATTGAATAGAATTATAGTCTTCCGGAAAAAATTGACAAACCGTTTTAAATTCACCATTCCCTTCCTTTGTAAAAATTACCCTTCCTGGTTCGGAAGTACTGCCAAGACTTGTTCCCAGCCCTACTAAACACATTTTTCCATTGTGGTTGATGCTTATTCCCATTAAGCTTCCACCCCTGATCGAAGGATCGAAACTCCAGGTTTGTCCACCATCTGTGGTTTTTTGTATGGTCGAACCGCTCCAACTGCCAATGACGTAACCTTCATTTTCATTTTTAAAATATATTCTAGTAGCATAATTGGAATAAGTTTCACCAACAGCGCTCCATGTTTGCCCTCCATCAATAGTTTTTATCACTGTTCCCTTGTTAGTAGAAATATACCCTATAAGTGCGCTGGTAAATATTATATCAGAAAAAGCGATATTCCAGCCGAAACTTTCCATATCAATATTTTCCCATGTCTTTCCTCCATCAAGGGTTCTTATCAAAGTATTGGAAGTTCCACATATAAAACCCTTTTCTTTTGTGATAAAATATCCTGCATTAAGATGATCGGAGTAATTACTCAAACTCCTCCAGCTTCTTCCACCATCTATTGTTTTAAAAATCTTGCCATCTCCCCCAAATACATACCCTGTCTCTGTGGTAACGAAAAAAAAGTTCCTTAAATAAGGGTAGGTTGTATTTGGCCTTTGGAGCAGAAACCATGATTTACCCCCGTCTTCTGTTTTTAATAATACATCATCACCAATTATATATCCTATTGAAGATGTTACAAACTGAAGATTAGAAAGATTATTATTTATTCCACTATTCACTTCAATCCAACTATCACCAGCATCCTCTGAACGTAAAATTTTACCGTTACTGCCAATTGCAACAACATGATTATCATCCACAAACTCAACGTCATTTAGAGAATATGAAAAACTTGTAACTGCGTCGGAACAATTTGAATATTTATGATTCTCATTAATATTTACAACAGATATGATAATATTTTGTTTTACTGAGTCTTGCCCATTGGTAGCCAGTATATTTAAGGACAGAGTTGTTTCTTTCTCAAAATCAAAAGTCTTATTTGATTTTAAAATATTATTTTCAATAATAAAAGAATGGTTATCGGCGTCACCTTTACCAGAAATAATTTTATATATAAAAATATCTGAACTATTGTCCACAGACAAAATTCCAACCTTCGTCCCCTTGGGAAGATTCTCAGAGATAATATTTTTACTCACTTTAATTTTAACTGAGTCCTCAAAGTTTATTCTTTTTAATAAACTATACCCGGAAAAAGAATAATCAGCCGCTTTTCCTAAAGCCTTCCCATTTAATCTGACCTCCAAAAAGCCTTCATTTTTATCATTACTCAGGATTTTAAGTGCACCTTGACTATCACCCTCTTTTGAAGGAAAATACAAGACATTAAGAGAATAATATTTTCCGGGATCTATTACCTTAGGCAAGCTTCCTTCAACAAAGAAGTTTGTACCAGTAACAGATATTTCTGATAAGATTAACTCCTTTTTGCCAGTATTTTCTATTTTAACCGTTTTTCCAACAAGACTATCCACCTTTGATTCAAATTGAAGAATTGATTTATTCCTGATAAAAGAATAATTGCTAGTTAAATTCAATTCCGAACTTTCTTTATTACTCCAAACAGCTTTTCCCGTGCCATCATCAGCTGTAAAGTACAGGGTATTATCCAGATCAATAAGATCTGAAGGATTTGAGTTTTCTTCCGGATTAATTTCTGCAAAAATTGCAGATCCTTCCTCTGTTCCATTACTTCTCCATAACTCCCCATCTCCATTAAAGAATAAGTAACCATTTGATTCTGCAAGATTTTCTAATGTCCATCCAATCTCTTTTATTTTTAAGGTTCCGGTTTCTGTTCCATCACAACTCCACAATTCCAAATGGGAGTTCGAATTCTCATTAGTGAAGAAAAGTTTATTGTTATATAATGTAAAGTTTTGAATATAGGACTCCGACATGTGTCTTTTCCAAGGGAAGGTTTTAATACTTTTAGTACCCTCAGCAGTACCATCGCTTTTCCAAAGAACATCATAATATTCGTAATTGCCATTATCGGTTCTAATGGAAAAAAATAAACCATCGTTAATAACTTTAAAATTATCAATGTCATTTTCACCGTATGCAGAGGCATTAAATTCTTTTAAAAGAATGAAACTATCATCTACAGGATTTAATTTATAAAGCCTGATCTTCTGTCTATAGGAGGTATGAGTGATAAAGACTAGTTCATCATTAAAACGCGTGAACTCATCAACATAATAGTAATCGTCAACATCTATTTTCTTTGTTCCTTCCACTGTACCATCACTTTTCCAAAGCTCTCCATAGAGATATCTGAAAAATAAATAATCTCCCGCAACTGTTAATCCCGAAGAATTGCTTTGACTTTTAAATACTTTGATTGTCCCTTCAGCGGTACCATCAGTTTTCCAAATATCTGAATAATAGCCATCTTCAGAGGCGTAGAAGAAAAGCTGGTCCTTAAATACAGTTAAATTAAATGGTGCAGAACTTATATTATTCCCTTTTTCCGGAGCAAGATTAACTACCAGTAGGGTACCTTCGGCAGTTCCATCGGTTTTCCAAAGTTCTAACCCATAGACTTCATGCCTTGCCGAGAAATACAATTCGCCTTTAAATATTGTTAAAGAAGTAGGATTAGATCCACTATATCCTGGTAAAATGTCTTTTACCAAAACTGTTCCGTCCTCAGTTCCATCAGACATCCATAACTCCATTCCCGACTCCCCATCATTAGCAGAAAAGAATAATTGATTGTTAAATGTTATGAATTTTCCAATAGAGGTAAATTTTTTAATATAATTCTGAGAAAGTGCAGTATTCGCAGTTAAAACGATAACAAGAAACAGGTAGAACCGATGCATATTATACTATTAAAAAAAAAGAGTCATTATTAAAAGCTGGTAGGATGATGCAAGTTTTCAATTAATTAATTTCTAATCGACGACGTACTTTTCAGGAAGAAAAATATTAATCGAATCTTTCAGGAACGAAAGATACAATGAATAGTAATATAAATTTGAAAAAAATGAGCAAACGATTAGGCTGTTTTATTATATGTTTGATTTTATTATGTAGTTCGAAAATATAAAGGTAGCCTTAAGTGTATATAGATCGTTCTGTTTTCTATAAGCCAGAACCATTGACAGATGGTACCTTATTTTACCCCTTCTTCATCATTTTCAATGAAAATAATCCTAAAGCCAGAATTGCTACTGACATTACCAACCAAAGCCAGATTTTATTTTTAAATAAAGGCTCAGTTTTCGTAAGTTTTTCTTTTTCTATTAACTGCTCTTCTTCCAAAACTAAGGCAGTTAATTCTTCAGATATTTTATCTTCAAAATTTACAATGTCATAATGAGGTTTCCCGATATTCTGGTTTCCGTAGGTGAGGAAATAATCACCTTGTTTTATAAACCTGGCAATAAGCTCATGTTTGTATCCTTCAACTTCAATATCTTCAACAGATAAAGGTTGATTGTCTTGATTGTCTATGGTAATCCTCAGCTTTTGCAGGATTATACTATTAAATTTGATTTCATTTTTTTCTATAGAATTCAAAATTCCCGAGGCCAAAGGAAGGTAATTGTATCTCCAGCCCTTTTGGGTTTTGAAACTATCGGAAATGTATTCAATGCTTACAGGTCTGTAATAATCAAAAGTATCCTGAATATTTAATCTGATGATGCTTACTGGTGAAGGGGAATTTAAGATAATATTCACCTTTGTTTGTTTTGATTTCCTATCCTCCTGATAATTAACATCCTTAACTTTAAAGCTTTCCAGAATTCCTTCTTCTCGTTCATTCAATAATATTTTCGCTGATAAAAGTTCAGGTTCCTCATTCGTTTCAATAAAAAGTTTAAAATACTGATACTGGGAACTTGGCATCTTTACCTGAGTATACTCGTAGGCTACGTCCTGATTTTTTATAGAAAGAATTCTATAGTCTTCTATTACAGTATACCACTCCCGCTGGTCCTGACTTCCTTCAAGCCGGATCCTCCAGTCAAAATTTTGTCGTTTAAAATTAAGATTTAGTTGATTGATAGTACTTCTAACTGGCAATTCAAAAGTAAAAAAATAGCCTTCATCGCCTCTGGACTTATTGATCGTTCTAAAATCAACGACTTTATCATATTTTTCTTCTGATGAAATTTTAAGAATATAGGGAACCTCTAATGTATCATTGCTTTCCGATATTCCAAAGATCCTGATGTCCGAAAGATCAGAGGATACTTTTCCAAAAATATCATTTGGTAGTACAATTTTGTGCCAATGGTCTTTGGTTCCCTGCAGCTTTCTTTTATAATCGAATTTTTCAATCTGCGCGAAAGAATGAAAGTAAGCCAATACCAAAACACAAGTAAGACTAATTCTGCACATTAGTTTCATCGGCTATCAAAAATTTATATTTATTGTATAAGAAAGAGATTATTAACAGCAATATTCCCAAAGAAACAAATACAATGGTTTTAGATATGGTGTTGAGATGAGAAATATCATAGAAGAATAGTTTAAGGAGCGTTATTGAAAACAAGGCTATAGCTCCAAGTCTTAAATGTTTTTTGTTTTTCCAGATACCAAAAGCTATAAGAATGAGGGAGTTAACACCCCAAAGGATACTTAATCCAAGTTTATAAGCCTGAGTTGATCCGGCCAAATCCAATAGATTAATTAATTCGCTGCTTAATATCCATCCTATTGAGGCGAAAAGAAGGATGTCAAAAGGTATCCTGAAATCCATGTCGTGAAAATCCTGTTGTATATATTTAAAAGTTGCAAAAATAAGGGCGGCAAAAAAAGCAAGAGAAATATATCTGATAACAAGATTAAAAAAACCAGAATAAAAATACGCGGATGGATTTAAATAAGTATCCCTAAGTTCGCTAAGCTCATATAATCCTAAAAATAGAAAGACCCCTATAGCCAACACATTTAATGCAAGGTTGATTGATCTTAATTGCGGGCTTTTCAATTTGCGGATATTTATAAAAGATAGAATTGTCAGGAATAAAAGCGTATAATTAATTAACCAGATTGATTTAAAGCTTTGTAAATCATAATTATAAAAAGCCTGGTCATTTACACCTACCATTGAATCTTCAAATTGTTGATCCCAGAAATTTGCTATCTCTATCCTTAAGGAAGAATAAAGGGTGAAAAGAAAGATGGCAGGAAGCAAAAAAGAAATAAGGTTAAATAAACCCGTGTCTTTTGTAAAAGGATGCGCATGATTTTTATCCCGGTTAATGAAATTGATAAATCCAAATGCGGCAATAAACAAAAAGGAAGTGAAAAAATGAATGTTTAACAAGGGCAGTATTCTTGTTTCCGGAGCAGTAGGAACATATCCACCATACACTTCTGACCAATCATGCAGGATACTTATAAAAGCCAGCAACATTAAGGGATAAGAGAGCTTCTCATAAATGACAATTTGCTTTGTTCTCCCAATCCAAAATAACAAGGTTGCCTCTCCTGTCCATAGCAAGGTAACCCAATTTCCATCCAACTGAACGGGTACTGCAATGGTAATGAATACCAAAACAAGTCCTGCCACAAGGTAAAACAAGTTTCTATCCGCTAACTTTTGTTTATAAAAGACGCTTGCAACTGCAAAATGAACGATTGCATTCCCAACAGTAAATACCCCTAAGAGTTGTTCACCAGTTGCATGAGATTCTAAAATAGAATAACCTAAGCCATAAAAAATAAATGAATTAAGCAGAAGTAACACCACATCGTAAGCATCAAACTCTTCCTTTCTTAGAAGTTTGTAGGCAATGAACATAGCATAAAAGATAGAAAAGAAGATCGCTGAAAAAAGGAGTGCTAATCCAAAATGATTGGAGGGTTCATAATTAATTAAATACCACGAAAGGAATATAAGCCAGGTAAGTGAAAATGAAGAATAATAAAGGGGTTTCCAAAACTTTTTAAAAGCAATAGCAAGAATACCAATATTAATAATGGCCATATAGGTGAAAAGTATGGCTACTTTCCCTGACCCCTCGCTTAACAAAAATGGCACCGCATAGGCACCCACTAAACCAATATGGGCTATTACTTGGCGGTTGTAATTTATAGCAGCTATAACGGTAAAAACTGTAAATATCACCATCAGTAAAAAGGCCATTTCCTGGGGAAATAAATCATAAAAACCATAGGCAGCGTAGGTGATAAAGTACATTATTGAAATCGCTCCGCTTACCAACACAGCACTATAATTCTCATATTTCTCTTTAAGCTTTATTCCAAACCCTAAAAGTCCCAAACCCATTATATAACCTAAAATGATTCTTGTAAGCGGGCTTATCAATTCATTTTCTATAGAATATTTCGCACCTATTGCCACTCCGATCACGGTAATGGCAATACCTATTTTATTAATAATATTTTCTCCTACAAATTTTTCCCAGTCAAAAGTAATCACCGGATCTGCCTTCTGAGACGTTTCTTGAGGTCTTACATAAATAGGATTTTTGGGTTTGGTTTCCTCACTTATAATTTCCTTTTTAACCGGCTCATCTGCTAAGATTTCTGCTTCAGGCATAATGGATTGCTGAGGCTGTGATACCTTTATTTTATATATTTCTTGTTGTAAAGCTTCAATTTCCCTGACAAACATCTCCTGTTTTCTAAAAAGAATATCCACCTTTTCTAGGAGCCTGTTTACATTATCTTTATCTGTCATTATTTTAATTTTAGCAAATAATTTCTACCAAGAAAGCCATTCCAGCTTTTGGCATTTAAGCTATAACAAATGTTTTTGAAAAACAAGAATAACCGGAAGTGGCCCCTCTACTAGTTCTATAGACTCGGAACCACTATTCTCAATGGCTACCATTATTTTTCTTAGGAAACTCAATAGTAATTCTTTGCATACTCCGATAAGGTATAAAACCATGGTTTTTTGCTGGAGTCCATTTAGGCCCGGACAAAAGTAGTCTTTTAACCTCCTCTTCATAGCCCAATCCTAACCTATTCAAAAATTTTATATCTGATAGCGTTCCATCAATTTCTACAGTGAAGAGAACAGTTAATTTACCATACAATTTATTTTCCAGTGCTTCAGGGGGATATTGCTTGTTTTGATCAATATACTTATAGAAACTCCCAAATCCGGATTCGGGAACGGGGTACAAAACAGATTCATCATAAGTATATTTCGATCCATCTTCTGTTTTTGATTTGCCCTGAATTAACGTTCCATTCCTGTATGCTTCCATAAACCATTTATCTCCCTTTTCATTGTAGCCGATCGCCGTGCCGTTTTTGACTCCCTCTTTATAAGGGGTTTCCGATTTTATGTCACCATTAGGATAAAAAGTTCTTTCTATTCCCTCTCCATTTATTACTTGTGAATTACCCTTTTCATCCCACACATTCATCACAAAATAGTAAGGAGCATGCCTTACCTCTGAAGCAAGCCGTCCATTCTCATGAAAATATTCCCATTTACCCACTTTTCTTTCGTGGTCATAAATACCCGCAGACTGATATTTTCCTTCACTTGAATAATAGATGAATATTCCATCCTGTAAATCCATAAGGTACTTTCCTTTCATTTGGATTTTTCCATTCAAATAATAATCTGTTACGAAACCACTCCACAAGCCTAATGAATCTTTGGCGCCTATTCTGTAATAGACCGCGTTTGTTTCATAAGTCTCCTTCCAACTGCTGTCATAAAATACCTTGGTTAATTCCAAAGGATTATTTTCTACAGGTTCCTGTTTGGTTGCTTTATTTTTAGGTTCAGATAGTCGTAAGGAATATTTTACAGGCGTCATTGCATTAAGCCGTTCAGTAACTATATTGACACTATCAAAGTAAATCACAGATTCACGTTCAATTCCCGTTACTTTATATTCCATTACCTTAGTCCGGAGTTGGATATAACCTAAAAGTTTAAGTCTGTCTGACTCTACAGATGAGGGCAAGTGGAATGGAAAATTCTTAAACTTGTTCAATGTTTTTTGCCATATTGGAAGCACCCTTTTTAATCCTTCCAATACTTCTGCATCAGTTTCCAAATCCACAAGAACCTCCTCGGTTTTATCTTCTGTATGGATAAGGTGTTGGAAAGTTTTAAAATATTCAACCTGCCACCTGGGAAGCAGAAAGAAGATGGAAGTGTACAAGATGACCAGAAAGCCTGCAACATAATAAAACCGGTAAGAGTACTTTAATTTTCCTTTTAAATATTGTTGAAATCCGGCGATGAAAATTCCCGTGACAAAACCTCCAATATGACCAGCCATGTCCACGTTAAAGGCTTTAGCAAAAATCAGGTTGACTCCTAAAAAGATGGCAAAATTGACTACAATGGAAGAGAGATTCTTTTTATTCCCATAATTTGCCATTAATGCCGAGATAATATAAAATCCATACAAACCAAATATTGCACCCGAAGCGCCCACACTTATAACAAAATTGTTGAAATACAAACTTGCCAAAGAAGAGCCTATCCCCGATAACAGGTAAAGAAGGAAGAATTTGAGGCTTTGCAATTTCCGCTCTTGAACCGAGCCAAGAGACCACAAAGAATGCATATTGACCCCAAGGTGAATAAGGCCACCATGAAGAAACATACAAGAGAATATCCTCCATCCATCCCCATCCAAAGTATAAGGATTAAACAGCGCTCCCCAAGCCAGTAAATGGAGGGTCGGAATGTTGAAAGCAAATTCACTATCAATAAATACCAACAAAAACAGAAGGGTATTAAATACGATAAGTAAAAGGGAAACCTTTTTATGTCTCAGGGAAAATGTATTCAAGTTGTTTTTAAATTCTCCGCCAAAATAATACTTATTTGGAGAAGTTTATTGTCTATTACCTCTAATTGGTTTCATTGTATATTTTTTGGAAAATCTTAAAATCTTCTCACTTAAAATAATAAGCCTTCCAAAAACTTTTTTTAATTCTTATTTACTAAATAATTTAGTTTAAAATCTAGTATAATTAGTATATTTGCTTTCTAAAAGAAGATTGAGTCATGCTGTTAGTAGAAAAAGCTAAATTAATTGGTGAATTACAGGGTTCAATTCTTCGAATGCAGGGATTAAAATCAT
This sequence comes from Cytophagales bacterium, assembly GCA_035628645.1. Lineage (GTDB taxonomy): Bacteria > Bacteroidota > Bacteroidia > Cytophagales > Cyclobacteriaceae > DASPJL01. The sequence goes on along the minus strand of DASPJL010000201.1, from coordinate 6,594 downwards.
TAGGAAGTCCTGCAGCGGAAGTTGGTCTTGGCGCAATAAATAATGCTTTTCCTAATGCCACTTTTCCTGTAGGGTGTATACATGAATTTATTTCAGCAAGTAACGAAGATACTGCATCTACTAGTGGTTTTGTTTCCGGATTGTTATCGCTTTTAATGAAAGATGGAGGAACAGGGCTTTGGATTAGCGCTTCTCGAACACTTTTTCCACCTGCATTAAAACATTTTGGTTTACAGCCAGACCATTTTATCTTCATTGACCTTAAAAAGGAAAAGGAAGTATTGGAAGCAATGGATGAAGCGCTGAAATGTGCTGCAATAAACGCTGTTATAGGAGAGGTCAAGGACCTTAGTTTTACAGCTTCCAGGCGGTTGCAACTGGCAGTAGAACAAAGCCAGGTGACAGGTTTTATACTTCGTCAAAATTCCCGTAACCTCGGTACCACTGCTTGTATATCCCGATGGAAGATCAGTCATTTAAGCAGCGAGAGCATTGATCTTCCGGGAGTCGGGTTTCCTGCGTGGAGAGTTGAGTTGTTAAAAATCCGAAACGGAAAACCAGGAAGCTGGGATATTCAATGGAAAGATGGAAGATTTGTTCCTCTTCAAAAATTTCCGCTCTTTATTGAACAACAAAAGCAAAAAGCAGGATAATAAGATGTCAGCCCGCTTTGTTTCGATATGGTTCCCGCATTTATCAACGGACTGGTTTTCACTCCGCCAACCTCACCTGAAAAAATTACCCTTTGTTTTACGAACCTCTTCTCATGGAAGGATGGTAATCACTTCTACTAATGTTGTGGCTGAGCAAAAGGGAATATCCAAAGGAATGCCGCTTGCTGATGCAAAGGCTATTATTCCGGAACTTGAAATTATAGACGACCAATCCGATCTTCCCTTAAAACTTCTTAATCGTCTGGCTGAATGGTGCATTCGCTTTACACCCATTGTGGGTATTGATTCACCGGATGGTCTTTTGCTGGACGTTTCAGGGTGTCCTCATCTTTGGGGTGGTGAGGAAGATTACCTTGCAGACATTGTGAAGAAACTTCAAAACAGAGGTTATGATGTACGTGTTGCCATTGCCGACACTATTGGTATTGCCTGGGGCATGGCACGATTTGGAAAAGAACCTTTGATTGTTGAGAAAGAAGCAAATTTGGAAGCTTTGCTTTTCTTACCTCCTGAAGCGCTTCGACTGGAATCGGAAACCATCGACCGTTTGCACAAGTTAGGGCTTCATGAAATCGGGCAATTCATCAATATGCCTCGCCCTTCACTGAGAAGACGGTTTGGACCTCAATTTATCTCTCAACTGGACAAAGCTTTAGGTTATCAGATAGAGATGATTACACCTGTTCAACCCATTGAACCGTATCAGGAACGCTTGCCATGTATTGAATCCATTGCCACTCTTACCGGTATAGAAATAGCCTTAAAGGAGTTATTAAAGAAATTATGTCTTCGCCTTGTTCAAGAGCAAAAAGGACTTCGTACCGCCCAATTTAAATGTTACCGTGTAGATGGAAAAGTGGAGCAGATAGCCATTGAAACAAATTCTCCCTCCCTCTCAATGGAGCACCTTTTTAAATTGTTCGAAATAAAACTTTCCTCGATTGAACCTGATTTGGGAATTGAATTATTTGTCCTGGAAGCCCCAAAAGTTGAAGACCATCTTCCTAAACAAAAAAAACTATGGGATGCTTCCGGTGGATTGGAGGATGAACGGTTGGCTGAACTGATCGACAAATTATCTGTCAAGTTTGGCAAGGAATGCATTAACAGGTATGTGCCTGATGAACATTATTGGCCGGAGCGTTCCTTTAAACCCGCCTCTTCCTTGCAGGAAAAATTAACAACCTTCTTCTGGTGTGAGGATAAATTGAGGCCATTGCAGGTGTTAAAGGATCCTGAATCGATCGTAGTAGCAGCACCCATTCCTGATTATCCGCCTATGCTTTTCAGATACAAAGGAAAAGTACACAAAATTATAAAAGCAGATGGGCCGGAACGGATTGAGCAGGAATGGTGGATCCAACAGGGACAGCATCGCGACTATTATCATGTAGAGGATGAAGAGGGTCGGCGCTATTGGCTCTTTAGATTAGGACATTATGATCAGACTTTCCAGTGGTTTATTCATGGTTTTTTTTCTTGAGAATAAGGTATCAGGGGTCAGGTATCAGCAATGAGCAGTTTTAGTGCTGTTGAATCTTATATTAGAAAAAGTTTATGTCTTATGTAGAATTACAAATTACAACCAACTTCAGTTTTCTTAGGGGTGCCTCACATCCGGAAGAATTTGTGGAAGAAGCTTCTAAATTAGGCTATAAAGCAATTGCCATCACTGATAGAAATAGTCTTGCAGGAATTGTCCGGGCGCATGGTGCTGCAAAGAAATCAGGAATTCGCATTATTCCTGCGTGTCGGTTGGATTTGAAGGATGGAGCAAGTCTTTTGGCCTACCCAACTAATATTCAGGGCTATTCCAAAATATCCAATTTGCTTACCACTGGAAACCTTCGTACGGAGAAAGGAAAATGTGAATTGTTTAAGGAAGATGTTTATCAGCATGCGAAAGATTCCAAATTCATTATTATACCACCATGCTCCTTAAATTCCACTTTTGATTTTGAAGATTCTTTCACAAAAACGGTAGCTGAATATAAGAAAGCATTTGGCGAACATTTGTATATCGCTGCTTCCAGAAGCTATAACGGCCATGATGCCAAACATCTTTACCGGATTTCAGAAATAATGGCAAAGTTTGAGGTTCCGATGGTAGCAACCAATGATGTGCATTATCATAATCCCGGACGAAGAGAACTACAAGATATCGTTACCTGCGTTAGAGAAAAATGTACGATCTACAATGCAGGTTTTCGTTTGCATCCCAACGCAGAACGGTATTTGAAGCCCATTGATGAAATGCACCGGTTGTTCAGGCAATACCCTGATGCCATCAGACAAACCGAATTGATTGCCGAAGCCTGTACATTTTCACTTGATGAATTAAAATACCAATACCCAAAGGAAGTTACCACGGACGGCCGAACCCCACAGGAGGAGCTCACCTTTTTAACCTGGCGAGGGGCACAGGAGCACTATAAAGACCAAATTCCCGAAAAAGTCAAAACCAATATTCTTTATGAACTAAAATTCATAAAAGAGATGAATTATGCGGAATACTTTCTCACGGTTTATGATATTGTGCGCTATGCCCGAGAACAAAATATTCTTTGTCAGGGAAGAGGATCCGCTGCCAATTCTACCATTTGCTATTGTCTGGGAATCACCTCTGTGGATCCTTCAAAATTTGATTTGCTTTTTGAGCGGTTTATCTCTTCTGCCCGGAATGAACCACCTGATATTGACGTGGATTTTGAACATGAAAGGCGTGAAGAAGTGATGCAATACATCTACAGAAAGTATGGTAGGGACAGAGCCGCAATTGTCGCTACGGTAACCCAACAGCATCACAAAGGAGCCATCAGGGATGTAGGCAAAGCAATGGGTTTGTCAGTGGATGTGATCACGCGTCTTTCGGGTTTGATCTGGAGTTTTTCGGAGGAGGGCTTTGATAGAGATCGAATTATTAGCCAGGGAATAAATCCGGATGATCCGACAATTAGGAAAGTGTTGCAGCTTACCGAACAGTTTATGGGCTTCCCCCGCCAACTAGGTCAACATACCGGAGGATTTGTGATTACAGAAGGAAAAATATCTGATTTATGTCCGGTGCTTAATGCACGTATGCAAGACCGAACCAATATAGAATGGAACAAGGACGATATTGAAACGCTTAAGTTTTTAAAGATTGATGTATTGGCGCTGGGAATGCTCACCTGTATTCGGAAAGCTTTTGACCTGGCAAAAGCGCACTACAATCTTGATCTTACGTTAGCGAACATCCCCCAGGATGATCCAGCAGTATATGAGATGGTAAGCCATGCAGATACCATAGGTGTTTTCCAGATTGAAAGCCGCGCTCAACAATCCATGCTGCCAAGGCTAAAACCGACGTGCTTCTATGACCTTGTTATTGAAGTAGCGATTGTTCGTCCCGGCCCTATCATGGGAGATATGGTGCATCCTTACCTGAAGAGAAGAAATGGACTTGAACCCGTAGAGTATCCATCCAAAAAATTAGAGGAAATTTTAAAGCGGACACTTGGAGTTCCGCTTTTCCAGGAGCAAGCAATGAAAATTGCCATCGTCGCTGCAGGTTTTACCCCTACCGAAGCGGATGAGTTGCGAAGGAGTATGGCTACTTTCAAGGCAAAAGGAAAGATCTCTTTTTTCGAGAAAAAATTAATTAAAGGTATGATTGACAATGGTTACACTGAAGAATATGCCAAACGTGTGTTCCGGCAACTAGAAGGCTTCGGAAGTTACGGATTTCCCGAAAGCCATGCGGTAAGTTTTGCCTTATTGGTGTATGTATCTTCCTGGATCAAATGCTACTATCCTGATGTATTTGCTTGTGCACTACTCAACAGTATGCCCATGGGCTTTTATCAACCTGCGCAGATAGTAATTGATGCAAAAAATCATGGTGTTGTAGTGCGGCCTATTGATGTTAATGAATCGGATTGGGACAACAAGCTGGAGACAAAGTCAGGCAAGTATCATGCCCTTCGTTTGGGCTTTCGTCAAATTAAAGGCATCAGAGAGGAAGAGATCAGAATCTTGGTGGAGAAAAGAAAGAAAGTTTATACTACCATGAACGAACTTCGACAAGTAGGACTATCTGAAATTACCCTGGAAAAATTAGCCGATGCCGATGCTTTTCGTTCCATGGGCTATGATAGGAGAAGGGCATTGTGGGAGGTATCTTCAAAGGATCTTCCCGGATCAATTTTTTCAACTCCATCGAAAGATGCGGCTGAAGAACAAATTGAGCTGCCTGAAATGAAATTATCAGAACATGTTGTTTATGACTATGCGACTACCTCTTTATCTGTAAAGGCTCATCCCGTAAGTTTTGTCAGGGAAAAGCTTCATCATTTTAATGTGCTTGCTGCTTCACAATTGCCGGAAGTTAACCACGGAAGAATTGTAAAAGTCGCAGGACTGGTTCTTGTAAGGCAACGGCCCGGAACAGCAAAGGGAGTTTGCTTTATCACCATTGAAGACGAAACAGGAACTATGAACCTTGTCGTTTTTCATAAACTCTTCGATCAATACCGCAAAGAGATTATCCAGTCAAAGTTGTTGATGGTGGAAGGCCAGGTACAAAAAGAAGGGGAGGTGATACATGTGATAGTGAGAAAGTGTTTCAATTATTCCAAACTACTTTCACATTTAGGCATGGCAAAGAGTGACGAGCTCACACTAAAACCCATGTCCCGGTCTGATGAAACCACTGAACCAGTTTCATCCACTAAAGGCAAAGAAGAGCATAAAATCATTCAAGGCAAGATTTTTCCTGAGGGAAGGAATTTTAAGTAGGTCAGAATTGGGGTGATGGGATTATTGTTTGTCAGAACCTGAATTTATGGAAGGGGTGCAATTATTGGGATTTTTGAATGAAATGATTTGGTAACCAAGCCTTAGATCGTCCTAAATGGAGAATGTTCTAAAATTTGATAAAATGTGGCAACTCTTAGCTAAAGAGGCTTGCAACAAGAAGCTGAAATAAATTCAGCTAGACGCACTCAAAGTTGGAAAGCAAAAAATGACTGACCATACTCTTGTTTTCCTGGGAAGAACTTGAAACACTTATGTAATAAAGGCTCTAGTTTTAGTTAGCCAGATTACAATATTTTTACAAAAAGACAAAGCTGCATAGTATTAGTATTAAAGCAGCCAGGCTAGGAATAAGAAGCTGAAATAAATTCAGATGGACCCCATACGGAAGCCAAAATATCTGGGTAGTGCTAAATAAACGCTGTGATTAATCTTTATTGATCAACTCCAGGGTAAATATCATTTCGGGGTCCTTTTCCTGGATAATATCTTCAATGGTTGGGGTAATGATGTGATCAGGAATGATTCCACGGTCTGGGTATGGGTAATCAGCAACATTACTATAAAACGCAAGCATTGGAATGCCCATTACCAGTTTGGATTCAGGAAGTACTACAATACCAAATACGCCGCTGTTATCTCCATAATACGCTCCGCCTGTTTCCCTGCCAATAAATGTTGATCTTTTATTGTTGTGAAGTATTGATGAAAACTCAGTAGTTACAGAAAAGCTATTGCCATTTATTAAGGTATATACTTTGCCTTTAAATGCATTTTGTTGCGGGTTATATTTCTTTGTGAATTTTGCTAATTTGAATTGATATTCAGATCCGGATTTCTTTAAGAAGAGGAGCTTGTATATCCCATAAAACTTAGGTAGATAGGCATCTACTGTAATTTTCTTTTTTTGAGCAACTGTTATTTTCTTATAATAATGAAAGGGCTTGTCGGTAAGGTAGCTGTATAGTAAAATGCCATAGGTTTCTTCACCTCCTTCATTATTTCTTAAATCCAGGATGAGGTTCTCAATATTTCTGTTTTTCAGCTCCTTAAATGTTTTTTTAAGAAAATCTTTATAATCCTGCTCTTCTTTCATTGACCAAAATCTTTCAATCCTTAACACGGC
>DASPJL010000200.1:0-5753 GCA_035628645.1 Cytophagales bacterium | reverse complement strand
AAAAATTAATTAAGAAGAGAGGAAGTTTAGCCCTTTTGGAGAGGATTTCAGATGAAAGATCTTTTCTGTTATTTGTTCTTGCCGGAATATTCATAGCAGCTTTTGTGGTAATTGACAGGAACCTTGCCATGTGGTTTGGATTTTTGTTTGCAGCCTATAGCGCTGTGGCCAATGATAGTATCCAGTCGCTGGGAACCTTTATAGAAAGCAACAAACACAGAAGTTGGGTGTTCCTCTGGATGTTTGCCGGATTGATTTTCATTTTCACGATAGCATTTTCCTGGTGGTACTTTAACGGAGATGTTACCTATCAGCGACTTCTGTCTTCCGATGGACAGACGCAATATCCTCACCCCGAAGAGTTCTCTTATTTTCAAATAATCGCGCCTATCGTCCTTCTGATGTTAACAAGGCTGCGAATGCCTGTTTCCACCACTTTCCTGTTGTTAAGTGTTTTTAGTCTGGACACAAGTGGTATTACCTCAATGGTTTCGAAAAGCGTTTCGGGATATTTTCTCGCATTTGCTTTGTCTTTTGTGATCTGGTTTTTCGGATATAATGTTATTAAGAAATTTTTCAAAAAGAGGACATTTCCTGTTGGATGGACAGTGACTCAATGGTTGGTAAGCGGTGCTTTATGGTCTGTTTGGATCATGCAGGATGGCGCTAACATTGCCGTTTTCCTTCCAAGAACACTTGATTTAACCCAATTTTTAGTATTCACTGCCGTAATTTTTGCAGGATTGGGACTTCTTTTTTACCTGAGAGGAGATAAAATTCAGGAAGTAGTCAGTGAAAAAACAAGGATCGCCGATGTACGTGCCGCTACATTAATTGATTTTACCTATGTATTGCTTCTGATTTATAAATTATTTGTAAGTACTGTTCCCATGAGTACGACGTGGGTCTTTCTGGGTACCATTGGCGGAAGAGAAATTGCCATAAGCCTCGCACGAAAGAAAATAGGAAAGAAACATAAAATAAAGGCATTGAAAGTAGTCTTACGGGATTTACTTTATGCAGGAATCGGGCTTGTTATATCCCTTGGCCTCGCTGCGGGCGCAAGTCCTGTAATTCGTGCTGAGATCATTGCTTTTTTTGATGAGCTATTTTAATCATTAATAAATAAAGAGGGTGTCCTAAAAAGTCTTCCTGAATTTATTTCGGGAGTCTTAATTTCGAACACCCTCTTCCACTATATATTCTTGTCGTTAATTGTTGTCGCAGGGTTAACTCAATGTTATTAGCTTAGATACGGTGGTTATTTTAAGTAACTATTCACCACCCTCTAAAAGAACTTCGTTCGCACCTTCAAACTATAGTTTGGTTTGTCTCCTTGAAAGAAGGAGGGAGACTTTGCAATCTCCAATGATATTATAATGCCATTTTTCTCCTTTTTATTATTTTCTTAAACCCATTCCAAGTATCTCTTCCCCTCCTTGAAAAGGAGGGGTGCCGGTACGGCGGGGTGCTAAAATACCGGAGTAGTTGCTATTGTGTTAATTTTCTGCACTTTAAAATCTTGTTAATAATTCCTTATATAAAAATTTCAGGAAAGAGGGTGTCCAAAATAAGAAGTCTTAATTGGACACCCTCTTCCACTAAATTCTTTCCTTTATTTGTTGTCGCAGGATTAACTCAATGTTATTAACTTAGATACGATAGTCCTATGATAATAGTCCATTACACTGATTTGGATTAGTCGGACAAGTAATTAGTGATATTAGAATGTGTTCCAAATTCAAATACTCAAAATATCACTAGAGAAAAGATAGCAGTATCCATAAAAGGAGCCTTTGGCTTACCTTCGGTCCCGATAATCGGGAAGCAGAGGTTTGCTTGGGTAAGGCACAGATCCTTTTGTGGATACGGGGCCCAGCGGCTATGAGCGTGACTACGAATAGAGAAATAATTAAATTGAAGGTATAAAAGTCATTTTTTCTTCAAAGGTAAAAGCAAGTTGAGGGTATTTCTTATGAACTCGATAAGTATTGCTTGTATCTGATTTTGCCCACTTTTAACATCTTGTTAACAATTCCTTAACATAAAGTTTATTTTTACGAAACATTACCAAAGGTAAAAGCAGGTACTTTTGTGCCCAAATTCGTATGTGTATTAAAATTACTATGATGAAATACCAAATCAATATTTTAGTCCTTTCCACTTTTCTCTTCATTGCTCTTTCTTCCTGTAATAAATCTAAAGAAGGTGGTGAAGGAGCATTGACAGGGGAGGTTAAAATAGATGGATCAAGCACGGTTTATCCGATTTCTGAAGCCATGGCAGAAGAATATCGGGTAGGGCAGCCGGAGGTAAGAGTTACGGTTGGGCTATCAGGTACCGGGGGGGGATTTAAGAAGTTTTGCAGAAGTGAAATTGATATCAATAATGCTTCAAGGTCGATAAAAGAAGAAGAAGTGAACAGTTGCGGGGAAGCAAAGGTTAATTATGTAGAATTGCCCGTTGCTTATGATGGATTAGCGGTTGTAGTAAATCCTGAAAATGATTGGGTAAAGGAAATTACAGTGGCGGAATTAAAAAAGATTTGGGAGCCAGAAGCGCAAGGTAAAATAACCAGGTGGAACCAAATCAGGCCCGAATGGCCAAATGAAGAAATCCATTTGTATGGGGCTGGCGTAGAATCCGGAACGTATGATTATTTTACTGAAGCCATTGTAGGCAAAAGTCATTCAAGTAGGGGCGACTATACTGCCAGTGAAGACGATAATGTACTTGTTCAGGGGATTTCGGGGGACAAGTTCGGATTAGGTTTCTTTGGATTAGCCTATTTTTCCGAGAATAAGGATAAGCTAAAACTGGTGCCTGTAGACGACCAGAATGATGCAAATGGCAAAGGTCCTATTACGCCTACTTTGGAAACCGTTAAGAACAATACTTATGCGCCTCTTTCGCGGCCGCTATTTATTTATGTGAACAGCACCTCTGCCGAACGAAAAGAAGTAGTGGATTTTGTGAATTTTTACCTTGAAAACGTAGGAATACTTGCAGAACAAATAGGGTTTATTCCTATGGAGGATAAGGAGTATGAGGAAGCAAAGGTCAAATTCACTAATTTTGTATCTCAGAAAGCACAATAATTTAAATTATTAAATTTTGTCATCACCAAAGAGAAGGTCAAAACTTAATAAAAGATTAATAGAGGGCGGTTTAGCATTCTCTGCCTTAATTACAGTGCTTACAACCCTCGGGATTATCTGGGTGCTGATCAGTGAAACTTTTAGCTTCTTCGAAGAAGTTTCCATAATCGATTTTCTCACAGATACCCAATGGACCCCTCTTTTTGCCAATAAGCATTTTGGGATTTTGCCTTTGGTCACCGGTACGCTCCTCACCACATTTATAGCCATTGCGCTTGCATTACCAATTGGTCTCACCATTGCCATTTACCTCAGTGAATATGCTGACAAGCGATTTAAAAGAGCAATTAAACCTGTTCTTGAAATACTGGCTGCCATTCCAACAGTGGTGTATGGCTATTTTGCGCTGACGGTAGTAACGCCTTTTTTGCAAGGTTTTATTCCCGAACTAGCTGGTTTTAACGCGCTTTCTGCCGGGCTTGTCATGGGAATTATGATCATTCCGATCATTTCATCGCTTAGCGAGGATGCGTTGTATGCAGTCCCCAATTCTTTACGCGAATCTGCTTATGGAATAGGTTCTACAAGGCTTCAGACTTCCTTAAGGGTAATAGTCCCCGCGGCATCTTCGGGAATTGTAGTTTCAGTGATCCTTGCAATATCCAGGGCAGTTGGGGAAACGATGATCGTGGCCATCGCTGCCGGTCAGCAACCAAGGTTGACATTAAACCCGCTGGTGCCCATTGAGACCATCACTACTTATATTGTGCAGGTTTCCTTGGGTGATGTTCCTCACGATAGCCTGGAGTACAGAACAATATTTGCCGCAGGTATGACCCTGTTCGTTTTTACCTTCATCCTGAATAATATCAGTTATTGGTTTAAGAAAAAATTCCAGGAGCAATATGAATAATGTAGAAATAAACAGATTAAAAGATAAGATCTTCAAATATTTCGGAATAGCCTGTACGTTTTTCGGGATCTTAATGCTTGCTGTTTTTTTGATCAAGATAGGAATGGATGGAATAGCCCGGATCGATTGGGATTTTATTACCAGTCTTCCGTCGAGGTTACCCCAAAGAGCGGGCGTTTTAACGGCCATAGCGGGAACAATATGGGTTTTAATTTTAACGGCTTTAATTTCCATTCCCATAGGTATTGCTGCAGCGATCTATCTGGAAGAATATGGAAAAAAGGACCGGCTTTCCAAAATTGTTGAAATAAATATTACCAATCTGGCCGGCGTGCCTTCCATCATATATGGTTTACTAGGACTGGAAATATTCGGAAGAGTGATGGGGCTTGGAGGGAGCTTACTTGCCGGGAGTTTTACTCTGGCGCTGCTTATTCTTCCTATGATCATTGTGGCTACACGAGAAGCCATCAAGGCTGTACCGAAATCAATTAAAGAAGCATCTTTCGGACTAGGCGCCTCAAAATGGCAGACCATTTGGCATCAGGTTTTGCCGGCTTCGTTTGGAGGAATACTGACAGGAGTTATATTGGCGCTTTCAAGGGCGGTAGGGGAAGCCTCGCCACTGATTGTGATCGGCGCATTAGCATATGTTCCTTTTGTGCCTTCTTCCCCAATGGATGATTTTTCTGTCCTGCCCATACAAATTTTTAATTGGGTGTCCCGTCCTCAAAAAGGTTTTATTATCAATGCTGCCGCTGCTATTGTTGTTCTTTTGATTATTACGTTTACCATGAATGCAATAGCTTTATATTTCAGAAACAAATGGCAGAAAAAAGTTAAATGGTAAGTTCTAAAATACTTTATGTATAAGCTTGAAGCAAAGAGTATAAATGCATACTATGGACCAAAACATGTGTTGAAAGACATCAGTATGAGTCTGGTCCCGAATTCGGTTACTGCATTTATTGGTCCTTCCGGTTGCGGTAAATCTACCTTCCTGAGAATGTTCAACAGGATGAATGATTATATTGACGGTTTTGCCAAAACAGGAAGCATAATCATTGATGAGGAAGATATCTATTCCCGTAAAGTAAGGGTAGAGGAATTAAGGAAAAAAGTAGGAATGGTTTTTCAAAAGCCCAATCCTTTTCCAAAATCAATATTTGAAAATGTGGCTTATGGTCTAAGGATCCAGGGGATAACAGATAAAAAGTTCATTCAGGAGACGGTTGAGAAATCTTTGGAACAAGCTGCGTTGTGGGATGAGGTAAAGGACGACCTGAAAAAATCAGCGTTGTCACTTTCAGGTGGTCAGCAGCAAAGATTGTGTATTGCCCGGACTTTAGCAGTGGAGCCCACCGTTATTTTAATGGACGAACCCGCTTCTGCGCTTGATCCTATTTCTACAGCCAAGATTGAGGACTTGATCAAAAGACTGAAGGAAAAATATACCATCATTATCGTTACGCATAATATGCAACAGGCAGGGCGGATAAGTGATTTAACAGCGTTTTTCTACATGGGTGAATTGATAGAGATTGATGAGACGAAAACGATTTTTACAAATCCTAAAGTAGAGCAAACACAAAATTATATAACAGGAAGATTTGGTTAACCCGTATTATTGAAATAAAGACATGATCCACTTAGAATCTATTCTCGAAGATTTAAAAGAAGACCTTTTAAATATTGCCAATATGGCCAAAGCGCAATTGGAATTGAGCAGGGAAGCCATATAT
>DASPJL010000199.1:0-10168 GCA_035628645.1 Cytophagales bacterium | reverse complement strand
CAAATGATGCCACAGTGAAAGCGGGCGCCTGGTTCCCAATCACTGCAAAGAAGAATATCCGGGCTCAAGAAATCGCTATGGAGAACAGGTTGCCCATCATCTATTTAGTAGATAGTGCGGGGGTATACCTTCCAATGCAGGATGACGTTTTTCCAGATAAAGAACATTTTGGAAGAATATTTAGAAACAATGCTTTAATGTCCTCAGAAGGAATAATCCAGATCTCTGCAATAATGGGAAGTTGCGTAGCAGGTGGAGCATACCTTCCTGCCATGTCAGATGAAGCAATGATAGTTGAAAAGACCGGATCAATATTTTTAGCAGGTTCTTATCTTGTAAAAGCGGCAATCGGTGAAACTGTCGATAATGAAATACTTGGAGGTGCAACAACACACAGCGAAATATCCGGTGTAACAGACAATAAATATCCCAACGATGAGGAATGCCTGAAAGCAATCAGAAGAACGATTGAAAAAACAGGTGAATTTGATAAAGCAGGATTTGATAGGATAAAACCGCAAAATCCCAGGAAAAATCCGGAAGATATCTATGGACTTTTACCGGTAGACCGTTCCAAACCATACAATATGTTGGATATAATAGAACGATTGACTGATGATTCTGAATTTGATGAATATAAAGAAGGGTATGGACAAACACTTTTGTGTGGATTGGCAAGAATCGACGGTTGGGCTGTAGGAGTAGTGGCGAATCAGAGAAAAATCGTAAAATCGAAAGCGGGGGAAATGCAAATGGGCGGAGTTATATACTCTGATTCTGCAGATAAAGCTGCCCGTTTTATCATGAACTGTAATCAAAAGAAAATACCTCTTGTTTTTTTACAGGACGTGTCCGGATTTATGGTTGGATCAAGAGCCGAACAAGGAGGAATTATTAAAGACGGTGCTAAAATGGTTAATGCGATGTCAAATTCAGTAGTTCCTAAATTTACATTTTTAATAGGTAATTCTTATGGGGCGGGAAATTATGCCATGTGCGGAAAGGCTTATGATCCCAGATTAATATTCTCGTGGCCTACGGCTCAAATGGGGGTAATGAGCGGCGCATCGGCTGCGAAAACACTGTTACAAATTAAAATAGCCGCATTAAAAAGCAAATCCAAAGAAATAAGCAAAGAAGCAGAAGAAAAGCTTTTAGATGAAATAACGAAAAAATATGAAGAACAACTCTCCCCATATTATGCGGCAGCAAGATTATGGATTGACGGAATAATTGATCCCCTCGAAACAAGAAAGATTGTATCCTTAGGAATTGAAGCGGCAAATCATTCACCGATAAAAAAAAGATTTAACGTCGGCGTAATACAAACCTAATCTTTTTATCAAACGTTGTATCTTTACCTATGGATTTGAAAGAAATAAAAGCGTTGGTTTCCCTTCTGGATGATGATGACAAAGAGATATTGTCACACGTAGAAAATAAAATTATTTCTCTCGGAGAATCTATCATTCCCCATCTGGAAAATGAGTGGGAAACGAACTTTAATCCAATTGTCCAAAAAAGACTTGAGGACCTGATTCATAACCTTCAATTTGATAATTTAAAAGTAAAGTTAAAAGAATGGCGGGATTCAGGAGCAGATGACCTCCTGGAAGGCATGTGGCTGATTTCGACTTTTCAATATCCTGACCTTGATATTGAGAAGCTCAGAAAAGAACTGGAACAGATTTACTATGATACCTGGCTTGAATTTAAAACAGGAATGAGCCCGATTGATCAGATAAAAACGATCAACGGGGTATTGTTTTCCAAACTTAAGTTCAGTTCCAATACCAAAAATTTTCATTCTCCTTCCAACTCGATGCTCAACGTAGTTTTGGAGTCAAAAAAGGGAAATCCCATTTCTCTTTGTGTGATTTATATGTTGTTGGCGCAGAAGCTTAAACTCCCTGTTTATGGGGTAAATCTTCCCAACCTTTTTATTTTGACCTATAAAAACCCGGAAAATCAATTTTACATTAATGCTTTTAATAAAGGACTGGTTTTTTCGAAAGCAGATATAGACAATTATATAAGCCAACTGAATCTGACACCGGTAGATACCTTTTATCAGCCCTGCTCAAATCTTGAGATTATTCAAAGGGTTTTAAGAAACCTCGTAATTTCTTTTGAAAAAACAGGGTTTCCTGATAAAGTTGAAGAAGTTAAGATTTTACTGGATACACTTTCCGACAAAGATTTGAAAGGGAATGATTTTATCTGAAGCTGAAGCCAAGGAATGACAAAAATTATTTACATCCTTTTCCTGAAAAATAATAGGTTTTCCCTTGTTTTTTGTACTTTATATCTACAGAGATAGATAGAATCTCTATGATTTGATTCAGGTCAGGATTGTCAAAAGTTCCTGTGAATTTACAGTGAAGGATGTTTCCATTATTTACAAAAATATCTGTCCCGAAATAACCTTCTAACGTTGAAAAAACCTTAGTTAACTGTGTATTATTAAAAGATAACTTTTTTGTCTTCCAAGCTGTTTCGTTATTGTTTTCGGTAATCGTCTTAGTTAAAGTATTATTCTTTTCCAAAAGTCCTTTGTCTCCGGACTCCAGATAAACGGTCTCTGCATCATTCTTGGGTGAAAAAGATACCTTTCCTTTAACTACTGTCACCTGAACTTCAGGCTCCCCATCGTATGCCCTCACATTAAATTGCGTACCCAACACTTCAGTTTTAGCATTATTGCTCAGAATGGTAAACCTCTTTCCGTCTGCTTTTTTCACTTCAAAGAACGCCTCTCCTGACAGGTTTACTAGCCTGTCTTCCACATTAAATTCATCTGAATAAGTTATTTTACTGTTTTTATTCAACCAAATGATACTTCCATCGGGCAACTGAATTTCTTTTGTCTCAATGGCAGAAGTTTGAATCGTAATCAATTGGTCTTTAAAGGGATTGTTTATTAAAAAGTATCCAATTCCTAAAACCAGGATTACAGAAGCTGCGATTTTAAAAAGTATGGACGAAAAAAAGCCAGCTTCCTCTGAATCGTCTTCACTTATGACAGAGGAGAATTTCTGCCAGGCGTTCTCAACATTAGGATTAATGTCATCATCAGGTAACTTTGCCAAGTTCCAAAGTCTTTCAGCATCTTGCAATTTTGACTCATTTTCCGGGTCTTCATTTAACCAATGAAGCAGCTTATCCCGCTCTTCTTCAGTAGGTTTACCTTTTAAATGTTTGGCAATATTTTCCCAATCCTTAGATTCTTCCATTTCCCTGATTATTATATCTATTACAGGTAAAATCTTACTCCCCCCCATAAAAGATACTACTTTTTATTATTAAAAAAATTACAAACTTCCTTTTAGCTGTTCTCGCATGATGCTCAGCGCCTTTCCAATTTGGTTCTCCACGGTCTTTACTGACAGTTCCAGGGTATCAGCAATTTCCTTATAGCTAAGTTCATCGTATCTGCTCATGACAAAAATTACTTTACACTTGGGAGGTAAAGTATCGATGGCAGCAGACACTTTTTTTTCCAACTCCTTGAAATTAACTTTTTCTTCGGTTTGATTTCCAGAGTAGGATACTAAATTGGAGTCAATCTTAGTTACCTGAACACTTCTTTTGTTCTTTTCTATATGATTAAGGGTAGTATTGATTGCAGAGCGGTATAGGTAGGATTTTATGGATTTTGTTTCGTCAAGGTTTTGACGGTTGTTCCATACTTTAATAAAAACATCCTGAACTATATCCTCCGAGACTTCTACATTTTTTAGCATTCTGTATACAAGCTTAACCAAAGGAGAATAATAGGTCTTAAACAGTTCCTCAATTAATCCTTTACGGTCCATATCCTTTGGAGATTCTTCCAATAAGGGTTGAATCTTCTTTACCATTCAGATCTATTAAAGCCGGTATACATTCTTGTTCTATTAAAATCTTATTAAAATTAATGAGCTTGCTTAATAAAGACAGGATCTATAAGATTTTTTCTATTATTAAATACTGCTAAAGGCTTCCCTTTAAATTTATAATTAATAAAGGGAGAGTTTTTAGATTTTGATTGTATATCGTTTTCTTTATAATCCCATTCCATTTCTGAATCAAAGACAGTGAGGTTTGCGATTTGACCAACTTCAATTTGTGGAAGGGGAAGTCCCAAAATTTCCCGTGGTCTAACGGCAAATTTTTCAACTATTTCGCTTATTGTCAAATTCTTATTCAATGTATTTATTACAGAAAAGGCGGTTTCTAAACCAATAATACCGAATTCCGCTAGATCAAACTCTAATTTTTTGCTTTCCTCATCCTGAGGGTTATGAGCAGAAGTAATGACATCAATAGTACCATCTTTCAGTCCTTTCCAAAGCTCTTCAATATCATTTGTCGTTCTAAAAGGGGGATCAACTTTAAAATTAGTATCAAAGTCTTTTAGGATAATGTCGTTAAAAGCAATTTGATGGGCTGCAATGTCACATGTAACATTCAATCCTTTCATTTTTGCTTCTCTTATCAATTTTACGCCTTCAGCAGTTGATATATTGCTAAAATGAATTCTACCCCCTGTATATTCCAATAATTTAAGATCTCTGGTGATTGCTATTTCTTCGGCAATCGCCGGTATCCCTTTTAAACCAAGCATTGTACTGTTCACGCCTTCATTTGCAACTCCTGAATTGCTTATTGAACATTCATTGGGTCTATTGATGAGAACAGCGCCTATTTTGGAAAGGTATTGAAGGGTTTTAAGAATAATGTCGGAATTATTAAGCGATTTAAAACCATCGCCAAAACCAACAGCTCCTGCCTTATGCATGTCCAACATATCCGTAAGGTCGCTTCCCTGGATATTTAGGGTAACAGCGCCTAATGGCAATAAGGTAATCAGGCTTTCTTTGTTTCTTGAAGTATAGAATAAAACTGTATTCTTATCCTGAATAACCGGCAAGGAATTAGGCATACAAACCACTTCTGTGAATCCACCTTTTGCAGCTGCCAATGTACCCGTTTCTATTGTTTCTTTATGTTCAAAACCAGGCTCTCCCAGAAAAGCGTTCATGTCAATCCACCCAGCCGAAACTTTTAAATTTTTGCTTTCAATAACTTCATCGCTGGCAGGCAGGTTTGAAGAAATTTGTGTTATTATGCCGTCTTCAATTAAAATATTAACCCTTTCAGCAAGAGTGTTGGAAGCATCAACAATTTCAACCGATTTTAAGAGAATTTTCATAGGGTTTATAAAATCTTAAAAGTAAAATCTCAATAAATAAAAAGAACAAAGCAATTATTAAACATAATTTCCAAATTGGAAATCCTCTATTTGTTTTCTCTATTTCACTTGCAATATCATCTCCTGAAACAGACTCAAAGACATTTACATTGCCATACCTTCCGAAGATATCCTCAAGATCATCCGAAGAGTAAAAGTCCATTAACGATTCTTCTTCTGCATAATTAAAAGCAATCACATCCACTACTTCATTATCAAGTTTCAACTCATAATGACCCGGGTTCAACTCTATATCCGGAACCTCCAATATTAAATTTCTACCTGTTAATCTTTGACCAGGAATAATTTCCAGGCTATCTTTAAATAGTTTAAAAATTGAGTTTTTCTGGGATGCCCCCACTTGAACATTAATAATTTGTTCCTTGGTATTGTATGCTAGTTTGCCTGTAGTAGCATTACTCAATAATCCAATTTTATACATTACCGGAACAAACAGTGCATTTAATGAAAAGCCCTGTTCAGATCTTAAACTGGATGAAAAAATAAAAATTTTGCTATTACCGACACCAATTTGGGATAAAAAAGGATCATCATTTTTAAAGCTTAAAAGGTCTGTTCCAGCTCTGTTCCATTTCATGCTGGCGCTTTCTTTTGGAAGTATCATTCTTTCCTTTGTACTTTCAAAAATCCCATGATAAAAAGGATTATTCAAATCTGGTTGTTGCAATTCCTTCAACTGGCTTGAAGAATCATTCTTTGCAGTTTTATCAATTAGAATTGAAAATTTGTTTAAAAGTGAATTGTAAGAAGTTTCTTCTATTTCGTCAGAAGGGATAACAAGTATAGAACCGCTTGAATTAACAAACTTAACAACACTTTCACTAAACCCTTCGGGAATGCTATTCAAATTGTTTAAGACAACCAAATCGAATCCCTGCAATAAACTATAATCGAGGTTATCAATATTTTTCGTCGTTAATTCAAAAAGATCTTTATTATTATAAACCTTTTGTATGTAAGGGCTAGACTCCTCCTGGCCTTCATTGATCTCCAGTATTTTAATTTTGGATACCGTTTTTATCGAAAAATAATATTCATTGTCAAAAACTACAGGATAATCAGAAATAGAAACAATACCCTTTTTAATTCCTTTTGAAGTAACACTAAAACTTATAGAAACAACATCATTCGAGTTTGCTTCCAGGTTGACTGAAGACGTTGCTATTTGTCTGTTGTCTATTGTTAATTTTAACAATACATTCTTTTTCTGTTCTTTTCCGCTGTTTACAACCCTAACTTTTATAAAATTATTTTCATTAATGTTAACATAAGGATTCTCCAGCCAGACCGAATCAATATAAATGTTCGAAACTTCTTCAGGAGTAACTGGTATCAGGTAGTAATTAATATTAGAATCTAATTTTATGTTTCTAAGGTCCCCTAATGCACTTTTTTGAAAATCCGAAAAAGTATAGGTTGCCCTTTTTCCTGAGGCAATATCTGGATTCTTTAAAATTGCTTTTTTACTAAAAACCTCATTTAAATTCTTTGACTTAGAGCTAAAATCAATTTCGCTGACAAATTCACTAACCTTTTCTTTGGTAATCCATTGTCCGTTCAAGTTGCCAAAGTCATTGGTAAATACATTTATAACAGAACTTTCGGGAAGTCCTTTAGCCAATGATTCAGCACTTCGAACCGAAATATCCAAAACTTTATCATTTCCTATGCTTGATTGAGTGCTCAATGAATTGTCAATATAAAGATTGATAAAATCAGCATTCTTAAGTTTTCCACTGTCAGGAAAAAAAGGTTGTGCAAAAGCCAATACCAAAAAAATTATAAACAGTATTCGGGATAAGAGAATAAGTAAATTTTTGACCTTTATCGAGCTCTTACTTAGATTTTGAACATTTTTAAGGAAAGCAGTATTGGAAAAGTAAACCTTTTTGGTCCTCTGTAAATTAAATAAATGAATAATTATTGGAATGCCAATGGCAAAAAGGCCGAATAAAAACTGAGGATAGAGAAAATTCATCTAAAGGTCAAATCTAAACAAACAACGAATATTTACCCAATTTGAGTATAGTTTTCTCATACCGTGAATCCATTTAGTCGGATAAGTGTAGAATAAAATCCCTTCAAATTTATAGGATAATCTGCAATTTTTAACTTTAACAAGAAGTAATTGTTCTAATTAAATAATTTCAAGGAAATAGCACAGATTTTGAATAAGCTTCAACATAATTATAATGAAAATGAAAAGTCTTGCAGTTTTAACCAAATCAACTTCTTTATTTGTAAATACCGAAGAAGGCGATAATGTAGTTAGTTTTTACAAAAATTCTGTAAATTATGTTAACCTTCCTTTGGAGGAAAAATGGAAATACAGAAAAGCCGTTAATCAACTTCAGATCTTAATTAATAAAATTCAGAGTGAAGAGATAACAAGTATTGAGGATACGCAATATAATTTACCTGAAGTGGTAAAACTACTAAGAATAAGAAAAGAAATGCTTTTGGTAAAATAAGCATCCCAAAGCGTATATCTAATAAAAAATAATAAATGAGGGAATGTGAAGTAATAGGCTTTCACGTCCCTCTTTCTTTTTGCTGGTCATTAAATAAAATACAGCGAAACGATCAAACAGATTTACTCTCGTCTTTATTTGTCTTTTTAATTCCATATCTACCTTAAATTGTTAAAATTTGCTGGAAATACCAGCATATGAGCAAGACAAACAAAAGCCAGTCCTTACTTTTTAATAATCCTTCACCGGAAGAGTTGCTTGATAAAGAATGGATAATAACAAATGGAATTGGAGGATATGCCTCGTCAACTGTTTGTGGATTAAATACCCGGAAATATCATGGCTTACTTGTTGCTTCCCTACACGCACCAACGGATCGAAGGGTACTTCTTTCTGCTATAGAGGAGTCGGTAAGCTATGATTCAAAAACCATTGAATTTTCTTCCAACCAATATCCTGATTTAATTCATCCAAAAGGTTATAAATACCTTACAGCTTTTTCAAAGAAACCCTTTCCAAAGTTCACCTACCAGTTTGAATCGCTTATATTGGAAAAGGAACTGTGCATGGTTCACAACAGCAATTCGACAATAATTTCCTACACTAATAAATCCGCATTTCCTGTCCAACTGAATTTAAACCCATTAATGATAGAAAGGGATTTTCATGGGGTATCAAGGAAAAGCGACAGTTATAACTTTTATTTTAAGGAAGATAATCATTGTTTAAAAGTATATGCTAAAAGTGATTCTAAACCGCTATTTATCAAATATTCAAAAGGCACCTTTCACAAACAACGCACCTGGTATTATAACTTTCAATATTTAGAAGAAAAAGACCGAGGAATGGAATATACCGAAGACTTGTATTCCATTGGAACAATAAAAATTCCCCTGGAACCTGGTGAAACTGCTTATTTGATAATCTCTCTGGAGGAAAAACACCTTAATGAATCACCTGAAATATTTTTTTCTAAGGAAAGGGAACGGCTGCAGAGCCTTATTCCAGCATATGTCAAAGATGAATGGACTAAAGATTTAATAATTTCAGGAAATCAATTTATAGTCAAGCGGGAATCTACCAATTCTTATTCTGTTATTGCAGGCTATCATTGGTTTTCAGATTGGGGAAGAGACACAATGATTGCAATCCGTGGGCTATGTATCTCTTTAAAGAGGCAAGAAGAATCACGTTCCATTCTTCAAACATTCCTTAATTATTTAAGTGAAGGAATGTTACCCAATAGATTCCCAGATTACGGCCAGGAACCTGAATATAATACTGTAGATGCTACTTTATGGTTATTTGTTGCTCTCCATGATTATTATAAAGCTTTTGATGATTTAGAATTTATTAAAACCACGCTTCCGCTTTTAAATGAAATAATAGAGTGGCATAAAAAAGGAACGCGCTACAACATAAGGTTAACAGAAGAGGGATTAATTACGGCCGGAGATTATAATAGCCAATTAACCTGGATGGATGCAAAATGCAACGGGATAGCAATTACCCCAAGACAAGGATGTGCTGTGGAGATCAATGCACTTTGGTTTAATGCCTTAAATATAACCAGATTCTTTCAGCAGGAATTGAATGATAAAAAAAATGTAGACCTAGATGAACTGATTAATAAGTGCGGACAAAGTTTTAGAAAATATTTTCTCAATAAAGAAGGCTACCTTAATGATGTCGTTGTACCAGGAACATCCACAGACAATTCAATTCGTCCCAACCAGATCATAGCGCTTAGTTTACCCTTTAGATTATTAAATCCTGAGGAGGAAAAAAACATTTTAAATAAGGTACAGCATGAGTTGTTTACGCCTTACGGACTAAGAACTTTATCCAAATCTGATTCTAACTTTAAGGAAACCTACAGGGGAGATGTATTTACAAGAGATAGCGCCTACCATCAGGGAACAATATGGCCATTTTTGTTGGGAGAGTTCTATTCAGCCTATTTAAGAATCAATAATCACTCGTCAGAATCAAGGAAATTTATCATTAGTAGTCTTATAAAATTAGAAAACCACTTCTACTTTGATTCATGTCTTCATGGAATCAGTGAAATTTTTGACGGAGGGAATCCTACTTCAGGAAGAGGAGCCATTCAGCAAGCATGGTCTATCTCCAGTGTATTAAAGACCATAATAGATAATAACCTTTATGAAAAATCTGTCAAAAAGGAAACTAAGCAAGATAATATATAAAGAGTAAAAATGATTATTCTCTAGTCTCTCAAGCTTATAGCGCGATCCTTGGTTAAACCCGGTTGATCCTTATGTTTTATCTAGAGAACCTAGGCAAAAAAAAAGCCTTACAATTCAGTAAGGCTTAAAGTAAAGGATTGGCAACAACTTACTCTCCCACGTTTTACCGCAGTACCATCAGCGATGCGGGGCTTAACTTCTCTGTTCGGAATGGTAAGAGGTGAACACCCGCT
>DASPJL010000198.1:0-115460 GCA_035628645.1 Cytophagales bacterium | reverse complement strand
AATAATTTGACCGATCCTGAACCCATACCATTAGATACAGATTATTCAAGCGTCATTATTTCCCCTATTCCCGTAATTGTTCAACATACCCGTTTGGATTCAAGACAAGCAGAAAATGCCCTGATTACTACTATAGCCTTTTCACAATAAAGATTAAAATCACCTTCTTACAAAAAAAATTCCCACCTACAATTCAAGTAATAGAAATTCTGTTTTACTGCCAAGGCAATCGCAATAAGTAATAGACGTATCACTTTCTTCATTATCGCCCTCGTAAATTTTAGTCAGGTTTGGTACTTTTGAATGGCCCACTATCTGATGAAATCCTTTTAACATAGATTGTTGTGTTTCTGATTTATCCGCCCAGGTGGGGCCTCCATGTTGTTTTTCCATTCCCCAGCCGCCCCTTATTTCGCCGACTTCATGAAGGATTTCTCGTTCGTCACTGTTGTTTATTGCATTTAGACACGTTGAAAGATTCCCTCCGAAAATAAAATTGTCTTTGTGTTTGTTGTACCAATTTTGTGATACGCCAGCATGGGTAAAGAGATGGTTGTTTTGCTGAAAAGCGATCTGAAAGGAGGACTGATCATTAATGAAAATAGAGGTGAGGACAGGTTGAAGGGCTTCTCTGAAACCAGAACAAGGGTAATTGGGGTAATACATGTAGTGGATGTCATGATTACCTAAAAGAAGAAAAACATTGTCAGGGTTTTCTTTTTTATATTGAATAATCTGCAACAAGTTATCGCTGATTTGTTTATCTGATACGTCCAGAGAAGCATCCACGTAATCGCCAAGGAATATACAAATATCAAAGGAATGATTAACGACGGCTTCCTTCCATATTGTTTTTCCATGAAGATCGGGAATTACCAAAATTTTCATATTGTAAAAGAATTTTTCTTTCTTTTACTTATAAAAGATAAAGTTGTTTTTAGCTTCGTGGCTTAACAGGAGTGTTGTTATGAATAAATAAATAGCCCCGTCCTTAAGGGCGGGGCAAAATTTTTAAGAAAATAGTTGTCAGCAGCACCTCAAACCTCACACCTCATTCCTCAAACCCCTATTAATACAACACCCTGAACCTGATCGTATGTTCTATGCTTTTTAGTTCCTTGATCACGTCCTTGTTGTATTCCTTATCAATATCGGTAATTACATAACCGACCGTTTCATTGGTCTTTAAATATTGACCTACAATATTGATGTGGTTTTTAGCCAACACATTATTGATTTTTGCAAGAATTCCGGGATAGTTCGCATGAATATGAATTAGCCTGTGCGCTGTTGGAAATTCAGGCAATTGCAGATTAGGGAAGTTTACGCTTGAATACGTATTTCCTGTATTGATGTATTCTATGATCTTATTCGGAACGAAGTTGGCAATGTTTACCTGAGCTTCCTGGGTGCTTCCTCCGACATGAGGAGAAAGAATCACATTTTGAAAACCTTTAAGTTCAGAGACAAAAGGTTCGCTGTTGCTTTTAGGCTCTTGAGGATACACGTCTACACCTGCGCCTAATATTTTACCGCTTTTCAGGTTTTCTATCAAAGCAGGAATATCCACCACATGTCCCCTGGACAGGTTAAGGAAGATTACTCCTTTTTTCATCGCATCAAACTCGGCCTTGCCAATGATGTTTTGATTGGACTTTCTTCCATCTACATGAAGGGTTACTACATCCGATACGGATAATAATTCATGCATAGTCTTGCATTTTACTGCATTACCAAGGGCTAGTTTTTCTACTATATCATAATAGTAAACTTTCATACCCATTGCTTCTGCCAGAACAGAAAGTTGCGCGCCAATATTTCCGTAACCTATAATTCCTAAACTTTTCCCCCGTATTTCAAAACTATTGCCTGCTGATTTATCCCAAACCCCATTGTGAAGTTTATTGCTTCGCTCAACTACACCTCTCATCAGCATAATGATCTCCCCGATGGCAAGTTCTACCACGCTTCGCGTATTGCTGTATGGTGCGTTAAAGACAGTTACGCCTTTTTTCAAGCAACCCTGAAGATCAATCTGATTGGTTCCAATACAAAAAGCGCCTACGGAAAGCAGCTTTTTAGCATTTTCCAAAACCTTAGCAGTAACATGCGTTTTTGACCGGATTCCTAGTATCGATACATCTTTTACCGCTTCTGCCAGCTCGTCTTCATCCAATCCCCGGTTAATGATTTCAACTTGATATCCTTCTTCTGAAAAAATCTTTTGTCCTTCAGGATGAATATTTTCCAGCAATAAAACTTTTATCCTGTTTTTAGGATAAGAAATGGTCATTGGCATGTTCATGTCGTATAAAAACTCGTCTAAACTTGGGGTTATGTGATCTGCTATTTCAATAATTGAATTTCTTTTTACATTTTCAGTGAAAGCATAAAACTTTTGCGCTATTCCGGCGGCTTTGATTTCATAATCGGTATACCCGTCGCCGATAACATATACTTCTCCTTGCAAGTTAAGCGCCTGCATTTGTTTCACCTTTCCATTGTCACCGGATAAAAGGCATGTCTCATCAAAACCGACAATATTTCCCTGTGAGTCATAGACAAAGGAATTTGCATAGACATTCTCAGGTTTTATTCCATACTCGGCCACTACAGGAATAATAAGGTCCTTAAAGCCACTGGAGATAATATAAATGTTGTCGGATTGCTTTATCAAAAAGTCTTTGTTTCTTTTAAAAGACTCGGATACCTGGTCCTTTAAACCTTCAATTAAAGGCTCCAGTTGTTTTTTATTTGCTTTTAGAAAGGCTACTCTTTTAACCAAAGATTCTTTGAAGGATATTCCACCTTCCATTCCTAAATCCGTGATTTTCTTGATTTCCTTTATAATTTCCTCTCCGTCGTGTTGAGCTGCAAGCGTACTGGCAAGTAATTCATCCAGAGATTCTACTTTGGCAAAGGTGCTGTCAAAGTCGATGATGAAAAATTTCTTCTTTTGATCTGTCATAAATTGGAATAGGAGATTTTAAAAAAAATCTCTCCTAACAGGCCGCAAATTTATAAACTAAACTCGAAAAAACTTACAATGACAAAAAGATAATCTGTAATAATAGTTATGAGCCAAATCCCACTTTTAGGGGGCAAATACTAAAATATTGGAAGGGAATAAATTTTTAACAAAATAACATGCTGTGATACAGTCGAAACGAATTAATTATCCATTTCACCAGAATGTTTTTATTTCTTAAAAGTGTACCGGAAGTATATTAATTTTTCTGAGATCCCTCCGGAACAAAATCCTTGAAAGTTTTAGACAAACTGGAATCAGATGCTTTATGCTTATTTTGCCATCCGGCATTTAGTTCTAAAGCAACCAGCCCTTTCAAATTTAACGTCGCCAGAAAATCTTCCATGTCACTTATAAAACCCGCCCTTCTTCTTAAGGATTTTAAAGAGTATTTTCTTGCAAAAATATCTCCCTTGGTTTGAATCTCATTCTTTTTCTCCATCACATAATTAAGTCTTTCTACCAGGTCCTTGGTAGATTTCCCAATCACTTCCGTAGCTTCTAAAGTTCCAATGGTTAGCACAGTGGTTCCCCCAACGGTAGAAACTGCCCTTTGAGTAGTATTCGGGATAGAATTTATTACAGGTATAACTCCCGTTACCGCTCCCAATGAAGCATTTGTCAATGCTCTTCTTTTCTTGCCCTTTTTTGCCCTGTTGTAATCCTTTTTTAGTTCCTTTTCTTTTTCTTTTAACTGTTCCAAAAGGTCCCAGGCCCTGACCAGCGAAGTTCTGTACTGAATATATAAAGTATGGTCCTTCAGCTCTTCATTCACGGCATTGTAAATGGTCATGTTAATTCTCTTCTCGTTTCTTTTCTGGCTTTTGTCGATTACAAAAAAAATGATGTCAAATGATACGGAGTCAAATGGATCATTTACAAAGTAATAACCGGGCTCCCATATAAATTCATATTGGGTAGAAGTATTTTTTACCAGTGCACTCTTTGGTACTTCTGGGTTTTCAGAAAGAAAGCTGAAAGAAAAGATGTCTTCATCTCCATTAGGATCACTTAGGTAAAATTTAAGATTAATGGTAGCATCTTCCGCATATCTAATGTTTTTCGCTTCAGGTATAATGGTAATTAGCGGGGGTAAATCCATTTGCGAAGCCTCTATTTTTAATTTCCCGGTGGTTCGTGCTTTTGATGGCTGGTCTTCCACATAGAACTCTATAAAAATGGGATGTTGTCTAAGCTGTTTGAATTGAGTAATGGAAGGTTTCCAGGTCAACTCCCCTTGTTCTGATAGTCTGGCTCCTTCAGGCATTTGCCCCGGAATGGAGATAAACACCAAGGGATCTTTGTCTTCATCCTTAATTGCTTCCGGATCTATTTTGTAGGTGTTGATGACGTTAAACTGAATGTAAAAGGGTTTAAGATCGCTTACAATCGGAGGCTGATTCACATGCAAAACCGTCAATTCTATTGATTTGGTGCTGCTTTCATTGCTTGTGTTCCTCACCTCAAAGTTCAGCTGAAACTTTTTATTTGTTTCCAGTCTATCCACGCTCTTGAAGCCTGGCGTCCATGAGAAATAACCCAGGGAATCAAAATGCATTTCCTCCGTTTTTCCGCGGATTAAGCGGAAAGTGTAACTGGTGTCCGTTCCCCCCGTTGCCTGTAATTGAAATTCCACCTTTTGCCCTTCTTCAACAGTGTTCCAGTCGATTTCCGAAGGGAACAATATGTTGATGGGAGGGGTGCTCTGACCCAATAAAAAGGGATTATTAGAAATTATAAATAATAAAACTATTAATAGAGTGTGTCTTTTCATTATAAGGGTTGATGACATGACGTTTTTTATTAATAGATCGTATTGTCGTTGATAAAATAACAGGAATAATAAGTGAAAAATTATAAACTGCAAAGTTGAATAATTCTTAAATAGAATTGTGAGTCATGCAAGTTTTTAAAGAAAAATGTTTAAGAAATGCAAAATGTCAGGGAACGATAATCAGACCCTAATTTTGAAATAGTTCTTTTTTCTTAGATGATGACATCCTTAATGAGAGACTACAAGGAATAGAGATTGGGAAGACTTATATAGAGTATCAGAATCGGCGCGGTTTGCTTCTGTTTGATTTTTAAAATTTTAAGGTAAAGTTATTTGTAGTTATTCGTAAATTCAGTTACGCAGAAAATTTTGTGACTTCGATCTAACTTTTAGTGCATTTACATTATGTATAGAAGGGAATTTTTGAAGAGTTCAGCCTTAGGTTTTTTAGGCTTTTGTTTTAAAGATGATATTTTAAAATTTAGAAATGGTATGCATAAAAGAAAAATACCTAAATCAGGAGAACTGTTGCCTGTAGTAGGTGTGGGTACCTGGCAGACTTTCGATGTTGGAGAAACGGCTTCGGAAATGGCGCCATTAAAAGAAGTCCTCCGGTTATTGATTGAAAATGGCGGAAGTGTAATCGATTCTTCCCCAATGTACGGAAGATCAGAAAAGGTGGCGGGCCAACTCATTAAAGACCTTGGAATCAGGAAATCTATATTCTGTGCTACCAAAGTATGGACAAATGGCCGGGAAGCCGGTATCAGGCAGATGGAGCAATCTATGGACCTAATGAATGCAAATCCGATGGACCTTATGCAAATACACAATCTGGTGGATTGGAAAATGCACCTGCCGGTATTAAGGGACTGGAAAGAAAAGGGGAAAATAAGGTTTATTGGTATTACCCATTATCATGAAGGGGCTTTTGACCAGGTAGAACAGGTGATGAAAAAAGAGCCGCTGGATTTCATTCAAATAAATTATAGTATCCGAAGCAGAGATGCAGAAAACATACTATTGCCTCTTGCCCGTGACAAGGGAATAGCTGTTTTAATAAATCAGCCTTTCGAAAGCGGATCCTTATTTTCGTACGTTAAGGGAAAGAAACTGCCGGAATGGGCAAAAGAATTTGATTGTAATTCGTGGGCACAATTCTTTTTAAAGTTTATCCTTTCTAATTCCTATGTAACTTGCGTCATTCCCGGAACCGACAATCCTAAACATTTAATAGACAATGTCCAGGCAGGATTTGGTCGTTTTCCTGATGACGCTATGAAAAAAAGAATGGTAGATCTTATTAATGGTTTCTGATTGAATTATAAGGGAAGAGGGGGGTATGCCAGAGGGAAGCGGACAAAAGTTTTTAAACCCTGTGTTTCCTTTTGAGAAAGAATTATGGTAGAACAAAAAAATAAAGGAATAGGTGTTGTGCCTATTCCTTTATTTTTTTTAGAACTTCAAGCTACCTACACTCGACATTATTTTGATCATGTTTTCATTGGCAATTTTATTCTCCTCAGGGAATTGCTCTTTTCTCAGCATTTTTGTATTCATGGAGATATGAAAATATAATTTTTCTTCCGTGGACATAATCATTATTTTTCCCCCTTTATCCAAAGAAAAGCTTAGAATATTTGCACTAGGAAGGTGCTTGTCAGTCTTTCTGCCCGTGATCAAATTCTTAGAAAATTGCTTTTCGAAATCCACTACCTTTTTTACTTTAAAGTCTGCAAAATGCTTCGGCGGCTTACTCCTCAATGTTTTTATCAAAGACAGGTAATGGCGTTTCCTTGTATTATCGAGGATGTCTACCGAAAATGTTTTCTGCTTATTAAAGCCAAAGGAACAATAGATCTCAATTAATCTATCAAGAAAATCTTTGTTTTCATCTCGAAGCTCTTTTTCTTTTTTTAATAGTAGGGAAATCACTTCTTTCATATTTTCATCCACGGAGTTGTTTTTCAGGATTATGGTATTGAATTCATCTATTGCCATAGAAGGCATTTCCTCTTTATGATTTTCCCACTCTTCTAAAAGGTTTTCTTTCCCGGGAAGCGCATTTATTATTTTGTATCCTTTTTTTATTGCAAAAACTTCTATTAGCTCTGGCATTAATACCGATTTAACTAATGTTTTCTTGCTTTTTTCATTTTCCTGTATCGAATCCGCAACCAAAATTGCAATTTGCTGAGGAGCAAGCAAAGTGAAGTTATCTTTGGCAGAATTGCGGATAGCAACCCCGAACCTGTCTTTGGAAGCATTGGTAGTAATTATCATCCGCGCATCTTTCTCCTTTGCCATCTTTATAGCTGACGTCAAAATTTTAACATTTATTTCTGCAGACCCTTCTTTTTTATTTTCAAGATTAACGAGATGTAAATCCTGGTCGGTGGCAAATGAATTTAAATCAGGATTATCGGAGAATGGAAATTGTAAAATAATTGAGTTGTTGCTCAGGTCATTCATAAGAAATTAAATTTAGGTTGTAATAAATATTCGATCCTTGCTAATTGCAAGAGCGGTTTAAAAGAGAATAAGAAATTTGATTGTAAAGAGAAGTTATCTCAAATCAAAGAACATTCAGGAAGACAAAAAATGCCCTTTAAGTGCAACGAATGAAAGGTGGAAATTGTTTCCTCATAATCACATTATCGCATCAACTCATTATCACATTAAAACCTATTCTTCGATAAATCGGTTGATGTCTTTCATTTTTCCGAACAACACAACAATATCTCCTTCATTAAATGTGGTGTTAGGGCCTACTACGCCTATCACTTCTGATTCAGTATGTTTATTGCCAATGATATTAATGCGTTCTTTATTTCTGAGAATGGTAAGTATATTGATGTTAAAATGCTCTCGCAACTCTGATTCTCTCACCGTTTTTCCTATATAAAAATCAGGAAGATTTACTTCAATAATTGAATAATCCGTTGAGATTCTGAAATAATCTACCACACCTTTGGTGCTTAACCTTATCGCCAGTCTTTCGGCAGATTCTTCTTCCGGACGAATAATATCATCTACTGATATGGCTTCAATTACGGTTTGATGAAGATCAGAAATTGCCCGGCTAATTATTCTTTTGGCTTTTAATTGTTTTAAAAGTGCGGTCGATAATACCGAGGCGCCAAAATCTTCTCCTATTCCTACAATCACATAATCAATTTCTTTAATTGGGAGTGTGCTCATAGCAGTTTTACTTCCGGCATCCAGGCAAATGGTATGGGTAATTCTATCCTTAAAATTGTTTACCTTGTTCATATCCTTATCTACGGCGATAACCTCATGGCCCATTTCAGTTAGATTAATGGCCAGGGTTGATCCAAAATTGCCAAGTCCGATTATTAAGTATTTCATTTTAAAAAAGGTTTGAGGTTTGCGGTATCAGGTTTGAGGATATCTGTAGGAACGTCTTGCTTACTTCCTCTAAGTAGATCATTTTCATAAGACTTTTAAGGTTACTTTTTTATAAAATTTGAAGCCGGCAACATTTAAATTCAAAATTTAACATTCAAAATTTCCTCCATTAACTCATTCTCGAATTAACAAATTACCTAATTATATAATGTGAACATTTTCAGTTGGATAACGGTAATTTAGTGCTTTTACGTCACTGATTATCCCAATCAGAATAGTTAAAGTACCTACCCTTCCTAAAAACATTAATATAATGAGGACAATTTTGCTTGGCGCTGCAAGGTTATGCGTTACTCCGATTGTTAATCCTACGGTACTAAAGGCTGAAAAGCATTCAAAAGCCACATTTATAACAGCCAGTTCAGGATTAAAACTCATGATAGAAAAAACGCCAATTCCAATGACCAAAAAAGAAAGCACAAAAACAGCCAGCGCTCTTCTTACAGATTCACTCGAGATTTCCCTTCCAAATACCTCAATTCGGTCCTTGTTTTTTGATATACTAATGGTATTCAAAATAGCCACTGCAAATGTCGTTGTCTTAAGCCCTCCGCCTGTGGACGCCGGGGATGCCCCTATCCACATAAGCAGCATGTAAATAAGAACAGTGGCGACAGTCAGTGATTCCATGTCGAAGGTATTAAATCCTGCGGTTCTTGGAGAAACACTGCCAAAGAAGGATGTACTTATTTTTCCCCACACGGAAAGGTCCTTTAAAATATTATTATATTCTGCAAATAGAAATGCGAAAAAACCGAGCAACAACAAGAAAAAAGTAGTGATCAGAACAAGCTTGGTGTGGACGTTTAAATGCCGGGACTGATGGAGGTAAATTTTATTTTTAAACAGGTGATTGTATTTGTTGATAAAGAAATGTAGAAAAGTATTGGATAGATTGAACATTACAGGAAACCCGATTCCTCCGATTATAATTAAGAAGGATATGACCCAATGTAAGTTATAATTGAAGCGCAATGATTCTTCGTACAATCCATTGGGCAATGTGGAAAATCCTGCATTACAAAAAGCGGAAATGGAGTGAAATATGGAAAAGTCAATAGCTTGGATTGGGGTAAATACCGGATTGTTTTTTATGGACGTCCAAATGAAAAAAGCGCCAATCAGTTCTATACTCAGGGTGAAAAGGTAGATTTTGCCTATTGTAGAGAGTATTTTACCAATACGCTCTTCCATAACAAATTCTTTCATATGGATGGAAGTTCTGATGTGACTCGAACCCGTAAAAATGAATCCAATAAAGGTGGAGAAAGTCATTATTCCCAAACCTCCTACCTGGATAAGGAATAGAATAATGTGTTTGCCGAAATCTGTAAAATAAGTGGCGGTGTCTACCACAACCAGACCTGTAACACATACAGCGCTTGTCGAAGTAAAAAAAGCATCGATTATGGATAATGAATGATTGGTTGCGGCTGGTAGCAACAATAAAAAAGTACCAACTAAAATTAATACCAGAAAGCTGCTTACAAACAAAAGTGTTGGA
Organism: Cytophagales bacterium; assembly: GCA_035628645.1. Classification (GTDB taxonomy): domain Bacteria; phylum Bacteroidota; class Bacteroidia; order Cytophagales; family Cyclobacteriaceae; genus DASPJL01. The sequence continues at coordinate 105,725 of DASPJL010000198.1, read as the reverse complement.
TTTGTAAAAGCAACTTGTGCCTGTAACAGGTATTTTGAAAGGCTGGCAAAAAAAATAAAAACGATAAAAATTCTGAGAGAAGTGGATTCTGAAATTATATCAATATACCAGGGCCGAGGATCTACTTCTTTGATTAGTATATTAAAGATCAGTATCCCCAGGGCAAAGATCATTATTCCTATATCGAACCGCCTTATTTTTTTATATTCTTTTTTTAGGGACAGGATTATTATTTTAAAAAGAATAATGGTGGAGAAAATAGAGATGTACAAAAGATAAAGATCTTTGAAAAACAACTTTTTTGCGTCATTGAATTCAAAACCGGTATCATATATTATAATTAAAAGGAAGCATATGCTAAGTATAAAATGAAATTTGTCAATCGCAAGCAAAAGTGATTTGCCAGGCCTGCGAAGATTTTCAAAAAATCCGATTTTTTTCATTTAGCGTTGAGGTAATTCCTTTTCAAGTACGAGTCACTATTTTTTATAAAATCCCGTTATTATAAGATTTTTTATCAGAAATAATAAGTTTTATTTTAAAAGGTTTTAAAATTCAAATAAAAAAGGGAATTATATAGGGAAGTTGAATAAAAAATAAATGAGTTTATACAATGGTATTGTATATATAGATTAAAAATTTGAACAAGGAATACTGAATTTAGAAAGGTTCCTGATGCAATTTTCCTTCATTATTCAGCATTCCTTGTTTGATTATTTGTAATTCCTCAGAACGTATTGCAGGAAGCTTTTGCTCCAGGCTATATTCGGGGAATACTATGAAAAAGTCAATTAATAGGATAAGCCGAAACCAAATTTGTACAAAGGGTTCTTGGAGTCATAGGGAACGTCCTCTTTTTGCTTTTCGACAGCTTCCATTGATGACGGTAGTTCAAAAGGTAATTTTCCCTCAGGTTTTGCTTTTCCAAAAATTACATCAAAAAGCGCTTCGTCGCTGGCGCCGTAATTTGCCAATAGCGCTTTGCTTTTTTCAGCTATTTCAGGGATTACTGCCGGTCTGTCAAGGTAGAGGTCAACAATCGTAGGCACGGCATTGAGTATTTGTAAAATGCTGTCTTTCCGGGCGCCCTTAAAATCAAGATCACCATGATGGAAACTTCTGGCAAACCTATTTTCTGTTTCCACAGGATACCAGGGGGTATTGAGACGAATCACCGCTAAGTCAGCCTTCTCCGGTGAGTCTACTACTGTTCCATATTTAGCTGCCGTTTTTGGATTGATATTTTTGATATAGATCTTAAGTTTATTGTTTTTAAGAGGTAGCGTCTTTCCCTCATTTTTTAATAAAGTAAATGATCTTCTTTGAGCAGCCTCACCTGCTTTTTTAAATTCTTCCTTTCCTACAGTTTTCAAGGCTTTTGCTTCATCAACATAAGGATTGTCAAAAAGACCTAATACAAATTTTTGCGTTAACAGCCTGCGGACTGATTCATTGATTCTTTCTTCAGTCAGCTTTCCTTTTTTTACAAGACTTACCACATGTTCCGGACAGTTTTCTCCGCCAAATTGGTCCACACCTGCATTGATTGCTTTCAATACCCTGTCTTCTTCGCTCAATTGTTCCACTCCCCAGGCCCTGGCAGGCCATACTACCGGCCCCATTTTAGTATCGGTAATCAGCCCCCAGTCCGTACAAACAATTCCATTATACTTGTACTTGTTTCTGAGCAGTCCGGTAATGATGTCTTTATTAAAGCCAAAAGCTACATCTTCACTTGTCTGGCCGGTAGGGATTCCGTAATAAGGCATGATGGCCGCAGTATTCGCAGCAAAGGCCGCCTCAAAAGGGATCAAATGATATTCAAAGTTATCGCCCGGATAGACTTGTCCTTTATGAAATTCAAAATGTGAGTCCAATCCTTCCTTTTGCGGGCCACCTCCTGAAAAGTGTTTTGTCATGCATGCCACGCTGTTTGGTCCAAGATTTTCTCCCTGGAAACCTAATATATAAGCTTTAATGAGTCTTGCTGAAAGTTTGGCGTCTTCTCCAAATGTACCGCTTACTCTTGCCCATCTGGGTTCAGTGGCAAGGTCAGCCATTGGATGCAAGGCTTCCCTGATGCCAACAGCAAGGTATTCCTGGCGTGCCATCTCTGCATGTTGTTTCATAAGTTTTTCATCTCCAATGGCAGCAAATCCTAACTGCTCAGGCCATTGGGAGAATTGATTGGCGCTGGTAGAGAATATGGAATTACTGAAAGCATTTCTGGGATCCGAGGCAATAGTTACAGGAATGCCCAGCCGGGTATTTTCTGCCGATTTTTGTATTTCATTGTGCCAGGCTATAAATTCTTTAATAGGAGGGATGCCCCAGATGTTGAAGTGATTCATCTTTTTATCATTCAGTAAATCAGTGGCACTGCCTCCAAATCCTTGCTGCGTTAGCCTTACTCCATTTATAAACATTAATCCTGCTTTCTCCTCCAGAGACATTTGTGAAAGAAGGTCATTTACTCGTGCTTCGGTGGATTTACTTTTGTCTTCGTAAACATCCATTTTGCCGTTTTTATTTAAGTCCCGGTATTCCTCTGAAGGGTTCGATTCAGGAGAATGGCTAAACGGAATGGTCCAGGCTATCGAACAAGCTGCAATAGCCAGACATAAAGTAATTTTAAGGGTGTTGTTCATAATCAGGGTTTTACTTTGTGTCAATAATACACAATAATAATTGAGATTTGCTGGATTTTAAAATAAATTATAAAAACGAAATTATAAGAAGAAAGGGGAGAATTTGTTGATGGATTAAATTTCCAGCACCATTAAAAGCTTGTATATTCATAACTGGATAGATTGATTTCTAAAACCAACCTATTTCTATACCTTATATTTCTAAAAGGAAAATGAAATTCCTTCTTTCAATGCCGCTTCATATTTTTCTTTATTGTAGGAATAAACAAAAGGAGATCTGTGGGGGCCGATCTTCATCCGTTCTTCTAAGCGATTCAAGATACCAAGACTCAGTATTTTTTTCTGAAAATTTCTTCTGTCGAGTTTTTTGTTCAGGATGGTTTCGTACATTTTTTGCAGTTGTGGCAGGGTAAACCTCTCGGGTAAAAGGTTGTATCCTAACGGCTGGTGATAGATTGCAAATTTGAGAGATTTTAAGGCTTCTTCTACAATTTCATTATGGTCAAAAAGCATGGGAGGTATTTTATTAATGTCGTGCCATGCGCATTTTTCGGAGAGCCAGTCGGCAGTGGGCATTACTTTTGAGAAATCAACAAGGGCATAGTATCCTATGGAAATAAAACGGTCTAAAAGCCAGCTTTTTATATTGGTGTTTACTCCGGAGCTTTTAAATAACAGCTCCAGAGCATTCCCAGTCCTTTTTGGTTTACCAAAAGTTTTAAATTGTTGAAGGTATATTTCCGTTAAACCGGTTCTTTCTTTCAAAATTCTATAAGCACTGTCTTCCACATTTTCACCTCTTAGTACGTGTCCCCCAGGCAAACTCCAGCCATCTATCTTTCCCCATTTTAGAAGCAATACTTTCAGGAGATTATTATGAAAGCCAAATATTACGCAGTCTATGGATAAATGAGGTACGAATTTTTTATCGCCGTTTATTATAAATTCTTTAAAGTCATCTTCTGATTCCATCTGTTTCTCCTAATGCCTGATTAATTAATTTATTTAGCAACCTGATAAACAAAGCTTTTGTTGTTTGTTCGTATTTTGTTTAGCCGATTTTTTATTTCAAGTATAAAAAAAAACTTTGTAAGGCATAGGGTTTAAAATTGAAATAAAGGTATTACTCATTGTGTACTTTGTACGTATTGTTTAATTAATTATAATTGTAGGATTAGTCCAATTTAAAAACTCAAAGAAAATATGGTTACCCCCCGTGAACTTAAGAATTTTTTCCCATTGATTATTTTTCTGCTTTCCATAGGCTTATTTATGGTGTCCTGCTCTTCAGAAAAAGAAGAGGCAAGGGTTTTAGTATTTTCTAAAACTGCCGGATTCAGACATGAATCAATTCCAGCGGGGATTGAAGCCATAAAAAAACTGGGAATTAAAAATGGTTTTTCTGTAGATACAACTGAAAATGCGTCGGCATTTCATGAAGAAAACTTGGAAAAATATAATGCAGTAATATTTCTTAATACTACCGGTGATGTGCTGAATAAGCAGCAGCAAAATGATTTTGAAAGATTTATTCAGGCTGGAGGAGGATTTGTCGGAATTCATGCCGCCACGGATACTGAATATGACTGGCCTTGGTTTGGGAAAATGGTAGGTGCGTATTTTAACGGCCATCCAAGTAATCCCAATGTTCAGAACGGCGTTTTCCATGTGGTAGACAAAAATCATCCTTCTACTGACTCCTTGCCAGAAACATGGGAAAGAAAGGATGAGTTTTATAATTTCAAGGACATAAATCCTGATTTAAAAGTGGTGGTAACTATTGATGAAAAAAGTTATCAGGGAGGGACAAATGGAGATAATCATCCGATGTCATGGTATCATGAGTTCGAGGGGGGAAGGGTATTTTATACCAATATGGGGCACACCAATGAGACTTTTTCAGAACCTCTTTTTTTAAAGCACCTTTCAGGGGGTATAAATTATGTGCTGGGGGAAGGAGATCGTGAACCATTAAATTATCAAAATGCCAAGACACAAAGAGTTCCGGATGAAAATCGTTTTACCAAAGTAGTGCTTGCCGAAAAACTCAATGAACCAGTAGAGCTGGCACTTTTACCGGAAGGGAAAGTATTATTTGTAGAGAGAAAGGGTGACGTGAAAATATATGATCCGGCAAAAAAAGCAATAACTGTAGCCGGCTCCATTCCTGTGAGTACCAAATATACGAGCGGAAAAGAGGCTGAAGATGGACTACTGGGGGTTCAACTGGATCCGAATTTCAGTAAAAATAGCTGGATCTACTTTTTTTACTCTCCGGCAGGAAATGATCCTAAAAATGTATTATCCAGATTTGAATTGAAAGAAGACAAATTGGTAATGGAGTCTGAAAAAGTTATGTTGGAAGTTCCTACCCAAAGGGAAGAATGCTGCCATACAGGAGGTTCTATTGCCTTTGATGGCAAAGGAAATTTATTTGTTTCTACCGGCGACAATACCAATCCTCATGCATCAGGAGGTTATAGCCCTTCAGACGAAAGGCCGGGAAGAGGCCCCTGGGACGCTCAAAAATCTTCAGCAAACACCAATGACTTAAGAGGAAAAATAATCAGAATTCATCCCGAGGCGGATGGCTCCTATACGATTCCCGAGGGCAATCTTTTTCCTAAAGGAACTCCTAATACCCGCCCTGAAATTTATACCATGGGCCACAGAAATCCCTATAGAATATCTGTTGATCCTAAAACAGGTTTTGTATACTGGGGTGACGTAGGGCCTGATGCCAGTAAAGATTCTGTATCAAGAGGGCCGAGAGGTTATGATGAAGTTGGCCAGGCACGAAAAGCGGGCAATTTTGGTTGGCCACATTTTATAGCTGACAACAAAGCGTACCATAAATATGACTTTTCTGCAAATAAAGCCGGCGAGAAATTTAATGTAGAAAAACCTATAAATACTTCTCCGAATAATACAGGACTTAAAGAATTACCATCTGCGCAAAAAGCTTTTATCTGGTATCCCTATGATGCTTCTGCGGAATTCCCATTAGTTGGGTCAGGAGGAAGAACTGCGATGGCTGGTCCTGTATTTTATAAAGAAGATTTTAAAAATGCTGAAAGGGCATTTCCTGATTATTATGATGGCAAACTGTTTATTTATGAATGGATGAGGGGTTGGATTATGGCGGTTACTATGGACAAAGAAGGGAATTATGTATCAATGGAAAGGTTTATGCCGAGTCACAGATTCAGCAATCCAATGGATATGGAATTCAGTTCAAATGGCGATCTTTATATGCTGGAATATGGTACATCATGGTTTACAGGTAACGATGATGCAAGGCTGATAAAAATTGAATATAACGGCGGCAACCGAAAACCATTTGTAAAGGTAGCTGCAAGTAAGAAAAAAGGTGCGGTGCCACTTACGGTAGCATTTTCATCGGAGGGCACGGAAGACTTTGACAGAGACGAACTAAAGTATGAATGGAAAATTGAATCTAAGGGAGCTGCTATTAAAACATTCAATGATCCTGCTGCTTCTTATACGTTTTCTGAGCCCGGCGTCTATAAAGCTTCACTTACCGTTACCGATGCAAAAGGCGAAAAAGCACAGGAAACCATAGAGATTCACGCTGGAAACGAACCGCCTGTTTTATCATTAGAAATTACAAAGGGTAATGAAACTTTCTTTTTCCCTAATAAATCCTTTGATTATAAAGTCAGTGTAACCGATAAGGAGGATGGAAGCCTCGCCGATGGTTCCATATCTTCTCAATCTGTTGCCGTCACTATTGATTATTTGAAAGAAGGATTTGATCAGATCGAAATTGCTCAGGGTCACCGTTCTGCAGATGCGAGCGCGGCCGTTGCAAAAGGGCAGCAGTTGATAGAAGGAAGCGATTGCATGGCTTGTCATAATGTGGAAAAGAAATCTATTGGTCCCGCATACAAGGCAGTTGCAGAAAAATACAAAGGAAACACAGAAGCAGTAAACATGCTGGCTAAAAAGATCATAAACGGAGGCAGTGGTGTATGGGGAGAAGTGGCTATGTCCGCTCATCCAACAATAAAAATGGAAGATGCAAAGGAAATGGTCAATTACATTCTAAATTTAGCTAACGAAAAAAGTGTTGAGTATCTTCCGGCATCTGGTACGTTTAAAACCAGTATTCCTAAAGGCGACAGAGCGGAAGGGGTTTATTTGTTAAGAGCAGCTTATACGGACAAGGGTGCGAATGGCATGCCATCAATTACATCTGAAGAATTGGCCGCATTAAAAAGTCCGCTTGTGATTGCCTCGTCGGCAGATGAGTTTAATAAGGTGATGAAATTTAAGCTGAATAATCCTCCGCTTGATTTGGTTATAGCTAATGATAAGTCAAGTATTGGTTTTAAAAATATAGACCTTACAGGAGTTACCGATCTTGATTTTACAGTAGCTGCTCCTGTGGAACGAATGAATGCGGCAGGTGGAAAAATTGAAATCAGGATTGATTCTCCTACGGGGCAGGTTATCGGAACAAGTGATCAGATAAACCCTTCAAATGCTTCCGCAATGGCTGCAGCGCAACATGCAAAAGCCAAATTAAAACCAACCGAAGGGAAACATGATCTTTATTTTGTTTTTACGGGAGAAAAAGCTGCTGAAGGCCAACCGGTATTTGCAGTTATTTCAATTCTTTTTATAAATAATGCGACTGTGCAATAAGGTTTAACCGGAATTAATGAAATGACTGGAATTTTTGGAATAGCCTTAAATTCCAGTTTTTTCAATAATTCTAAAAATTCCGGTTCAGATATTCGTTCACTCCTTCCACAATATATTCCAATTGCTCTTCGTCCAGCTCGGTGTGCATCGGTAGAGAAATTACATTCTTGCACAAACTTTCTGCCACCGGGAAATCACCTTCTTTATACCCAAAACCAACATAGGCATTTTGAAGATGCAAAGGAGATGGATAATAAATCATCGATGGGATTTTCATTGACTCTAATGATTTTTGTAATTCATTCCTGGAGATGCCTTTTACTTTTAAAGTGTATTGATGGAAAACGTGTGTACTGGAAGAATTTCTTTTAGGAATCTGAATCTCCTTTATTCCCTTAAATGCATCATCATAATAAGCTGCTGCTTTTTGTCTTGCAGCAATATATTGATCCAGGTTCTTGAGTTTGACCTCTAAAATAGCAGCTTGAACAGTATCCAGTCTGGAATTTACGCCAACAAGTTCATAGGCATATTTTTTCTTCTGCCCATGGTTTGCCATTACCTGGATAGTTTCGGCCAATTCTCCATCATTGGTATAAATAGCGCCTCCGTCTCCCATGCAGCCAAGGTTTTTAGAGGGGAAAAACGAAGTGGTCCCTACATGTCCTATAGTGCCGGCAGTTTGTTTTTTTCCATCATTGAACGTATATACTGCACCAATGGACTGAGCATTATCTTCAATTATAAACAGGTCATGTTTTATCGCTAGCTCCATAATTTTTTCCATGTTAGCGCATTGTCCAAATAAATGAACAGCCATGATCGCGGCAGTTTTGTCTGTTATTTTTTTCTCTATCTGGTCAACGTTGATGTTAAAAGTATCCGGATCTACATCCACAAATACCGGTTTAAAATCGAGCAGGGCTATGACTTCAGCCGTAGCTACATAGTTAAATGCAGGAAGAATTATTTCACTTCCTTTCTTTATGTCCAAAGCCATAAGGGCAATCTGTAAAGCATCTGTTCCATTTCCACATGGGATTACATGGTTTGCCTTCAGGTATTGTTGAAGATTTTCTTTAAAAGACTTTACCTGCGGTCCGTTTATAAAAGCTGTAGTATTAAGAACTTCCTGTATGGCCTGATCAATTTCAGATTTTATTTTTTCATACTGTCCCAGAAGGTCAACCATTCGTATTTCTCGCATAACAAAAAAATTAATATAATAGGGCCGAATTTAAGAGATAAAATTATTTTGTCATTGAGAAGCTCAATTTAAACTTTACAAAGAGGGGTGAAGGATTATTACCAAATACTGAAAATAAAAAGAACGGCTACCGATACTGAAATCAAAAAAGCTTTCAGAAAACTGGCGATCAAATATCATCCCGATAAAAACCCTCATTCCAATACCGTTGAACTCTTTCAGGAAATAAATGAGGCCTATGAAACCTTAGGCGATGCCAACCTCAAATCGGGTTACGATCAGCAGTATGATTATTTTTTTGGAGGGGCATCTCAAAGGACAGCTACGGCCAGACCTACTTATTATTATCCTCCCAGTCCTCCGAGGAACAGGCCATCATACTATGAAAGGGCACGAGCTCAATATGCTCCAAAAAAATTTGATTACGGCCCTTATGTTCCATTCTTTAAGAAAGTAAACCTGGCTGGACTAATGTTGTGCTTTTTGTTACTGACAGATTTTATTTTAACGCAGAAATTTGAGGATCAGGAAGTTGTTAAGATGGATAATCTGAGGGCGGTTAAAGAGCTGCACTTAAGAAGTAACTCCCGGCAAATAGGAGCAAAAGAGGAGTTCTCAACTATAAATACTCAAAATTTTGACTTCAGGATGGAAGTAGAAAAGTCAATTTTTGTAGAAGAGGGAGATAGGATGGACGTATATTTTACACCGCTTTTCAGAATAATCAGATGGGTCGAATTTAAAAATAAGCCCCTTTCCTTTGCACCGCATTATGGTATTTACAATAGTTTTTTATTTATTCCCGCAATCTTGTTAATTATATCATTTTTAGGTGTGTTTGTTAAAAAAGGGGAAAAACATATTGTGGATATGGGAGTAGCTGCATTAATATTTATCATCCTTACCACGATATTTATTCTTGTTTCCTGAGTTTAATTTAAAGGTAATTTCACCTGGATTTCAGTTAATCCATTTTGATTATTAACCAAGCCAATGGATCCTTCTAATTTTTCTACACTGATCTTTACCATATACAACCCTAAGCCTGCATTTTTGTATTTCAGGGCAGCCTTAGAAAACATTTCAAAAACCGTTAAAGTATCTTCTTGTGAAATTCCCACCCCGTTATCGATAATATTTATCCGGATAAATTGATTTTCCTTTTGTACATGAAGTTCTATAAATCCATCTTTCCCTTCTTTCTTTTGAAACTTAATTCCATTTTCGAGCAGGTTCAAAAGAATAAGCTTGAGTAATTTTTTATCTCCGGTAATCATTTCATCATGCTTTATAAAAAGGTCGATTTTTATGTCCTCAAAACCTTCCATAAATGAAAGTTCCTGAAGTATTTGGCCAGCCAGGGGAGATAATAGAATTTGTTCTTTTGATGGTTTTAGATTATTTATTTCATAAACTGAGGAAAGTCTGGCAATAATATGATTCAGGCTTTGGGCGTTTAACTGAAGCTGTTTTAAATATTCTATTGCTGTGGTATCTGCCACTTCCATTAATCCTACATTACATAATCCTAAAACCCTGGCCAAAGGTCCTCTGATGTCGTGCGCGGTTCTATAAATAAACAAGTCCAGCTCCTGGTTTGACTTTTCAAGTGCATCATTAATCAGGTGAAGTTCTTTTGTCCTGGACTGAACTATTTCCTCCAATCCTGTATTTATTGCAGACAATTCCTCATTTTGTTCTTCGATTAAATTCTGGGCGGAAAGTAACTCTTCATTTTTTTGTTTCAGGCTTAAGGTTCGTTCTTCCACTTTAATTTCAAGTTCCTTGTTTTTCTCCTCAATCAGGTTTTTCTTCTCTATCTCTTTCTTTTTCTCCAGTTGAACCAACGCCAGCTTTTGTTCAGCCACCTCTTTCATGGCCAGGTTAATTCTATCTGCCAATCCTATGGAGAATAAGACAAGCTGAATGACGCTGCTTATTTGCAAAGCATATTGGGAAATAGGGTTTTCAACCATTAAGCTGAATCTTTGCATTGCGTAAATAATTCCCCCTATTAAAAGCAGTGTGTTTGCCAATAGAAAATATTTTGCTGGATAAAACCCATTTCTATACACATTATAAGCCAGAACTATTACAAACACGAAGCTTATTACGGCTCCCACTATTACCATCCCTCTTCCTAAACTCCAATATCCTGAAAGCATTATTATTATAGCCAGAAGAAAATAAAGCAGGAAAAACTTAAAAGATTTATCCAGGCGAGGGCTTAGGAAGGATAATTGAAGGAAGATTTTACTAAAAATTAAAAAGGAACAAATGAGCAGGGGCGCCGACAAGAACCGGAGAAAAAGATCTGATCTTGTTTCGTAGGGCCAAAACAGTTCTAATAAATAACCATTATTTGAGGAAAGAAAAACGATGAATAAAAAAATAAACACCACATAGGAGAAATAGCTTTTATACTTTAGAGTAAGAAAAATAATGAAGTTATAAAGCAGCATGATAATTACTGCTCCATAAAAAAAAGCCTGTATTAGCCTTGAATTCTCAAACCGAGTTTTAAAACTTGCCTCGGAATGCAGGTTGACCGCACCTAAAGTAAAATCCTTAAACTGGCTTGAAATAGAAGAAACACTTTTTAGCTTAACCAGAAATGTCTGCCTGGTATTTTCAGGAAGGGAAAATCGAATAAAAACCATTTGTCCGGTTTTCTCACTTCTGTATTTTAAAGGCGTTAAATCACCCGATTTTTCGATTATACCGGCCTTTTCGTCATTTATTGAATACAAGTAAACCGAGTCGGAAAAGGGAACTGAAAGGTATAGAGTCTTAATTTGATGACTGTGATTGTGGAGGGTGAACTTTAACCAATGAACACGAGCGGAAGGATCAATTTCGGCTATAGATTTAAAGGGAAAGGCAGCATTGGCCAGGCTTTGAATAGAAATGCCATCATTGAAATCCTCAATACCGGCCAAAGTATTATGGAAATCACCGACACTGGAATCTTCCAGCTCCCCTCCTTTACTTAAGAAACAAACAAAAAATAATAAATAAAGAAAATAGCGAGACATATCTCTTCAGGATATAAATACACTATATAATAAAACTTGTAAGGCAATCCAACTGGTTATCTTTAAAGAAATGAAGCGATAAGTAATAAAATTTGGCTTAAGGGCCTTTTAAAGCAAGTATCACTTTTTCTTGTTTTTCCTTGTCTTAAGATGGAGGGTGTTTTTTTAAAAAAAAAATGCAAAGACAATCCAATCATGATAACAACCGTATTTCTCTATGTAGTAAATAAAATTGTGTATTGAAAAAAAATAAATGTTATGTTAGCCAGAATTCATATCGACATAAGTAATCCTTTGAACTGGGAATTGGAAGAAAAATTATTCAAAGCCTGCAATGGTTTTGAGGTGAATGATCAATCACTTATACTGTGGGTTATCCAGGACCTGGATTATATTGTTTCTTTATTGAGGGATAATAAGGTTACTTTTATGTTGCACAACATTAGCTAAGTTTAAATGTCCATTCCCTTTCTTTCTTCGTATAAAGATTGAATTACTCTTCTTTTTAAAACCTAAATTTTACCTGTTTAAAATTACCATAGAGGCACATAAGCTACCATTCCGACCGTAATGCCGGACAGGTGGTGGTATTTAAAAAAAATGCACACACATGAAATAGCCATGGTTGTAAATCCCCTAACCAAGGATGAATATCAAATGGCGTATTCCATGTGGCAATTTAAAAACAAATTAAATTCACATGAAAAGGCTAAACTGTACACTACTTGTTGAAGATGACAGCAATACGGCTTTTTTGAACAGGATGTTATTGAGAGATTTGAAAATAAGTAATGATATACAAATAGCTTCTAATGGGGAGGAAGCTATGAAGTTATTAAAAAACGGCACTCTGCCCGAACTTATCTTGCTGGACTTGAACATGCCTGTAATGGACGGTTTCGAATTTCTTCAATCCTTTAGAAATACATTTAATAATTTAAAAAAGAAGACCATAATTGTCCTTTTGGCTTCATATTACATGAAAAGAGATTTTGAAAATGCAAGAGAATTTCAGGTTTCAGAAATTGTTCAAAAACCACTGACAGAAGACAAAATAAAAAGCATTTTGAAAAAATTTTTTGAATGATTTGAATAAAAAATTATAGAGGTGATAATCAGGTAGAAGCTGAAATTGTCATTTTTAAAGAAGAATTTCCTTAACCCATTTTGTTTTTTTACCGTAACTCCCCTTTAACAAAATCTAATAATTATTGATCTTACAAACCCATGTTTTATTTTAATTGTATCCTCCTGATAGATGATGATCCGACCAGTAACATTGTAACTGAGGAGCTCTTAAAACAGTTGTATTTCTCCGACCGGATAGTTTCGGTTTTGAATGCTGAAGACGCTTTAAATTTTATAAAGGATTTTTATCAGGAAAAACAAGGCCTTCCTGAGCTGATATTAATTGATATAAATATGCCAGGGACGGATGGTTTTAAATTTGTGGAAACTTTAAATGCGCTTCCATTTATTGACAAAGACACTTTTAGAATTTCTGCTTTAACTTCTTCCTCTGATTCCCGCGACAGGCATTTAATGGAAAAGCTTGGCGTGGATCACTATATTGTAAAACCTCTAAACGCTAAAAAAGTCAGGGACATGTTGTCGGCAATTAATTAAGGTATCTGGAAAATATCAAAGAATATCAAATATTTTGCCCCCTGATAACTCAGTTTTCAGAAGCTTCAAAAAGTGTTTTGTATATGTAAAGGAATTTTTCCTTTACAATAGGTTTGTTAATGAACAGGTCTATCGAAGGGAAAGAATTTGCAGCATCTTTTTCATATTTGAGAGGAGAATTTGTAGCTATTACAATTTTAGTATTTAAAAAATCTTCAAAATATAATTGTTCATATTTTTCTAAGAATTCATAGCCAGTCATTTCAGGCATTTTTAAGTCAAGAATAATAAGATTTGGGAAATCATTGGTTTGCTTACAGAAGGATAAATACTCGAGGGCCTTCCATCCATTGGTTTTGAAAATAAACCTGTTGATTAAATTAAGATTATTACTGATACCTTCAATCAAAATGTCCGTCAATTGATCATCATCTATTATTAATAAATGGTTTATTATTCTGTTCTCCTTTTGTAAAACCCAATCTTCGTCCATTTTTTAAATTCATTGTTGACCCCGGAATAACTTTTTCCTTAAAGTACTTACCTCATTTATTTGCTAAGGTTTCCAAATCTTTGGAAAGTGAAACCTTTTTATCTATGAATTATACTTTCAATAGTAAAGAAAGCTTAAAATAAAAATCCTTCATATGAGCGAAAAGCTTATGTGAAGGATGAAAAGAAGTTTTAATTCTTTCGGGTGGTTGAACGACCGTTTTTTTAAAATGGTTTTGAATTGCATCGAAAATAATTCCTGTTTTTAATTTTGAATGCTTTTTGTTTTAATATTCAATCCAGTAGATTCCCTTTTTCGTACAAGAAGTATGGAAATTGAAGAGGATCTTTATTATAAAAATATACTCAGAAAGATTGAGGACTATCAAAAAGGGGAAATACCTTTAGATGAGCTGAAAAGGATTCCCAAAGCGGATCTTTTGCAAGCAATGAGGGAAGAATGCCACAGAATTTCAATAAGGGTAAAAGACCTCAATAAAGAATTAAATGATTCCAACTCCTTGAAAAATTTAAGTTAGCCATTTTGATTTTTACTATTTCTCAATCACCTGCCGACAATATTTTTAATGGTATATAAGTAGGACCTCCGCCTTCCGATTTTGATTCAAATAAAATGTAATTTTTTACCGGTAAGACGGTATTGGATAATTGAGGAAAATCCTTTTCTGAAACACTTTCACGATTCAACGCTTTCACCCTGCACAAAGTAATGTGTGCTTTAGGTTCTCTTTCCAGATTAACATTTAATGCTTTGTGGATTTCTTTAGAAATATTGATAAAGGTTTCATTGGTCTTAAATACCACCCATAGCATATTTAATTTCCCCTTTCTCATTACCGGTATTATTTTATCTGCTTCCATTGTAAAAGAAGGTTTGGGAATTTGACTCAAAGCGCTTATTACTTCTTCTACCTTTCCTTCGGGGACATTTCCAATAAAACAAACGGTAAGGTGGAAATTGGAAGGTTTGGTCCAATTCCAGTGAGGATAGCTGAAGGTTTGAATAATCGACGATAATTCTTCCGTTAGCTCTTTTGAAACGGGCAATCCTACAAATAATCGCTTATCAGCCATTGTTTATTTCTGTTTAAATTAGAAAATATTGATTCCATGCACCGCAGTATAAACAATTCCAGGGAGTATTAGGTATACATAAGAAAAGAGAATTTTAATTAAAAAGATATGGCCGAATTTAATGTTTTAATAGATTGGAGACAGGAATCTGACGATTTCTCTTATGAAAAATATGATAGAGACCACTTTTGGAAATTCGGAGGAGGAAAGGTGGTAGAAGCTTCTGCCGCGCCTGATTTTAAAGGTCGCGCAGAATATGTGAATCCTGAAGAGGCTTTTATTGCTTCTTTGGCAAGCTGTCACATGCTTACTTTTTTGGCGATAGCTTCTTTTAAGAAACTGCACGTCAAGCTCTATCAGGATGAGGCGGTAGGTATAGTGGAGAAAAATGAAAAAGGAAAAATGGCTGTTACGAAAGTTATACTAAAACCTTTTATTCTTTTCGCTGATAACCTTCAATTAGCAAAGGAGGAGCTTATGAAGTTGCATGAAAAGGCGCACAAAGAATGTTTTATTTCTAATTCAATTTTAACTGATATTTCGATAGAACCTGTGTTAGCGAGGGCAGAGGTATTCTAAAATTAATTTATCCGAGATAAAAAAAAGCGGCCCTCCAATTATAATATGGTTGGGCCGCTTTTTTCGTCTTATGGGACATTATCTTTTGCTAAGATTATCCGCTCTTTGATTAAATTCCTTCATAATCAAACTTACCGCTTCATCAATCTTTTCCTTCTTTTTATCAAAAACATTATTGTCCATTAATCCGGAAGCAAATCCTTGCCATAAAGGACGGCCTGTTTTTCTATCTACCATCTGGATAAGTAAGGTGCCAGCTTCAAAATCATAGGCTTTCTTCGAGTCAGGATCCCTTACCTCATTTGTTCCCCAATAAGTTGAGGCAGGATCCGTAAATCCCATGAGTTGCCCTGGTTTATCAAATACCCTTGTGTTTATGACTACGTCAGGCTTTTGTTGATTGTACTCATATCCCCGGCTTTCCATTTCATGTTCAATGGCATGAAGTACATTCGCTTTAAGAATTAAATCGTTCAGGAAAAAAATAGCATTCTGTGCATCCACTACTTGAGTAGCCCAGCCGAAAGTCGTGTATTTAGAAAAATCAGCCTTCAAACTCTTGTCTGATTCTACTACAATATTTTGAGCATAAGCCATGTTCAGTCCCAACATTAATAAAAGAAAAAATCCAATCTTTTTCATAGCTTGTTTTTTTTTGGTTAAAAATTAAAATTGTACTATTAATAACCTACGAGCTCATAATGAATGGGTTACTAAATAAATGTCAGAAGGGAAGGAGATGGACCTTAAATGCGGGGTTAATTAAGGCCTTAAGTGGAGTAATTTTTTATAAAAAAGTAGTTAAAAAATATTATCACTAAGATTGATCGGCTGAGTTAAATTCTTAAGTCCTTACTAAGTAAATAAATTTTCCAATTCCTGAATCTCTAGCCGATTAAAATTTCTGATGTTTAAATGCGTGTCTTTCAGTTCCTCAGGAGAATGCGTGGTAAGTACACCAACTACTTTACAAGAGTACCGTTTGGAAAATGTTTTCTCTTGTCCGTTCCTGTGTTTTAGCATCGAGATGGCCCTTGGAAAAATATTTTATTTCTCTATGGGGGTACCAGCAATACTGACAGTATAGGTATGGATGAAATGACAACGTTAAACAAATTGGTACCATTTAATTAAACTAATGGTTAAGCTTTTTTCCTGATTTATTTAAACGTGAATGTTCTTTTGCTTATTAAGTAGAAAAATTACTTTTGTGGAAAATTTCCAATCCTTATAAAAACTCAAAATCTAAACACTTAACAAATAATCTCTTGAAACTAAAATCTATTTTTATTCAAATTACACTTTATTGTATTATTTATACCACGACTTATGCACAAAATAAATATACATTAAGTGGCGCTGTTCGGGATGGAAAAACCGGTGAGGAGCTTATAGGGGCTACCATAATCATCAATGAAATTCCTGCGACGGGTACCAGCACCAATGCTTATGGTTTTTATTCTATAACTGTGCCGGAAGGAAGCTATACTGTTACCGCACAGTTTTTGGGTTATCAGGCCAAAACCGTTTCGGTTGCGCTAGATCAAAACAGAAAAATAGATTTTGTCCTGTCTGAACAAGCAAACGAGCTTGAAGAAGTTGTTGTCACCTCTCAACGTAAAGATGAAAATATTACGCGGATCCAAATGGGGGTTGAAAAACTTGATATAAAAGAAATCCAAAATATCCCTGTATTAATGGGGGAGAAGGATATTCTTAAAACCATCCAGTTGCTTCCGGGAGTAAAATCGGCAGGAGAGGGCAATAGTGGCTTTTATGTACGCGGAGGCGCTGCAGACCAGAATTTAATTTTATTGGATGAGGCTACAGTGTACAATGCTTCTCATTTATTAGGGTTCTTTTCCGTTTTTAATTCAGATGCCATTAAGGATGTTTCTTTATATAAAGGAGGCATGCCTGCTGAATATGGAGGGCGGTTGTCTTCGGTGCTGGATATTAAGATGAGAGATGGTAATATGAAAAAATTCGGCGTAAGCGGAGGGATCGGACTAATAGCTTCAAGATTGAATATTGAAGGTCCTATAGTTAAGGACAAAGGTTCATTCATAATTTCAGCAAGGAGGACTTATGCAGATGTCTTTCTAAAGCTCTCCAAGGATACACTTACAAATCAAGCCCGGCTTTATTTTTATGACGTTAACGCCAAGGCAAACTACAAAATCAATGACAATAACAGGATTTTCCTTTCGGGCTACTTTGGCAAAGATGTGCTGGGGTTTGGTGATACTTTTGGCTTGAATTGGGGAAATGCTACCGGGACTTTGAGGTGGAATCACATTTTTGGTCCACGTATGTTCTCAAATACTTCATTGATTTTCAGTAATTATGATTATAAAATAAATATTGATTTTGGAGGAAATACCATAAACATAATTTCCAGGATCCAGGATTATAATTTGAAAGAGGATCTTCAATATTATCTAAATTCAAATAATACAATCAAGTTTGGAATTAATTCTAATTATCACCGGATTATTCCTGGGGCAATTACATTAGGAGGAAACTTCGAATCAGATGGGCTCAAATTGAGTAACAAACATGCCTGGGAAAATGATGCCTACATTTCTCATGAAGTAAAGCTCGCATCAAATTTTAATGTGGAATATGGACTTCGCCTAAATGCCTTTAGTGTACTTGGTCCAGGAGATTTCTATACCTATAATACGAAAGGAGATGCAATAGATACTGCTTCTTATGCAAGCGGAGAATTTATTAAAACACATTTTACGCTGCAACCCAGGATTTCCGCGAGTTATCTTTTAAATGAGAAGAGCTCGGTTAAAGCTTCTTATGGAAGGAATGTTCAAAATCTACACCTGCTTTCCAATTCAAGTTCAGGCAATCCAACTGATTTGTGGATCCCGAGCAGCAATAATGTAAAACCTGAAGTAGCTGACCAGGTTGCCCTTGGTTATTTCCGAAACTTTAAAGACAATACTTATGAGTTTTCTACAGAGATCTATTATAAAAAGATGTACAACCAGATAGATTATAAGAATGGTGCTCAGATTGATTTCAACGAAACGGTAGAGTCTCAACTATTATTCGGGGAAGGGCGTGCTTATGGTATTGAATTGTTTTTCAAAAAGAGATATGGTCGATTTAATGGATGGGTAGGATATACCTTGGCAAGAAGTGAAAGAAAAATAGAAGGTATAAATATGGGAAATTATTATCCTGCCAAGCAGGACAGAACGCATGATGTTTCTGTAGTTGGAATTTACGAGCTTTCAAAAAAGTGGACAGTTTCTGCAACATGGGTATATTATACAGGAAATGCTGTCACTTTCCCTAATGGTAAATATCCGATTGACGATAGGATATTAAACTATTACTCGGAAAGAAATGCGGACAGAATGCCAGCTTATCACAGATTAGATATTGGGGCGACCTGGACTGTTAAGAAAACAGAAAAGTTTGAGTCCAGTTGGAATTTCTCGGTGTACAATGCGTATGGAAGGCAAAATGCTTATTCCATTACATTCCGAGAAAGTGAAGAAGACCCTAACCGAACAGAAGCAGTACAAACTTCCTTGTTCACCTTTGTCCCATCTTTTACCTATAATTTTAAATTCTAAGATGAAAACTTCATATAAATTATCATCCGCTTTATCCTTTGTTTTTGTTATTGCAGTTTTAGCAAGTTTAATTTCCTGTCAGAAAGTAATAGATGTAGATTTAAAGTCGACAGAGCCTCGTATTGTTATTCAAGGATCCATTACGGATCAGGAAGGACCTTATTCAGTTGAAATTCATAAGACCGTAAATTTTAATGAAGTTAATGATTTTCCTCCGGTTTCAGGTGCATTAGTAGTTATTAGTGATGATTTAGAAGATTCTGAAATTTTAACCGAAACTTCTCCCGGAATATATACGGGTTCTTCTTTACAAGGCGTTCCCGGAAGAACTTACACGCTCTCAGTAAAAGTGAATGATCAGGAGTATAAAGCAGTATCGACTATGCCTTTGCCTGTTGAGATCACTGATTTAACAATCAGACAAAGCGACTTTGGCCCAGATAAGGTCGTCGACGTAACTTTCAACGACATTCTTGATGTCGATAATTATTACAGGATTATCCAAATTATTAATGGCGCTCGGCAGCCTGAAATTGATATTTACGATGATGAATTTAATAACGGGACAGAAATAAATTATACCTTATTTACAGATAGCGAAGATGTGGATCTGCAAAAAGGGGATTCTATAGTTGTTTTATTGAGAAGTATAGATGAACCGACATTTGAATTTTACAGAACAGCCCGTGAAGCGCTTGGTAGCAGCCAATCCCCGGCCAATCCCAATTCAAATTTAAGTAATGGTGCGCTGGGCTATTTTAGCGCCTATTCCGTAAGGCAGGATACAATTATAGTGGAATAAATAATCAAAGATTAATTCTGACTTTTTAATACTTCAATTACTGCCTACGCTGCAAGTGGCCTGAAAAGCTTCAGCAGTGGGAAGTTTAAATTTTTAGGAACCAAAACCTTTTGAGCAAATAAAGTAGCGGTATAGGACAGTAAGTGCATTAATTCGCTTACTTTTGCAAGTTAATTATTTTTATATGGCAAATATTGTTGCAATTGTTGGCAGACCAAACGTAGGAAAATCCACTTTATTTAATAGGCTTATTGAAGAAAGAAGGGCAATCATGGATAATGTAAGTGGGGTTACCAGAGACCGCCATTATGGATATGGGGAATGGATTGGAAAGCATTTTACAGTAGTAGATACCGGTGGATATGTAGAAGGTTCTGAAGATATATTTGAAGGAGAGATCAGGAAACAAGTGAAGCTGGCGCTTGAAGAATCATCCGTAGTGCTTTTTATGGTTGATGTTATTGAGGGCCTTACTGACCTGGACAGAGATTTCGCAAACCTTTTAAGACAAATAAAAAAGCCTATTTATATAGTTGCCAATAAAGCAGATACGGGCGATAAGGCTCAGTATGCAGGCGAGTTCTATGCTTTAGGTTTAGGAGAAGTCCTTACTATTTCTTCCCAGAATGGTTCGGGTACAGGGGAATTATTGGATGAAGTTGTCAAACACTTCGAAGCTTCTGATGATGAAAATCCTGAAGCCGGCATTCCCCGGTTTGCTATATTGGGAAGACCTAATGTAGGTAAATCTTCTTTTCTAAATGCACTTATAGGAAAAGAGCGAAGTATCGTAACCGATGTGGCAGGAACTACAAGGGATGCAATCAATACGCGGTATCAGCTTTTTAATAAGGACTTCATTCTTACCGATACCGCAGGAATAAGGAAAAAAGCAAAAGTGACCGAAGATATAGAATTTTATTCTGTGTTAAGGTCTATTCGGGCATTGGAAGATTCAGATGTTTGTATCATCATGCTGGATGCAGAAAGAGGATTGGAATCGCAGGATATGAACATTATTTCCCTTGCTGAAAGAAACAAGAAAGGCTTTGTGCTATTGGTGAATAAATGGGATTTAGTTGAAGGAAAAACCAGTAATACTGCGAAGGCTTATGAAGATGAATTAAGGCGAAGGCTTGCTCCGATGGATTACATGCCTGTTATTTTTACTTCGGTAGTCAATAAGCAAAGGATTTTTAAAGCAATTGAAACAGCGGTGGAGGTATATGAAAATAAGACCAAAAAAATACCTACATCAAAGCTTAATGACATTTTGCTAAAGGAAATTGAGGCTTTTCCTCCACCTGCAATCAAAGGGAAATATATTAAAATAAAGTATATAACACAGTTGCCTACCAGAAGTCCTACATTTGCTTTTTTTTGTAATTTACCTCAATACATTAAGGAATCCTATGAAAGATTTCTTGAAAATAAAATCCGCGCACACTTTGGATTTGAGGGTGTTCCTGTTAAAATAATTTTTAGAAAAAAGTAAAGAAGCTTGCTTCGTATTACAAGTATTATCTATATTTGGTCTTAAATTTGAAAATTTAAAAACTGTAAAAATGAAAAAGTTATTTGCGTTATTATTAGTATCTGGTGCTTTATTCACCTTTACATCATGTGATTCTAAAAAATCTGAAGAAGCAACTGAAGAAACTGCAACTGAAGAAGTAACTGAAGAAGTAACAACTGAAGATGCAACAATGGACACTGCTGCTGTAGAAGCTGACACTGCTGCTGTAGAAGCTGACACTGCTGCTGCTCAATAATTTTCAGTAAAATAATTTGAATTAAAAGAGCTCTTTTTGAGCTCTTTTTTTTATATATGCACTAATATGCATTCGCTTACCCCTCAACAGACCTTTATTAAATTTGTTCCTCCTGCTGCAGTGGAATATTGTGTGTACCTGTGGCATGAAAATAAGTTTGACCTAAAGATCACCCCCAAAAGATTAACTAAACTTGGTGATTACAGGTATGATTATTCAACAAAAAGACATACCATCACCGTTAATCATGACATTAACTGCTTTGGGTTTTTAATTACCTACCTTCATGAGATTGCCCACCTTAAAGCTTTTAAAAAATACGGCAATAGGATACCTCCACATGGGATGGAATGGAAAAAGGAATTTCAACTTTTGGTCAAGCCGGTGCTTAATCTTGATAATTTCCCTGAAAGGATTTACGATGCGCTGAATAATTATATGACTAATCCAAAGGCTTCCTCTTGTTCAGATCCTAACCTTACTGCTGCTATTCGTTCATTTAATAAGAAGAAAAATGAAATCAGCCTGCATGAGTTAAGTCCCGGGGAAAAATTTGTATTTAACAAGAGAGTTTTTATTAAGGAGGAAATTAAAAGAACAAGATACATTTGTATGGAAGTGAAGACAGGCAAGCGTTTCCTAATACCAAAAATTGCCGAAGTAAAAAAAATGAGTAGTTTTTAGCGAGGTTTTTCTTTAACCGATTTCATTTATTCGTCATTCTAAAATCGTCATTAGTACTATCCTATTCTTCGTACGATGGCTTGTCTTACCGATTCATAAAAATCATTTGGCTTCATGGTTCTCCAGCCTTCTATCTCCAGGCTCCCTCCATAATTTATGTACCAATCCAATTTATACTTTTTCCACTCTTCCAGCACAAAATCCCTGAAATTTAAAGCAGCGATCCAACCGTCTTCGACATCTTCAAACCATTCTTCATAATAACAGTCGTCAGAGCCGTGAAAGTTGAAGATGTTTTCTCCTATCAGAATATATTGGGTGATTCCATATTTGGTCAAATGGTCAATGACGTTTCTTTTTAGATGCATAATGTCATTGTGAATGGCATCATTCCATTCTCCGAATAATTCTATGATTACATAGTTGCGCTTATAATTGGCAAAAAGAATTTTAATATATAAAGTTTCTGAACCTATATAATCCCAGGCAGGATCTATATAATACCCATAGATATCATTAGTGTATTGGGTGAAGTCATACTTTTTTCCATAGAAAGGGGAGTTCTCATCTTGCTCTACAGAATAATATTTTTCCCAGTTATAAAAAGGTTCGATATCATGCATTATAATTGTCTAAAACAGCCCTCACATTTCCATATTTTTTCAATAATTTATCTGCCTCTGCCTGGCTTATTTTTAGTTCTTCCATCAGCATCAATGTTCCTCTTAAAACCAACTTGTTATTGGAAAGCTGCATATCCACCATTTTGTTCCCTTTTACTTTGCCTAGTTGGATCATCACTGCTGTAGAAAGCATATTAAGTACAAGTTTTTGGGCAGTACCTGCTTTCATTCTTGTAGAACCGGTAACAAATTCAGGCCCTACTACCACTTCTATTGCGACATCGGAATGTTTGGCAACTTCAGTTTGAGTATTGCACGTGATACTTCCCGTAAAGATTCCTTTTTCCCTGCATTTTTGTAGTCCTCCTATTACATAGGGAGTTCTTCCTGAGGCAGCAATTCCTACAACCGTATCGTTTATGTCAATATTGAACTCCGACAGATCTTTCCAGGCTTGGGCGGTGTCATCTTCTGCGAACTCTACCGCTTTCCTTATAGCACTGTCTCCTCCTGCAATAATTCCAATCGCCAATCCGTGTGGAACGCCATAAGTAGGAGGGAGTTCAGATGCATCAACAATGCCTAACCGACCGCTCGTGCCGGCCCCTATGTAGAATAGTCTTCCTCCTTTTTTCATTCTTTCTACAATTCCTGAAACCAGTTTCTCAATTTGCGGAATAGTCTTTTCTACTGCATTAGGAACGGTTTTGTCTTCGTTATTTATATTAACCAAGAGTTCCCTCACGGACATTTTGTCCAGGTCGTTGTATTTGGAGGACGATTCGGTTACGGTCACTTGGCTATTATTTGTTGTTGATGGTATAAAGTTAATCCCGCAATAGGACTTTCAAGAATGTTCTTTAATGTTACGCCTTTATCATTGGCGACCTGGCGTAAAATATTGCTGTAATAAAAGGAGATCGAGCCAACGAAGTGTACTTTTATGTTTTTATAATCAGGGTATTTGCATACCGTTTTATCAAAAAACTCTACAAAGGAATTGTAGACCAATTTATAACAATAAGGATCTGATAAGTTGTCGAATATAAATTTGGTGAAAGTTGCGAGATAACGGCTGGGCATTGGCTTATTATAAACATTGTCCACTACTTCTTCCCGGGTAAGATTGTTGAATCGCTTCTTAAATTTTTCAATCAGATGGGAGGGCATATCTCCATGAATATAATCCACAACTAATTTTTTACCCATATATCCGGCGCTACCTTCATCACCCATAATAAAGCCTAAATTGGGCATGGCGCCTACTATTTTTTCTCCGTCATAAAGACAGGAGTTTGAACCTGTGCCTAAAATGCATGCAATACCAGGTTCATTCCCACATAAGGCTCTTGCAGCGGCAAGCATGTCTTCTTCAACGTGAATTTCTGCATTAGGAAATGCTTTTAATAAAGCATTTTCTACAATAATATTGGCCTGTTCTGTAGAACAGCCGGCACCATAAAAATAAATTTCATTCACCTCCTCTTTAATCAGTGGCAAAAGTTTAGCCTCTATTTCAGTGTAAATTTCCTCGCTTTGTTGAAATCTTGGACTAAAACCCAATGTTTTCACCTGCTCAATGGAGGAATCATTTAAAAGAAGTCTCCAATCTGTCTTAGTGGAGCCGCTGTCTGAGATTATGATCATAGAAATTATTTTTACCAAATTTATGCTAAATTAAAAATTCACAGTTTAAAATCCTATTAAATGATTTTTAAAAGTTGAAAATTTTAAAACGTGTGCGTATAACATTTGTAAATTATTGATTTTTATTCTTGCCTCTGCCCATAGATTTTATCTTTTTAAATAAAATGCTGGCATTGCTTTTATTCAAAACTCTTTCAAAACCATTAATATTGCACCTTTTATTTTAAACACATGCAGAGTTCCGAATCCGTTATCCTTAGTCTTCCATCTAAATCTACCAAAGGTGCTATCCTATTACCTTCTTCAAAAAGTGAAAGTAACCGTTCTTTAATTATCAATGCACTTTCTGGTAATAAGGCGCAGTTGTCTAATATTTCTGAGGCCCGCGATACTCAAACTATGCTAAGATTACTTGCTTCAGATGAAAAGGAACTGAACGTACTGGATGCAGGAACAACGATGCGGTTTCTGGTAGCCTATTGCTCAGTGAAGGGACTTAATAAGATTCTTACAGGTACTGAACGGATGCAGGAAAGGCCAATAAAAATTTTAGTTGATGCCCTTAGGGAATTGGGTGCAGAGATAAAGTATCAGAAAAACGAGGGCTATCCTCCTTTGCAAATTTCAGGATTTAGTTATTCAGGTAAAAAGAACATCCGAATAAGAGGGGATGTCAGCAGTCAGTACATTTCAGCGCTTTTGATGGTAGGACCGATATTGCCGGAAGGACTTGAATTAACGCTTGAAGGCAAAATAGGCTCGGTACCTTATATCGAAATGACACTTTCCTTAATGACGCTTTTTGGGGCTTCATACACATGGAAGGGGAGTACAATTACTGTAGCGCCTAAACCTTATACAGCAGAAAAGTATTGGATCGAATCGGACTGGTCAGGAGCGAGCTATTGGTTTAGTATTGCGGCTTTGAGTGAAAAATCAGATCTGGAACTGATCGGACTGAAGAAAGATTCTTTGCAGGGAGATAGTACAATAGTGAAAATTATGTCTTCACTGGGAGTGGAAACTTCTTTTAATGAAGGCGGTGTAAGATTAAAAAAAATACCAAGTAAAAATGAGTTGGAATTTGATTTTTCGAATTGTCCTGACCTGGCGCAAACTGTTTTTGTAATATGTGCCGCAAAAAAAATTAAGTTAACAGCAAGAGGACTTGAAAGTTTAAGAATTAAAGAAACGGATAGAATCCTTGCCTTACAAAATGAACTGATAAAAATTGGCTCCAAAATCAATGAGGACAATAGTCTTTGGGTTTTGGAAAATGACAATAGACCAGTAGAATCTTATTCAGATCTTCGATTTGAAACCTATGATGACCACAGAATGGCAATGGCTTTTGCTCCATTGGCCAGTATAGCTCCGGTTGAAATCATCAATCCTTCTGTAGTAAATAAATCATATCCGGGATATTGGAATGACCTAAAAGCCGCCGGATTTATCATAAAGTAACTAATCAAAAATGTAGGTAAGAAAAAATATAAAATACAGTAGATATTTTATAATATATCCAACATTTTTGATACATGTTATTTACTCTATGATAAAATTTCTACTGACCATTTTTCATCTCTTAAATCTTAGTGAACGAAAGGAGAACAGGAGTTATTCCTTAATTTCTTCTCCATCACTTATTGTTGCTCAGCCGGCTTATTGTATTCAATCCTTAAATAAATCAAACTGCTATGAACGTTTTTAAATATTTTCCAATCCTGCTGATGGTGGGAACAATCGCCCTTTATTGTACAGGGAATTATGCCTCCGAAGCTTCTACAATGAAGACCCCAATGAAAGCTTCTTCAATTAAAGTCAAGGCAACCGCGTTGGGAAAAGATAAAGCAACGGCTTTAGAAAATGCTGAAGTCAGGGCTTTTAAATCCCTTTTATTTGAAGGAGTACCAGGAACTGCCCAGTCGCTTCCTTTGCTTGGCGAAGAAGAAGAATTTATGTCTCAAAATCAACGCTATTATCAGGAGTTAATAAAGGATAAAGGGTATAAAAACTTTATTCAGAGTCTTGAAATTGAGTACGTGAAGGGTTTTATGGGCAAAAAGAATATTGAATTGGCGCTGAATGTTGATTTGGAAGCTTTAAAGAAGGATCTCAAGAAAAATAAAGTAAATTCAATAAAACTTTAATTAAAGACTTTGAACTTCCACTACGGAAAGACCTGTACTTTGGGAAATAATTTCAAGGGGAACAAATTGACTTTTTAAGGCCTTAGCGATTTCAACTTTAGTATGTCTTTCCTTTTCTTTTAAAAGACTTTCCGTTTTAAGTCTCATTTGCAAAACTTCCAAAGGGTCGTTGCTTATTACATTTAGAAAGGATTCGTATTTTTTTCTTTCCTCTTCAGTTAATTTACTTAGGCTCAATTTTTCTTTTGCTTCTCTTAAACCATTGGCTGTAAAATCATCTTTTATAGCAGCATGTTTAAAATAGTAGATCCACTCGTCGAGTGAGGTTTTTATAACGTCCCTGAAATTATATACATAAATCAAATAATATTCAGGAAACATATCTTTCAGGTCTGTCTTGGAGAAGCCATTTATTTTATTAATTTCTACAAGATTTTTTTTGTGCAATCCCTCAAACATCGATTTCCCTCTGTAGATGTAATCATCATCCTGGGCGGGGGCATAAACAATATTAATACAGATTAATTTTTTGGGACGTGCTCCGCCATAGCCTTGAAAATTATCGATAAGGGATTTACTGGATCCATACAGCATCTTTAACATATAGTTAGATTCACGGTTATTTTGAATCTGAACGATCAATTCTCCTTTAGAATTTTCTGCTAAAAAATCTGTCCTGCTGGATCTTTCCTCTACGCCATTTACTTGGTTGGTACTGCCTAAGACTCCCTTTATGCGGATATTATCCAAAATTAATTCACTGAGAAAACCCTCTAAAATTCCAAAATGGGATTTGTGCTTTAACAAGTATTTTGAAGCCCAGTCGAATCTTAAAAGTTTTTTCATTATTTAAATTATTGGAATAATTCTATTTGATAGTTTCCGTAATTCTAAGATAAAACTTTAAATTAATTTAAGCAATTCCTTTTTAAGGATTGTTTTTTGTTCGCCTGAATTCATATCCTTTATAGTTAAAGTGCTATTTTTAACCTCTTCTTCGCCCGCCAAAACTACCAAGGGAATTTTTCTTGCATTAGCATAATTTAATTGCTTCTTAAGTTTGTCCCCTGTTGGGTAAATTTCAGCTTTTATTCCTGCGGCTCTTAACTCTGCTAAGCTTTCCAACACATATTCTTCACCTGCTTTATCAAAATTTGCAAAAAGGACTCTAGTGGAGTTTTGTGAAGACTCCGGAAAAAGATCAAGCTCCGCCATTACGTCATAAATCCTGTCGATTCCAAAAGATATTCCAACGCCGGAAACACCCGGAAGACCAAAGCTTCCGGTGAGATTATCGTATCGTCCCCCACCTGAAATGCTACCCATGGAAACATTATTTGCCTTTACCTCGAATATGGCTCCGGTATAATAGGTAAGTCCCCGAGCAAGTGTTAAGTCTATTTCAATGTGTGAATCTTTTATTTTATATTTTTCAGTCAATTCAAGGATTTCTTCCAGTTCACTGATTCCTTTCTTGCCCGTTTCAGTGGTCAGTATATCTTTTAATTCTTCTATTTTAAAAGAATGATCGCCTGAAAGGTTAAGAATGGGTTTAAGCTTATCAATACTGGTTTTGCTAAAGCCTTTTTCCAATAACTCCCTGGCTACATTTTCTTCACCAATTTTGTCTAGTTTATCGATGGCAACAAAAAGGTCCGTTTCTTTTCCCTGGGCGCCAATATATTCTGCTATACCTGCTAAAATTTTTCGATTGTTAATTTTTATCGTAAAGTCTTTAAGACCTATTCTTTGAAAAACAAGGTTTATTATCGCAACGATTTCCATTTCACAGATTAGAGAATCGGTTCCTACTACATCTGCATCACATTGGTAAAACTCCCGGTAACGCCCTTTTTGAGGTCTGTCGGCTCTCCATACCGGTTGTATCTGATATCTTTTAAAAGGAAAACTAATTTCATTCCGATTCATAGCAACATATCGGGCAAAAGGTACGGTAAGGTCGTACCGCAGCCCTTTTTCCGAAACTTTGTTTGTGGTAGACTTATATCCTTTTGAAAGATCTTCTTCCGTTACCTTTTCTAAGAAATTGCCAGAATTTAAGATCTTAAATAACAACTGATCTCCCTCGTCTCCATATTTTCCAGTTAATACAGAAAGGTTCTCCATTGCAGGTGTTTCAATAGGGGAGAACCCGAAAAGTTCAAAGACTGTTTTTATATTCTGGATAATAAAATTCCTTTTGATCATTGTTTCAGGACCGAAATCTCTGGTCCCCTTCGGAAGTGAAGGTTTTTCTTTACTCATCTTAATTATGAAATTTAAGATGTGAAATTAAGAATATTAGACCTTGGTTTCCGCTTTTCGCGGTGTGATTCGTTTGTAAATTTGTCTTTTATAAAAAAATCTAAAAAATATATTTTTTATTTGGATTGTCTAATCTAAATTTGCGGTTCATTTTTAATTAAAAGCATAATGGGAGTTACTCGTCTAAAAAGAAAAGAAAAAAGAAACAGATCTGTTGCTAAAGCAAGAGTGGCTAAAATAAAGCAGTTAGTCGCAAGGCCAACAATCAAGAATGTAGATGTTGAAGAAATTAAAAAAAGTTTCGAAACTAAGAAATAATACATTCATTCCGCTTTAGATAATTTTTCTTCTTATTTAAAAGATATTTTAGAGGATCAGTTTTCTGATTCTTTTTTTTGTCAGGGAAATCCTATTCCCGACCACTTGCTTTATTTGTCATTAACGTTTTTCCTTTCTCCTTTAAGTTATTTTACAGTACTTACAGCAACATTTTTTGTTTGTTGGCAGTAAATAGCTATTAATTTCAACCTAAAAATGAAGCCATGGCAAAAGGTGATATAAGCAATGATGCAATTCATGAACTTATAAAAATAATAAGTGAAAGAAAAGAAGGGTTTGAAAGAGCTTCTCAATATGTTGATGACGATGAGTTAAGTGAACTGTTTGAAGGTTATGTAAAACAAAGTGAAGACTTTGCGCTGGAACTCGCTCCTTATAATGATCACTTTGAAAAAAATCTGTTTGGCGGGCAAAGTTTCAGTGAGGCCCGCAAGCTTTGGATGGACAGGAAATCAGCGCTTTCCAGTGGGGATAAAAAAGAGATATTAGATTCCTGTATATCCGGCGAGGAAGCAGCTCTGGATAGATATAATGAAATTATGGAGGAACATGCCTTGCCCGAGGAACTTTATAAAGTGGTAGATCAGCAACGGGAAAAAATTGAATTGGCGTATGAGAATATTAAAATTCAGTTTAACTCAGCGTAGCTTTCATACCATGTAGTTGTGATTATCTTTAGATTCCTGCATATGAGAACCCGATCTTAAATCGTTTCGTATGATTTATTAAATTTTAAAATTTAAGAGCTATGGAAAATCAGGAAAAGGGGAAAACAACACAAAAAGCCAAAGCGCCTTTAGCAGATGAAAAACATAAATTAAATCCGAGTGCAACTGGAGAGCCTAAATTGGATGAAGAAAAAGAACCGGGCAAACTGCCGGAAAACGAATTTGGTATAGATCATAACTCAGACCCTGTTATTGCTAAGAAACAATAGGAGATGGATTTGAATTTCCTTTTTAACTTTCCAAAAGTTAAAACTTTTGGAAAGTTTTCTGAATAACATTCAAAATTATCATCCAACATTTAAACTCCTATTAACGCTGCTCCCCAAACTCCTGCAGAATCTCCTGTTTTATTTTTTACAATGGGAGTTTCAAGGGTGTCGTTAAAAACATATTCTTTTACTTTTTCAATTCCCTTCGTATATAATTCTTCTACATTAGATACTCCGCCACCAAGCACTACCACGTCAGGGTCAAGAATATTGATAACATTTGAAAGTGCTTTTCCGAAATGATTAAAAAAATCATCTAAGAATTTGACTGCAAAAGGGTCACTATTTCTGCAATCTGCTATGATGTCTTTAAGTGGTTTTTTTGTAGAAGTTGTTTTCCAATAAAGTTTTTCAAGTCCTCCTCCTGATATAAATGTTTCTACGCACCCTCTTTTTCCGCAATAACATTCAGGGCCTTCGGGGTCTATTGTCATATGGCCCCATTCTCCGGAAATTCCTTGTAGTCCTGCAAATAATTGCCCTTTATACACTATGCCTCCTCCGCATCCAGTACCCATAATCACGCCGAAGACAAGGTCTTTGCCTTTGCCTGCTCCCATAAGCGCTTCTGCCATAGCAAAGCAGTTTGCATCATTTTCGATGGCTACTTTTTTTCCTAGTTTCCGTTCTAGGTCTGTTAAAAAGGGCTTGTTGTTTAAGCAATTGGTATTTGAATTTATGAGTAGCCCTGTCTTTTTGGAAATTGCTCCCGGTGTGCCTATTCCAAATGTGTGAGTATTTTTGTTTATAGACGAAACCAATTCATTGTAAAGGAGGTGTATCCTGTTTAATATGTGGTCATATCCTTTTTCCTGTTCCGTTGAAATTCTTTTTCGAAAGATTTCTTTCAGGTTTTTATCCAGAACAATGCCTTCAATTTTGGTTCCTCCAAGGTCTATTCCTATTTTATACATGGCAATAGTTAATTTTATATTATCAGTATTTTGACTTTTTTTATTCTTTAGGGCTCAAGATATTCTATTTCAAAACAAAAATCAGTTTTTCATAAAAATTCTGAACTCCAAATTATAAAGGAAGGTTATTCTTAAAACTTTTAGATATGTGGTATGTGAATAAAAGTACAATACTCCTTTTTACTTTATCGATATTGTTTGCCTCCTGTTCTAAAAAAGTTGGAAAATTATTTGAACCAAAATCGCCCTATGAAAAATATGTTCAACAACTGAAACAAGCAGACATAGAAAAAACGGCCATAGGGGAAGAGTGGATCAACGCGGGAAAAAGAGCATTACAGGATACAGTAAGCGTAGAAACACCTTTTAAGGAAGTGGGATATTTTTCTGAAGAAAAAGTAAGGGCATTGGGTTTCAGGTTTCCGGCAAGAAGAGGAGAAGTTATTCTTATCAATGCCGAGTGGGAGTCGAGAAACCCAGGCCGAATTTTTATTGACCTCTTTGAAGAGAATTATGAGGATGAAAAATCCAGATCGATTTCTTCGGCAGATTCTACATTAAAACTAAGTTATGAAGTAGAAGAAGACCAGAATTTTATAGTAAGAATTCAGCCTGAGCTTCTAAGAGGAGGAAAATATACCATTACTATAAGCAAAAATCCTTCTTTACCTTATCCAATTCCCGGAAGAGACAGTAAAACAGTCGGAAGCTTCTTTGGCATGGACCGCGATGGGGGAAGACGTAAGCATGAAGGAATAGATATCTTCGTTCCGAAAAGAACCCCGGTGGTAGCGATTAGTGAAGGCCGTATTTCCAGCGTAAAAGAAAATCGGTTGGGAGGTAAAGTTGTGCTTTTAAATGATTTAAAAAGAAATTACACCTTATATTATGCACATTTGGATTCTCAGATGGTTTCCAGAGGAGAACGCGTAGAAATAGGAGATACCCTTGGTTTGGTAGGAAATACAGGAAATGCAATAACCACTCCTCCTCATCTTCACTTTGGAATTTACACCTGGGGTCGGGGCGCTATTGACCCTTTTCCATTTGTAGCAAACCAAAGCGCAGATTATCCGGAAATTAAAGGAAATGCTGCTTTTATAAATATTTTAGTAAAAGCAAAAGATAAAGACACTCCTTTATATGCTTCTGTTGCTGGTAACTCTTCGGTGTCAGGGCTTATAAATTTTAAGAAACTACTTGTCAAAAATACCCTGTTAGATATTATAGGATTAAGTGGCGCTTTTTACAAGGTAATGCTTCCTGATAATGAGCATGGTTATGTAAACATTCATCAGGTGAAAACTATAGAAAAGCCGTTCGAAACAATAGTTGCCAGAAATCAGGTAAGTGTGTTAGATTACCCTGATTCTACAGCAATAATAAAAGATAGCATTCAGGTAGGAAAGCATATTGAAATTTATGGGC
Organism: Cytophagales bacterium; assembly: GCA_035628645.1. Taxonomy (GTDB): domain Bacteria; phylum Bacteroidota; class Bacteroidia; order Cytophagales; family Cyclobacteriaceae; genus DASPJL01. Next base: position 73,155 of record DASPJL010000198.1, on the reverse strand, counting down.
AGTTTAATAATTATTTGTGGGTGAAATACCAAAATAAGCAAGGGTGGATTAATCAGGGGTTTTAGGTTATTTTTGTATAATGTATTCTCAAAATTTAAATCCGGAATTTTTTAATGAATTTTCTTACAACACTTCCCGAAGCGGCGGTGCAGGAGGGCAAAATGTGAATAAAGTCTCTACCAAAGTAGAATTGAAGTTTCATGTCCGGGATTCTCAAATATTAAGTCCTGAAGAAAAAGAACTGATAGAAAGTAAATTAAAGAATAAGATCAACAATGAAGGCTTTATGACGCTTGCTTCTCAGCAGGAAAGAACACAACTGGGTAACAAAAGGAACGTGACGGAAAAGTTTTTTATACTTATTAATACAGCGTTAGTTAAAAGAAAGGCAAGGAAGAAAACGAAACCTCGAAAATCGGCTGTTCAGGAAAGACTGAAAAGCAAGAAACTTCATTCTGAAAAGAAGGCCCAAAGGAAATTTAATTCTGAATAATATTCCTGAAAAATCCTTAAATAAATAAATTTTCTTCTTCGTTCATAAAACAATAGCATCTCTTTTCTGTTCTTTTAAATTCATAAAACAAAACATGAACTTCTTATTCGGGGAATCGTTTTTCTAATTTGTTAAAAAAGGCTGAGAGATAATCTCTTATTGTTAATTTCTGCATAATTTCTTTATAAGACTTTTGAATTTTTTTAATTGCATATGGACAGAATGTTTTTTATGGTATAGATTTAAACTTTAGAATAATTATTAACTAAACTTCAACCCTAAATGACAAAAGATGAAAATTAAAAATTATGTCATAGGCCATTTAAGCAGATGGTCTTTATTTTGCCTTTTAATCTCAATAACATTTCAGATAAGTGCGCAGGAAAGAAAACCTATGCTTCTTGATGTTAAAAATGAGGCCTATGTGCTGAGGTGTTTTGCCTCACATAATGACAAGGTAAAATCGCATGCAGTAGCCGTAGGCGACCCAACAAACATTCATTATTTATTTGATTCCGATAATGGAACGTTACTGAAGGTCTGGAAAGGTGAATTTGTAGATGTTGCTCCAATGTGGATAAATCGTGGCGGAGGTTTTTTTAAAACGTCTGCCGAAACCAAGGACATTTCTGATGTTCCCGTTTTTGCAATGCTTAGCGATAAAAATGCCATCTGGCCAGACTCAGCAACTTTTGCCAAAAGCTATAAATTTAAAGGTTACAAAGTAGATAAGACAGGAAGACCTACATTTAGTTATTCAGTGAATGACCTGAAGGTGGAAGACAAAATGCTGCCTACAGAAGCGAAGGACGGACTTAGCCGGGAACTTTCGATAACCTCCGACAATGAAATTTCCAATCTATACGTTTTGCTGGCTGAAGGAAAAGACATTAAGAAGTCATCGAAAAACACATACACAGTTGCCGGGAAAAATTATACTTTAAAGCTGGAAGGTAAAGCCAAACCGATCATTCGGGAATCTAACGGACGTGAGGAACTTCTCCTATTGGTAGATGGAGGCAAACAGGCTAATGTAAAGTATACAATTAGCTTATAATTCTAACCTTTAAACTGAAATGGAAAACATGAACTGTGTAATAAATCGAACTAAAAGTTTAATGAAAAAATTTGCGGTAGGACTGGTTGGAATATTGATGGCTATATCTTACCCTTCTTTCTCGCAAGAAACTACTCCCGCATTAACGTATAATGCTCAGGAAGCACAATATTATAAAATTTCTACTGTGCCTATTCCTGATGATATTGTCCTCGAAGTAGGGGGCTTGGTCGTTTTACCAAATGGAAAATTGGCTGCCGCCACAAGAAGAGGGGAAGTTTGGATTATCGATGTTACAAACATTGACAAACCCGTTTTTAAATTATTTGCCAAAGGACTTCATGAGCCTTTAGGGTTGAAGTTTAAGGACAATGCTTTATATCTATCTCAAAGAGGAGAGCTGACCAAATTAGTTGATGAGGATGGCGATGAAAAAGCCGATGTCTATGAAACAGTAGCTTCTTGGCCAGTTTCAGGAAACTATCACGAATATTCATACGGACCGGTCATAAAGAAAGATGGATCAATGTATGTATCTGGAAATGTTGGATTCTATGGTCATGAATGGTGGCGCGGATACAGTATGGTACCTTGGAGAGGTTGGGTTCAGAAGGTCACCCCGGATGGAAAAATAACCCCTTTTGCTACAGGGATGCGGTCTCCAGCCGGATTAGGCTTAAATGCTGAAGGCGATCTTTTTTATTCTGATAATCAAGGCGACTGGATGGGCTCCGGTTTTATTACTTATTTGGAAGAAGGTGACTTTACAGGGCATCCAGCAGGACTGGTTTGGGCAGATCGTCCGGAATCACCGGTAAGGCTTTCTGACAAAGATATTTATTCAAGGGTAGATCCAAGGTTTGCAAAACCAGGGGAAAAGCCCGAAAAAATAGAAGATGATACGACGGAAAAAGGGACGCCTTTCTTCAAGGTGGCTGAAGATTTTCCTGCGATCAAAATCCCTTCTGTTTGGATACCTCATTATGTTATGGGAGTTTCGACTTCAGATATAATTGCAATAACGAAGGAAAATTTTGGGCCATTTACAGGACAAGTTTTGGTTGGTGACCAAGGTCAAAGCAAGATCAACAGGGTGTTTTTGGAAAAGGTTAAAGGTGAATACCAAGGCGCAGTATTTCCTTTTAGAGAAGGTTTTTCTTCAGGCGTAATGAGACTGGATTGGGCAAAAGACGGGCTGTTCATAGGTATGACCAACAGAGGATGGGGTTCAACTGGTAGCGAACCTTATGGGTTGCAAAAGCTTAAATGGACAGGAAAGGTGCCTTTCGAAATAAAAGCTGTCAGAGCTCAACCGGATGGATTTGAATTAGAATTTACAATGCCTGTCAATAAGGCTACTGCCGGTAACCCGGCTTCTTATCAGGTTACAAGCTTTATCTATAAATATCATCCTGTTTACGGTAGTCCTCCAATAAATGATGAAAGTTGTGCCGTTAGAGCAGTGGTTGTATCAGAAGATGGGCTCAAGGCAAGAATTGTAGTAGACAATTTAAGGGAAAAGTATATTCACGAAATCAGGTTGAATGATGTGATCTCTGATTCACAATTGCCTCTAATTCATCCTGTTACTTATTATACTTTGAATAATATTCCAGAAGGACAAAAGCTGGAAACTGCCCATATGGGACATAATATGAACCAAGGGGTAGTTGAAACAAGCAAAGGAAAAAATCAAAAATCAAAAGCTAGTTCTGCCAAACGGGTTACTTCTCTTCCCAAAGGTTGGTCAAAGCCTGACGCTGAAATTAAGATTGGTACCAAGCCAGGATTAAAGTATGATGTGACAAAGGTGGAAGTTAAAGCCGGAAGCAAAGTTAAATTAACCTTTAATAACAATGATGATATGCCTCATAACTGTGTAATTGTAATGCCGGGTACAGCTATTGAAGTAGGTAATCTGGCTATTAATTTAGGTATAAAGGGAACCGAAATGAATCATATCCCAAATTCTGACAAGGTATTGTACCATACAAACTTATTAGGACCGGGCTCAAAAGAATCGATTTACTTTACGGCCCCAACTACTCCTGGTGATTATACCATTGTTTGTACAGTACCGGGGCATGCCTATGTTATGCAAAGTACATTTAAGGTGTTGCCGAAATAACTATTTTAGATTTGACAGCTTTTAAAAAGTTGTCAAATTTTTGGATTGAAAAATTTTAATAATTAATCTTGTACACTGAAAATGTTTAATCTGAATCTAAATATCGCCGTTGTTGTCGCAGTGAAAAACTGTAACAGACCCGGTATGTAGATTTTTAATTTTATAAAAGATTTAACCCGGGCACTAAAGTCCGGGTTTTTTTTTGCCATTTAACGAATAAAAAAATAATCATATACTCATGAATTTGAATAGCCTTCTGGTCGCCGTGGTCATTGCCAAAAAGTTTTGGACCGGGTGAGCTATTTCTAATAAAAACAACTTCACTGCCTGGTTCTTAAAAAAAACCAGGCTTTTTTTTTCTTAAAATTTTAAACAACAACTATATGCAACAAAATGAAAACGAATTACTTTTTTCGGAAAGAGTTAAACACATTCCCAAATCATTTCTGAGAGAAATTTTGAAGGTAACCTCGCAGCCGGATATAATTTCTTTTGCCGGAGGTCTTCCCAATCCTGAGTTTTTTCCTGTAGAAGCTATTAAAGCAGCTTCAAAAAAAGTGTTGGAAAATGATGGAAAAAACGTACTTCAATACGCCGTTTCCGAAGGTTATTATCCCTTAAGGAAATATATAGCTGAAAGGTATGCTCAAAAGGGATTAGAGGTAGACCCGGAGGAAATCTTAATTACCAATGGATCCCAACAGGCGCTTGATCTTGTAGGTAAAATTTTTATTGACCCCGGCGACCATATATTGATGGAAAGACCCAGCTATCTTGGAGCAATCCAGGCATTTTCTTTATATCAACCAACTTTTCTAGGGGTGGATTTATTAGGGGATGGAATTGATCTGAATGGATTTCGGAAGGTAATTCGCGATAACGCAGTAAAATTATTTTATACCGTTCCCAATTTTCAGAACCCTACAGGAATAAGCTGCGCTGAACACAAAAGGGAGGAAATGGCCAAAATTATTCTTCAAAGCAATACATTATTGGTGGAGGATGATCCTTACGGCGATATAAATTTTAAAGAAGAAAGTGTTCCGCCTGTTAAAAAACTTATTGGAAAACAGGGGATTTTATTAGGTTCATTTTCGAAGATAATCTCACCGGGAATGAGACTGGGATGGGTAGTAGCAGAAAAAAGAATTATCGAAAAACTGCTTTTGGTAAAACAAGCTTCAGACCTTCATAGTAATTTTTTGTCTCAAAGAATTATTTATCAGTACCTGTTAGACAATGACCTCGATAGACACATCACAACCATCAAGGAAGCTTACCGAAAACAAAAGAATTTTATGATTGAAATGATTGAAAAGCATTTCCCAAAACAAATAAACTATAATGATCCTGAAGGAGGAATGTTTGTTTGGTTGAAGCTGCCTGCTAAAATTAACGCCTTTCAATTGCTTGAATGTGCAGCAAAAGAAAAAGTAGTATTTGTGCCGGGAGAAATATTCTATGTTGACAGAGCGGAAAAGAATACGCTTAGGTTAAACTTTTCAAATTCAACTGCGCCTCAAATAGAAAAAGGAATTGAAATAATGGGGAAGTTATTAGCAAAAGCCCTGTAAAATTTATATTGAAGCTGTCTCAAAAGAAAAACCGAAAATCAGACAAAATGCTGTTCTGATATTTGTCCAGATAACTCAATCCTGGGAAGAGATCTTTTGAGACAGTCACTTCTTTTGATCGGAATATGAAAATAGAACTCTTAATTATGAATGTCGTACTTGTACATTAAAAAATCCAATTAGTGTATTTGTAGTTATGGGCTGATGAGAGAAAACGCACAAATTCTATGAAAATGAATGATTTAGACAAAGTAAATACAAGGTTTTAAGTATTAGGTCCTAGCACCACGCATCTCATGCATCAAGTCCATTTTGATTAAATATATAAATAGGAAAAAACAAAGATTGTAGAATCAGATAATGTTCAAAACTTAATCAATACCCGCCCCGTATAAGGTGCTTGTATTTCAACAAATTTTAAGCTTACTAACTAACATGCGAACAACTCAGAAAATCTTTTTATGCTTAGCAATAGCTTTTGCACTGGGCTCTTGTATTTCCAACAAGAGGTTGGTCTATCTTCAGAATAATAATTTAAAAGAACAAAAGCCAATACAAATTACCAATCCAAAACCTGAATATATTATTCAATCAAATGATGTGTTGTCAGTGGTAGTAAAAACTACACAGACCGAATTAAATGAACTTTTCAATATTGCGAATGTAGGAAGCAGCTTTATTAATAATCCCGGAAGTTTTTTTCTTGCCGGATATTCCGTGAGTGACTCGGGGTATATTGCATTGCCAACGGTAGGAAAAATTAAAGTCGCGGGTCTTTCCATAAGCGAGGCCAATACTGTGGTTCAAAAGCACCTCTCTCAATATTTAAATGACGCTAATGTTCAGGTGAAAGTAATCAGTTTTAAAATTTCCGTTTTAGGAGAGGTGAAAGATCCAGGCTACTATTATGTATATAATAATCAGGCGACAATATTTGAGGGGCTCGGTCTAGCAGGTGATTTAACAGATTTTGGTAACAGGAATAAAGTTAAATTAATAAGGCAGACTGAAACAGGTTCTGAAGTAGTTCTTTTAGATATTACCGATCCAAATATTGTAAAATCAAAATATTATTATTTGTTACCAAACGATGTTCTTTACGTACAACCTCTAAGGGCAAAGATAGCTAGAACAAACCTTCAGCCATTGGGAATACTTTTTGGCGGGATAACAGCTGCTGCGGTCGTTATAAGGTTCTTTTTACCTAATTAGCTGGATGTTTTTTAAAGGTGGAAAAAGGATATAGATAAATTAGAATTTATTAAACATATGAAAAATAAGTCTCAGGAAAATTCAATTGATATTAAATACCTTTTATTTAAGGTTACAAGAAAGTGGTATGTAGTTGTTTTGTGTCTGGTTATTTCCCTGGTTGCGGCTTACATATATCTGCAAACAACGACTGATATTTACCGGGTGAAGGCTTCATTGTTTTTGGATAATGAAAGCAAAGGTTCCAAACAGGTGGAGGAGTTGCTGAACGCAATGGATATGATGGGCAAAGGAGTAAAGATGGAGGATGAAGTAGGATTGATTACTTCTACCACAATGGTGGAACGTACATTGGAAAAGTTGGATTTTGATGTTTCTTACTTTCAGGTTAAAGATTCCTGGATAAATACGTTTAGCGAGGTTTCTACAGAAGAAATTTATAAAGATGCTCCCTTTACCGTAATCCTTGATAAAAAGTCAAATCAGATTATAAATGTACCTGTTTATATCAATATAGTGTCCGATGAATTGTATGAGCTCAAGGTAGATGGCGAGGATGTGAATCTGTTCAATTTTCAGAAAAACAGCAATGTATTGAAAGTTTCTAAAGTTGAATTCAGAAAGACAATACTATTTGGCGAGCCTTTTAATAATAATTACCTGGGAATTAATATTGTCAGAAATAAAAACGTAGCCCTTAAAAAAGGCGCTAAATTTTATTTTAAAATAAATAATCCTAATCAAATGGTGAGAAGCTATCAATCCAGGATAGTAGCAAAACCATTTGACAGAGAGTCTCATATTTTGGAGATAACTTCAGAAGGCCCGGTAAAAGAAAAGGAAGTTGATTTTTTAAATACACTGTTAGAAGTGTTTATTCAATATAACCTGGATGAGAAGCAAAATATAGGTCAGAAAACGGTTAATTTCATCGAAGAGCAAATTGCCCTTATCGGTGATTCATTGAAGCATTCGTCAGTTGCTTTGGAATCTTACCAGTCTACCAATAGAATTATGGATGTTCAAAATGCATCGAGCAATGTGTATGACAGACTGGATAAGTTGGAGTCAGAAAGAGCAACAACCACCATGAGTTTGACTTACTATGAAGACATTTTAAGTTCCTTAAAGAGCGATAAAAATTTTAATAAGGCTGTGTTGCCTTCTACGGTTGGAATAGACAATCCGATACTTAGCGGCCTTTTGGTTGAGCTTTCAAATTTGTACAGAGAGCGCGCAGGATTAAACTATAGTGCAAAAGAAGGAAATCCTTTGGTTAGAGTAATAGACGCAAAAATTAAAAATACCAAACAATCATTGATTACTAACCTGGATAACGTGATTAAAGCTACCCGTCAATCTTTAAAATACACAAATCAAAGAATAGGGAACATTGATGAGATAGTTAACAGGCTTCCCAAAAATGAGAGAAAACTGGTCGACCTTCAGAGGAAATTTGATTACAACGAGAAGATGTATAACTTCTTATTGGAAAGATATGCTGAGGGATCGATTGCCCTGGCTACAAATGAATCAGATCGGAAATTAATAGACAAAGCCAAAGTAGAGGGCGGTGGTCCCATTGCTCCTAAAAGAAAGATGATCTTGTTGATAGCGGGTTTTCTTGGATTTTGTTTGCCGATAGGATTTATACTATTTAAAGATAAATTAAATGAAAAAGTCATCACTAAGGAGGACTTGCAAACTTTAACCAGAATACCGGTTCTTGGAATAATTGCTCACAGCACGAGTTCAATTAAACTTCCTTTGGTGTATAATCCGAGGTCGGCAGTGGCAGAATCTTTCAGGTCCGTCAGGATCAATCTTCAATATCTGTTTTCTGATTACGATCAAAAAGTAATAGGAGTAACCTCATCCATAGGAGGCGAGGGTAAGACTTTCTGCTCCATTAATTTAAGTGCTGATTTTGCATTATCAGGCAAGAAAACATTGCTGATAGATGCCGATTTGAGAAAACCGAAAATTGCCCAGTACCTCAATCTGAATAATAAAGCAGGTTTATCCACTTACCTGGATAAAACTACAGACCTTTCAGAAAGTATTATTTCTTCGGACGTAACCAATCTGGATATAATGCCTTCCGGCCCTATCCCTGGGAATTCGCTGAGTTTGTTGACGAAGCCCGAGTTCCGGTACATGCTCTCCATATTGTCAGAGAAATATGATTATATAGTAATAGATACTCCTCCAACCTGCTATGTTTCTGATTACTTTGTGTTAATGGATTTTATCAACACCAGCCTTTATGTGGTAAGATCTAATTATACAGACAAGGCCATGATTTCTCAGATTGATGAATTGTATGTTGAGAAAAAAGTAAAAAATATTTGTATGCTTATAAATGACATGGATTTTAAGGATACCTATGGATATAAGTATAAGAGCGATGCTCATAAGTATTATATGCAGGCTTAATTTTAAAAAATTTTCAAACCATAATTATTAAAAAGCGTTGCTTACCAATTAGTAAACAAGAATTTTCTCACTAGTGCTGCGAACAGGAAAGATTTAAGTGTTATAAAGAGTGAAATGAAATCAATGAAAATAATTCATACCTTGTCTCAAATAAAATATAGCGGAGCGGAGGTAATGCTTAATCTTGCCGCTCCATATTTTAAGTCAAAAGGAATAGAGTTGCATATTTTAAGCTTTGGCAAAGAGTTAGGCGAGTACGCTGAAATATTGCGAAGATCTGGATATAAAATACATCATATCCCATTTAAGAGTTCTCTCGGGCATTTTATCAAAGTTTATAAATTCTTTAAGAAGAATAAGTTTGACGCCATTCATATGCATTCTGAAGGTGCATTCTTTTGGTATACATTAGCCATACGGCTGGCAACGAGTGTCAATATAATCAGAACTGTACATAGCGTTTTTACTTACAAAGGATACCTGAAACTCCGAAGAATTCTTCAAAGGTTTATCGCTAGAAAAATTTTTAAAGTACGGTTTGTTTCAATCGGACAGTCTGTTAAAACAGTAGAAAAAAAGATTCTTCTTAATTCTACTATTATTGTACCTAATTGGATTAATCTTTCGCGATTCGATCCGCTAAAAGATGATTGGGAAAAAATTGAAGCGCGGGAACATCTGGACGTACCAAAAGACGCTTTAATTATTACTTCTGTTGGTTCCATTACCAAAACCAAGAACCATAAGGATATTTTGACGGCTATGCCTGAGATCCTGGCAAAGAACAAGAGGATCTTTTATTTGAATATCGGAGATGGTCCAATGTTGGATGAATTGAAGGCTTATACTCAACAATTGAATATCAGTTCTCATGTGAAGTTTGCCGGGCAAATGGAAAATGTAAGACAAGCCCTGGTAGCAACTGACATTTATATCATGCCTTCTCGTTACGAAGGACTAGGAATATCCCTTATAGAAGCAATGGCATGTGGACTGCCTTCTGTGGTTTACAATGTTTACGGGCTGAAAGACCTCATCGTGGATAAGGTTAATGGATTTATTGTTGAAGAAAAACCTTCGAGTTTGGCCGGAGCTGTAATTAAATTAGCTGAAAATCAACATTTACGAGGCGAGATGGGGGAAAATGCAAGGAAAATGATACTTGAAAATTATGACATGAAAAGGTCATTGGATAAACTGCTGAAGCTTTACAACGTAAAACCCTCCAATAGTAAAGAAATGGTTCTTAATTCTTAATGCTTTATGAAGATCTCTTACGGAAGCAATACGTTGATTAACTTCAGCTATGCGTTCCTTGTAATTATAATTTTAGTTTTATTAACAGACGGAATTTTTCTCGAATTATTGGTAGGAGAGAGACCGGAGGGACAACCACTTGCCTTTACTCCCGATAAATTTTTGCTCCCGTTGGCATTCCTGATTGCAATAATTTCCTTCTTCAGGCAAGAATCGTTTATGAGGAAGACAACTTTTTTAGCCTTAATTTATTTTTCTTTTCTTATTCTGGAGTCCCTTTATTACTACAACCAGGTCATGGTTTATCCTCATGTTTTCACCAAACTAATGGTGTTATTTGTAGTACCGTTTGTATATGTTTTCTTTAGAGAGGTGAAGCAATCCAAGATGAAACTAATAGTTTATGCTATTCTGATAGCTTTTTTCCTTGACTTGATCTTATATAAAACAGAGGTTTTATCATTTTCATCTTTTGTAGATACCAAAAGAGGTTTTTCTGCTGCCAGCACTTATTTGCTATTGTTTGCGGGTATTTACTTTTTCAATAAATATATGGAAAAAGGAAGCACAGCCGATCTACTTCTTTTTTTGGTAGTTATGGGCTTCGTGGCTTTTTTACAACATAGATCGGTTTGGATTGCCGCTGTGGTAGCCTTGTTTTTTAATGTTTTATTTCTTTATACCAAATCACAAGTGAAAATTGGGATGAAATTTATTCCCATAATATTAATCCCCTTATTTTCCATATTTATTGTCGGGGCATTGGTATTGATTGATAATCCTGAAATTGCCAAAACTTTTGAAAGAAGGTTTGATGATATATTGAATTTTAAAGAAGAAGGAACGGGAAGTTGGCGTTACGAACAGTTTTTATCCTATTGGCCATTTGTGGAAGATGCTATTTTGACAGGGCAAAGGTTTAAGGGATTTGAATTACCTATTCAATTCTATCATCCGGATGCGGGCACGCCTTATTTTAACGACGGAACAGGGCACCACTTTCATAGTTTCTACCTTGATAAATTATTCTATTTGGGAATAATTGGCACCATAATCGTAATTCTTCCTGTATTATACTTTTTTTATAAAGTGTTCAAGAAGAAGTCCCTAACAACAGAAGAACTCGTTTTGGCTTCTTTTTTAATCAGTATTTTTGCTTTTGGTTTCTCCTATAATTGGCCGGTTTTCATTTACGGATTGACCGGGATCGGATGTGCGTTCATAGAACAAGAAGAAGGTGAAGAGGAGCAAATTGAGGAAGTATCAAATACTGAGAATAAAATCAAATTTGAAAAAGAATTAGTATAAATAGGTATGTTATACATTGTTATTCCTGTTTTCAACCGGAAAGATTTTACACGTGATTGTCTGCTGTCCCTTCAAAAACAAACCAACAGAAATTTTGAAGTGGTCATTGTGGATGATGGTTCCACAGATGGAACTTCTGATATGATAAAGACACAGTTCCCAGAAACTCATGTTTTATATGGCGATGGAAGTTTATGGTGGACGGCTTCGGTAAATATGGGAATTAAATTTTCGCTTGAAAGAGGCGCTTCAAGTGTAATGACATTAAATAATGATGTAATTGCTACAGAGGACTTTATCGAAAAGATGATCCGTTGGAGCGAGAAATATCCTGATTCCTTGCTTGGGGCTATGGCTTTGGATGCTAAAAGTAAAAAGCCGATTTATGGTGGGGAAAGATTGAACTGGAGGAGAAATAAGAGTATTAAACTATTGAACATCATCCCAAAGGAAAATCAAAAAGGACTGCATGAAGTAAGTTACTTCCCGGGAAGAGGATTATTGATTCCCAGGAAAGTAATTGAAAAAATAGGGCTGTTTGCTCAGGATAAGTTTCCACATTATTTCGCTGATTATGATTACACAAGCCAGGCAAAAATAAAAGGATTCAAAGTTTATTGTAACTACGATGCCAGGCTGTTAACATACCCCGATGAAAGCGGAGATTTCCAGAACAGGAAAAGGAAGACGGTAAAAAATTATTACAATCATTTATTTGGAATGAAAGGAGGAGGAAATCTTATTAATTTCACACGTTTTGCCTTCAGGAATTGTCCGCCATTTTTTATTCCTAATTATTTATTAAATGGGTATGTCAGAAGGGTTTTTGGTTATCTGATTAAGTAATTCAGCGGGGTTTATTATCTCGTCCTAAAATCCTTTCATACAAATTCAGGTACTGGCCAGTAACGGCAGTAGATGAAAAATGATCTTTAACCCTTTGGATTCCTTCCTTACTTAGTTTTTCATATAGGGTGGGGTTCGAGATCAGGGACGTAATTCCTTCCATTATTTCATCTGTTGAAGTTACATCCACAAGAACACCACTTTTTCCATTATTAAGAACCCAAGGTACGGCTCCCGCATACTTTCCGGCTACCACAGGCACTCCGCTGGCCATCGCTTCAATTAAATTATTCCCGAAAGATTCCTCAATTGAAGGATGCACCAGAATGTCGTATCCAGGTAATGCCTCCATTAGTTGAGAATAAGGAACTTCCCCATGGAGAAAAATATTTTTATCCAGGTTGTTTGCTTTAAGCCATTGAAAAGAGGGATCATTAATACTGCATTCCCTTCCGTAAATATGGTATTCAAGGGGTATGGTACTTTTAGCAACCAATTGATTAAACGCCCTGACAGCCGGAAGAGGATTCTTTCGTTCATTCCAGCCATTTATAATCGTAACTATTCGAATAGGCATTTCCTTGGGATAGCTTTTGCTCGTTTTTATATATTGCTCCTGAAAGGAATTAGGAATTACCGGAAGTTTATCCTTTGGAAAAGGTAATAGTTCCTGCATATAGGGAGAAGCAACGTTAAAATTTTTACCTTTAAATCTCACCCATTTATCCATGAAATACCTAACTAATCTATAAGGGTCTTTATGAATAGATAAGATCGTTTTGGCATCATCCCTGAAGGTAATTAGGTGCGGGTATTTTGAAAGGATGGTACCTATAGCAAATTCATAAGACCAGTGCGCATGAACAAAATCCGGCTTGTCATTTTTAATAAAGTTTTTGATTTGCGTGGATTCATAGCTAAAAAAGTCCAACATACGACTCCTGGGTCTTGCTCTATAATGTCCCATATACACCGTCAGATTCTTTCCCTTGAAAGTAATAGGTGTTTCGGCATTAAAATCTAAAGTATAAGCAGAAACGGTATGTCCTTTTTTTAATAAGCCAATAATTAAATTATTTACCGCAGTAGCCTCTAACCCATACGAAAGATACTTATCTTCAACATCTAAATAATTCCTTAACCCATGAATACCTAAAGGGGCTGCTATTCCAATTTTCATTCTTAAATCTATTGATAATTAAATTTAACCACGGAGATCATAGAGATTAAAAAGTCCATAGAGAAATGAAAATCTCGGTGTACTCGTGAAAACTCAGTGATCTCTGGGTTAAACCCTTGACATCATTTGATACCTTTACTTTTTTGTCGTACTGAACTGAAGGCTGATACGTAAAAAAAAGCATATAGATATTCGTTTTTTGTGTAAATGTCCCTTTTGTTATTTTTTATAGAATGAAAAAGATGGAATGGTTAAATTTTTTATTTAAAAAATTATAATATTTAACGTAAGAAAAGTAGAATTTAAAATTTCTCTACTCTTAAAATTTTTTTCCTTCTGTTGAGACACCTCAAAAGTTACATGTTTTGTTTTATAAAAAAAGCAATCCTTAAGTTCGTTTATTATCTATAAATTTTCGATAAAGCGGATATTTTTTGCGATTAACACATTATTTGTTCGGATGAAGTAGCTTAAAAATATTTATATAATTATATTTTTAAGCTACTTTTTGTAATTATCCCAGTTGCTTAAATTTTTTTAATACCAGAAAGGTTTTTAACCGACAAGCTCTATTTTATAATTATTCAAAACTTGGCTAAAAATATCGCTTAGAACTGCCTGAAATTCTCACATGAATTAATCTACTCCTTTTTTAGAACAGTATTGACTTTTTCTATCAATGAAATTAGCTGAATAAAATAAAGCTATGGAAAAAGTCTTAAAGAATCTTCTGATTGTATTACTTATTTACTTTTTTTCTTATCCAACCTTTATTTATTCGCAAACCCGGTTGGGTTTACAATTTACTCAGGAGGAATTAATAATATGGAGGGACCGCGCTGAAAATGGTCCTTATAAAAGTTACGGAGATGTTAGCTCAAATTCTCCGGGTGATTGGAACAGGATCATAAGGGATGCAGAAGATTTGGTGAAAGATCCCTTCCAGGAACATTATATCGGGCCGACAATGGATAAATATGGCAATCCTATTACAGGAATAGTCCCTACCTATTCAAAGCCTGATCCTCATACCAAAGGAGTGAAAATCCTTAATTGCGCTTTTGCTTATGCAGTTAAAGAAGACAAACGATACCTGGAAGCAGTAAAGAAAGCCCTGTTAAAACAGGCTAGTGAAAAAATGACTGACTTTACAAATAAATCAAGGTGGGGAAATTTATACGATATAAATCCTGGATTTACCATTGCGGAGTGGGTAAATCGTCTCCTTTTAGCTTACGATTTTATTCAAATCCAGGATCCTGTTTTAGATCAATGGTTTAAAAATTCCACAGCATATTTTCAATATAGCCTGGATCTTAGTCTTTCTCAATGGTTTAGGGACAGAGAAAAGGGAATAATTGCAGATGTCAAAAGAGCCGGCACCATCGTCAATACCAAAGAAACGCATATCAATGGTTACAGAATTCCTAAGATTGCTTTTTCCTATAACAACCGGAGAGGGGCGTTGGCAAGACTGGTAGCAAGCAGCGGCATAAAATTCAACAATGAAAGCTTTAAAAAATCGGCTAAATATTTTTTTAAAGAATTTATGAAATACAGCGTGTTTCCCGACGGAACATTGGCTGAATTTGAGCGATCAACTTCTTCTCTGCCCGACAAAGGCTTTGCTTATGCAATGAGCATAGGTGACCAGCTTCAAACAATAGCAGATTTGTTCGGTAGGGCAGGTGATATGGAGTTATACAATTACACGACGAGTGAAGGCCTCGGAGGTACAGAGGGAGGCGCCAAAAATTTAAAACTTGTTATAAAACTTTTCTTGCAGCTAGTTGACCGATCACTGGAAAGATATGCGATAAACACAAGTGAGGACAATAGAATAGATGGGGTTTATCCAGGTTGGTATTCTGCGTATGACATTTGGTTTTCCCAGGCTAATGTTTATTACGAGGATCCCTATATAAAAAGTGTCTATACGCGTAAAGCTCCCGGTACAAAAGAATATCACAAATACCCTGCATCTACTGGGCCTAATATTGTATGGACGGGGTCGGGTGCAGTATGTGCCGGAAAGTTATTTATGTTTGGACAAATGGAGGGATTGGTAAATCCATTTCCAATAAAAAATACCGCGCCCCAGGTATCGGCAGGAGCGGATAAGAGTATAAAGCTACCTGTGGATGATGTGGTGATTGAAGGAAATGTATTGGATAAGGATGGAGCAATTGATGAAATTGTTTGGACTAAAATCAAAGGACCTGATTGTATTATGGAAAATACCAATTCAGGCACTTTGTATCTCAAAAGTCTTTTGCCCGGCGCCTATACATTCAGGCTGACAGCTACCGATAATTCCGGCGCTTCTTCTTTTGATGAAATAAATCTGACGGTTAATCCTGAAGATCCCAAATTAGAAAATACCCCACCGTTGGTTTCGGTTGGAGCAGATATGAATATTGATTTACCGGTTGATTATGTTGTAATTGAAGGAAGTGTTTCGGACCAGCACGGAACAATAGAAAAAACACTTTGGACAAAAGTACATGGTCCGGACTGTATTATGGAAAAGGTCAACTCAAGCGCTTTGTATTTAAAAGCGCTGTTGCCTGGTGACTATATTTTCAGGTTGGAAGCTACAGATAATGACGGAGCGAGTTCTTTTGATGAGGTGAGTTTGATGGTTAATCCAAGTGAACTTGATCCCTCAGAAAACAATTCTCCTGAGGTTTTTGCAGGACAAGATACTACGATTACGTTTCCTTTTGATGGTTTTGCCATCAATGGCGAGGCATTAGACAACGATGGCGCCATTATAACAACCCTATGGACTCAGATAAGTGGTCCGGATTTTATAATTGAAAATGATAATTCTATAGATCTGATTTTAGAAAATCTTAATCCCGGCAATTATATTTTTAGATTAACCGCAACTGATGATCTGGGAGCAAGTTCGTTTGACGAAGTTAACATTAATGTACTAGAATCAGCTTCCGATTTAACAATCAATACAACTGCTGTAAATCCTGCCTGTCACGGACAGAACACAGGTACCGCAACTGTAGTTGTTAAAGGCGGCATAGAGCCTTACATATTTTATTGGTCGACCGGAGAAACTACGCAAACCATAAATCAATTAATTGCAGGGATATATACTGTAAGGGTAACTGATCAGCAAGGAATGGAAAAAAGTGCTGAAGTCATTATTACTGAACCTGAAAGTATCGAAATAATATCTGTGATAGAAAATGAAATTTATTCGGAATATGGCAGATCTATAAATATTACGGTAAACGGAGGAGAAAAGCCTTATAAATTCTTCTGGTCAGACGGATCAATAAATGAGGATCTGGAAAATGTAGACGCCGGAGAATACACTTTATGGGTAGAGGATAATAATGGATGTAGTACTGAAAAAACGATTACGGTAATAGAAGAGCCTAAAGCAATTCAAACCAGGGAAAATGAGGCTTTTCAGGTCACAAAAGTATTTACTCCTAATGGAGACGGTTTAGGAGATGAAACCTGGAAAATTAAAAATGTAGAGGCACTGGAGGGCTGCAAGCTTATTATTTTTAGTGAAACAGGTAGAAAGGTCTATGAAACCATTTCCTACAATAATGATTGGAATGGCACTTTTAACGGCAAGCAACTGGAGGAGGGAGCCTACTTTTATGTAATTCAATGTACGGACGCCACAGCATCATCAAAAGGTTCTTTACGCCTGATAAGATAATTGGAGATTGTAATACAATTTTTATTGCTACTTATTTAATCCTGCTTTGACTTCATCCTTTTCAATGGGGTAGGGCCAAACTTTGCCGTCCATTTTTCCAAACATAAATAATATTCCTGGATAAATGGCGCCTACACCACTCCACGGCTGGTGTGGTCCTGTTGTAGCTAATTTATCCGCAGAAGGATAAGGTAATCTTTTTGAACTTTTTCGTAGATAATTGTTTTTCAGGTACTCATCCTGAAAGTAAACATTAGCAACCGAAAGCCAGATGTCATTTACTGTGAACCAATTTTTTTCTACTATGATACCATCAATATATGGATCAAACTTTGGTTCCTTTCCTGCTGAAATCGGAATATGTTTTTTAACGGTTCCATCTAAAAAATTAACAAGTGTTCTTGCTGTTAACAATAGACTTTTATTTCCTCCTTCTGTGCCAAAATATCCTTCTGATGTACTAAACTTATATAGTTCAAAGTCGCCGTCTCTCGCCAAAGCATCTGCTATATCCAGGTTTGCACTTATCACTGAAGAGGCATACGCCCAACCCAGATCCGGAAAATTTTCTTTCCATCTTTCAAATTCTCCGACTACGCCATCAGGAAAAACGCTGAATTTAAGCCATTCTTTAACAAAAACTTTTGCTGAATTTTTTAATTTGTCGTCATTAATTAAAATTCCGGTAAAAGCTACAAATCTCATCATCACAGCCCTGCGATTATTATAACTTTTAGCTAGGCTGGGAATTTTCCAGCCATCCTCGGAAGATACAGCAGTAAGTTTATTTACTTTCACTGCCATGGCATAAGAACTTAATCTATGATCGTTTTTTTCTCTGTCAACAAACAATTTATTCAATCCGGGATTGGTATTTCTGTAAAAAAAATAGGCTGCGTCTTTAAACCATCTTTCTATTGCAGCTTTCTCTTCGTTTTCAAAACCGTCTTTTGTGTAATCATATGCTAAAAGAAGGCGTGTAAGCCACTCGGCTATTGAAAAGGCAGGATTGACATCGTAAAGAACATCCTCACACCATCGGTTATGGTTTGAAAAGTCAGTAAGCGGTTCATTGGCTTGAGCGAGGAGGTTTTTTTTTACTGCATTTAGATAAATATTTTCTTTTTTAATTAGATAAACAAAAGCGGCATCCCTCAGTTTTACTCCTTCAGTGCTGGGATGAGCGGAATATTTTTGGACACAACCCTTCGAAGGATCCCCTTTCCAGATTTCTTTATAAGGATCAAGTAAAAATTTATTTGCATTCCTGATTATTCTATCCCAGTCTCCCGGTGAGTTTTCGCTGACATCGCCCTTGGTTTTGTATGGACCTTTTTTCGCTCTTTCCCTCCATATTGCCAATTCTTCTTTTGTTATATGGATCCCGATTTTATTATGAAAAAGTCTTTCTCTTTCCTTTTGATTTTTTGCAAGGGATGTTGTCTTAAAAGATGAAGCCGTCTGTATAGATGGTTTGAGATTTTTATCTGATACAGAGATTTTAACTCCCTTTGCATTAAATAAAAAGGAGTTTGTATAATAATTGACCGGAATTATAAGGAAGATCAAAACGGGAAGAAATATTCTGCTGAAACACATTTTTTGATTTTTACAGCTAGTCTTTCCTCCTAACGATTCTATAAAAATTTAGTTTATGACGATAAGAATCTAAATAAAATAAACTACGTAAAAACCTTTCAAAGCTTCTCTCCGTTGAACCACCGGTTAGAAAAACAGCCCAAATAATAGGATTACAAAATTATTGAATCAACTTTTTTAAATATAAACCCATACTTATGAAAGCAGTTATTTTAGCGGGAGGATTTGGTACACGCATAAGCGAAGAAAGCGGTGTGAAACCTAAACCAATGGTTGAAATAGGAGGGATGCCAATTTTATGGCACATTATGAAGATTTATTCCAGCTATGATATAAATGAATTCATCATTTGCTGTGGTTATAAAGGATATGTAATCAAAGAGTGGTTTGCCAATTATATCTTAAGAATGGCCGATGTCACCTTTGATATGTCCACGAATAAGATGGAACTACACCATCATAAATCTGAACCATGGAAAGTTACTTTAGTGGAAACCGGTGAAAATTCTATGACAGGAGGAAGGCTGAAGCGTGTGAGGAATTATGTCGGAGATGATACTTTCTGCCTGACTTATGGTGATGGCGTAAGCAATGTGAATATTGCAGAAACAATCAGATTCCATCGGGAACACAGGAGGCTAGCTACCTTAACCGCCGTACAGCCTCCGGGAAGGTTTGGTCTGATTCATTTAGCAGACAGCGAGACTATTGTTCAAAATTTCAGAGAGAAGCCAAAGGCAGATGGAGATGGATCTGCCTGGATAAACGGCGGTTTTTTTGTGCTTGAGCCCGGAGTATTTGATTATATAGATGGAGATGAAACGGTTTGGGAGAAGGGACCAATGGAACTTCTCTCCAAGGATGGAGAGCTTGTAGCCTTTAGACACCTGGGCTTCTGGCAACCAATGGATAGTCTTAGGGATAAAAATGTGTTGGAAGAAATATGGAAAACAGGGAAGGCGCCTTGGAAAGTTTGGGAAAGACAACCAATGGCAGTAGAAGTGTAGGATGTTATACCTGAATTTTAGAACGACTACCAGCATAACAACACAAATGAATAAACATAACAAGCACAAACAAGGGGAGTCCCTTGTGTCTCATACCTCTAACGTAAAATCTGTTCAACAATGAAAATTTTAATTACGGGAAATCTCGGTTATGTAGGACCTGTATTGGTAAAAGAGCTAAGGAAAAAATATCCCGATGCTATATTAATCGGATACGATTTAGGTTTTTTTTCTAAATATTTAACTACTTCAGGAATTTCTCCCGATAGTTTTCTTGACATTCAATATTACGGGGATGTTAGAAATTTTCCTGAGCGTTATTTACAAGACGTTGATACAGTGGTTCATCTCGCAGCCATTTCAAATGACCCAATTGGTAATCGATTTGAAGACGTCACCCTTGATATTAATTATAAAGCGACATTAGATATAGCGAAAAAGGCAAAAAGCAATGGCGTGAAAAGCTTTGTTTTTGCTTCCAGTTGCAGTGTATATGGATTTGCAGAAGATGGAGCCCGCACGGAAACTTCAACCGTTAATCCGCTTACCGCTTATGCAAAATCAAAAGTGCTTTCTGAAGAAGGATTAAGCCAAATTGCCGATGAAAATTTCACTGTCACTTGTCTGCGATTTGCCACAGCTTGCGGATTTAGTGAGCGATTAAGGCTTGACCTGGTACTGAATGATTTTGTTGCCGGTGCGCTTACTGCTGGTGAAATAACTATTTTAAGTGATGGAACTCCATGGCGGCCTTTGATTAATGTGAAGGATATGGCGCGAGCAATAATTTGGTCCCATGAAAGAACTAAAAATGACGGAGGCAGTTTTCTCGTAGTTAATGCCGGAAGCAATCAATGGAATTACCAGGTTAAGGAGTTGGCGCGGGCCATTCAGGAAATTTTGCCTGAAACAAAAGTATCCATTAACAAAGATGCCCAACCCGATAAACGATCCTATAAAGTAGATTTTAGTTTATTTAATACCCTCGCGCCCGATTATCAGCCGATTTATGATCTTCAAAATACAATTCATGAATTGATCCTGGGCCTGAAAAGCATAGATTTTAAAGACCAAAACTTTAGAACTTCTAATCTGATCAGGCTTATTGTAATCAATGAATTAAAAGCAAAATCAATAGTTGATAGCGAGCTAAGGGTGGTGCAGTCCAAAGCCGAAAGATTAATCGGTGAATCTGAAGAAGTATTAAGTTAATTAGTATGAGATTTATTGAAACCCCTTTGAAGGGCGCTTATATTATAGAACTTGAGCCTTTTTCGGATGATAGGGGGTTGTTTGCCCGAACCTATTGTAAAAGGGATTTTGAAAAGATTGGCTTTGATAAAGAGTTTGTTCAATTCAATTTTTCGCTGACATTGACTAAAGGAACAATCCGGGGGCTACATTATCAACTTCCACCTTATTCTGAAATCAAATTGATAAAATGTGTAAGGGGAAAAGTATATGACGTGCTGGTCGACTTAAGGGACAGTTCTCCTACTTATTTGAAATGGTTTGGAGTGGAGCTTTCCGAAGAAAACATGAAGATGGTGCTGATACCAGAAGGCTTTGCTCATGGATTTCAAACGCTTGAAGATAATGCTCAATTAATCTATCATCATACGGCTTTTTACACGCCGGGATTTGAAAAAGGGTTAAGGTACAATGATCCCGTATTGGCAATAGAATGGCCTTTGGAAGTATCTGTTATATCTGAAAAGGATAAAAACAATCCTTTATTATCGGTAAATGATATAAAAATTAAATAAGCTATTGTCTAACTAAAAATATTAAATAGAAAACCTTTTATAAATATGAATTGCAGGCATTGTAATAATGAACTTAAACATGTTTTTGTCGACCTGGTAAATTGCCCTCCATCAAATGCAATGCTTAAGCAGGAGCAATTGAATGAACCTGAAAAATATTATCCGCTTAAGATTTTTGTTTGTGACAATTGTTACCTTGTTCAAGTAGATGAAATTGCAAAAGCGTCGGATATTTTCGACGGAGAATATACTTATTTTTCTTCTTTTTCTACCAGTTGGCTGGCTCATGCAAAAAGGTATGTGGACATGATGATGGAAAGGTTCAGCTTTGGAAAAGATTCTCAGATAATTGAAATCGCTTCCAACGATGGCTACCTTCTTCAATATTTTAAAGAATATGGAGTTCCTGTTTTAGGCGTTGATCCTACGGCAAATACGGCTGAGGTGGCAAAACAAAAGGGAATAGATACTATGGTTGACTTTTTTGGCTCAGACCTGGCTTCCAAACATTTGGCAGATAAAGGTATTAAAGGCGATTTAATTTTGGGAAATAATGTACTTGCCCATGTTCCTGATATTAATGACCTGGTGAAAGGGATGAAGCTTGCCCTTAAAGATAACGGCGTTGTGACAATGGAATTTCCACATCTGTTGAAGCTTGTAGAAGAAGCCCAATTTGATACGATTTACCACGAACATTTCTCTTACCTGTCTTTTACCACAGTTAAAAGAATTTTCGAAAGCCAAGGCCTCGAAATGTTTGACGTGGAGGAAATACCTACTCACGGAGGTTCTTTGAGAATTTTTGCCAAACACCAGGATGATAACTCCAAAGGGATTTCTCCTAACGTACAAAATCTTCTTAAAAAAGAGTTTGAAGCAGGCATTACCTCCATAGACTACTACCTCGATTTTCAGCAGCGAGTGGATAAAATTAAATATAGCTTCCTGGAATTCCTGATCGAGCAAAGAAGAAAAGGAAAGAAAATAATAGGTTATGGCGCAGCCGCTAAAGGAAATACCCTTATAAATTATGCCGGTCTTAAAGGAAATGACCTTATTCAGTTTGTAGTAGATGCCTCTCCATATAAGCAAAATAAATATTTACCGGGTAGTCACATACCTGTAGTAAGTAAAGAAATGATTGCAGAATACAAACCTGATTATGTAATTATTTTGCCTTGGAATCTCAAAGAAGAAATAAGTGAACAGTTTGCCTACATTGAAGAGTGGGGAGGAAAATTTGTAGTGTTTGTTCCTGAGTTTAAAATCTGTTCATCAAAAGTTCTGGTTCTTTCATAATGGAAGTGTTGGAAAATAAAATTGAAATAGACACCGGGCAGGAACTGTATGAATTTATTACCAGGCTTTTTCCTATTTGCAGAAGCATCACAGGTGACGGTGTAAGAGAAACTTTAGCGATAATAAAAGAACGCATTCCTATCAAAATTCATGAGATCCCCACAGGAACGCAGGTTTTTGATTGGACCGTACCTAAAGAGTGGAACATCAGGGATGCTTACATCAAGGATGAAACAGGGAAAAAGGTCGTGGATTTTAAGAATTGTAATCTTCATGTGCTTAATTATAGCCTTCCGGTTCATAAAAAACTTTCCCTTGAAGAGTTAACACCTCATCTGTTTTCTATTCCTGAACACCCTGAATGGATTCCTTACAAAACCTCCTACTATAACGAAAACTGGGGTTTTTGTATCTCCCATAACCAGCTTACTTCCTTAAAAAATGAGGTGTACGAAGTGTGCATTGATTCTTCTCTTAACGATGGGCATTTGTCTTTCGGGGAATATTATGTCAAGGGAGAGTTGGAAGATGAAGTGTTGATCTCTTGTCATGTTTGTCATCCTTCTTTGGCAAATGATAATCTTTCAGGAATTACTATCGCCGCTTTTTTGGCCGATTGGCTTACAAAAACAAAAACAAAATATTCCTACCGCTTTCTTTTTATTCCGGGAACTATTGGCTCCATTACCTGGCTCAGCTTAAATCAAGATAAAGTATCAAGAGTAAAATATGGATTGGTGACTACCTTGTTGGGGGATCCGGGAAATTTTACCTACAAAAAATCAAGGCGGGGCGATGCAGAAATAGATAAGATTGTAACCAATGTGCTACAGGAAAGAGGACATGACCATAAGATAATAGACTTTTTCCCTTATGGATATGATGAAAGACAGTATTGTTCTCCGGGGTTTAATCTTCCGGTAGGTTGTTTAATGAGGACTCCTCATGGGCAATACAAGGAATATCATACTTCAGCGGATAATTTGGAATTGGTAAAACCGGATAAACTTGAGGAATCGCTGACGACTTTAAAAAACATAGTTGACATAATCGAATCCAACAAAAGATATATTAATCAAAAGCCTTTTTGTGAACCGCAATTGGGTAAAAGAGGGCTTTATAAATCCATCAACGGCAAGCAAAATGAGCTGGCTATGCTATGGGTGCTAAATCAATCTGACGGAAATAATTCTTTGCTGGATATAGCAATCAAATCTAAAATTCCCTTTTCTGTAATTAAAGAAGTAGCCAAGACCCTTGAAAATTTTGAATTGCTAAAATGAAGGACATAATTGGGGAAGTTTCTTAAGTAATTCACATATCTTTTGGCGCAACAAATATCATTTCATCTAAAAAGTAATATACTTCCAAACATTTGATTTTGAGTAGGTGTATTACGGCAATTAATAATTAAAACAACCCGCTGAATGTTTATAAACAGTGAAAGAAACTTAAGGGTATTAAAAACGTAAAATATTACGTCTAAAAATCGTTATAAAAGACAACAATTTTAAAACAATCAATCAATTTAACCAGAAAAATTCTATGATTTTAGTTTCAGGATTATTTATATATCCGACGAAGGTAGGAGGGGCCGAGAATTATTTTTATAATCTTTTAAAAGGTCTTACAACACTTAAAGAGGAATCAAATTACCAGCTTTTACTGCAGGAAAAATTCAAAGATAAGTTTGATCCTGTAGTGAATAAATATCAGTCTCAATTTGTGAATTTAAACGTTAACAGGGGAGTATATGAATATCTTACTCCTTTCTTATTAAAAGACTTTAAGAAGTATTTTAAATTCTTTTTTCCAAATTATATTACGCCGTTACTTAATAACAATCATGCATCTTATTACACTACGATCCATGATTTACTTTATAAGAACTACCCTGAATTCTTCAAACCAACAAAAAGAAACTGGCTCTATCTCTCTCACTTAAATACACTTTATCATGCTCAGAAGGTAATTGTTCCTTCGGAATTTGTTAAAAATGATATCGTTAAACATTTTGGAAGTAAATATGAACCAAAGATAGAGGTGATCCATAATCCGATTGACATGACCAGGTTTGATAATAAAGGCAATAATGTGAATGGAAAAACTTTAAATTTCCCCTATATCTTTTCTGTTGCAAATCTATATCCTCATAAAAATACTTTAACATTAATTAAGGCTTTTAAATTATTTAACAAACATTATCCTGATGTGAAGTTGGTTCTTACAGGGCAATTGCCGGATAATTTAAAGGGAGAATTATACCTTGATTATCAGAAAAAGCTGAAAGAATTTATTCAATCCGATCCTAATATTATTATTACCGGATATGTGGATGAAGATTATTTGGCTTATTTATATCGCAATTGTCTTTACTTTGTTTTCCCTTCTTTGTTTGAAGGATTTGGAATGCCGCCTGTAGAGGCTATGGGACTTGGAATACCAACCATTACCACCCGTGTTTCTTCAATAGAGGAGGTAACCCAAAAGAAAGCCATCTATATGGATGATCCTACCAACCAAATTGAATTGATGGAGAAAATGATCTACACTTATGAAAATCTGGATAAGTTAAAGGCCCAGTTTAGAGAACAAGCCAGCTCAATTATTCAACCTTTTAAGCCTGAAGTAATTGCTAAAAAGTATCACAATCTAATGGCGGCATAAGGAAGACGTTTTTCCTCTAATAGACTACAGAAACTATCCTCAAAAAAACGTTATTAATTTTAATGCCATTAAACCAACAACTACTTTAGAAAAATAAAGATGAGCGCGCCTGTTAAATTGTTATGGACGAGTGGTTCTGATTCGACATTCAGATTACTTCAAATACTTTTGATCCAAAAGAGAATGGTTCAACCTTATTATGTAATGGATAGGGTTCGTAAATCTTTCGATATGGAGATTAAGTCAATGGAGAAAATCAGACGGTTGATTTTTATTAAAGACCCGAATGCCAGAAAGCTGCTTCTCCCAACGATATTCAAAGAATTAGCGGAGATTAAACCAAATAAGGTAATCACTGAGAAATATCAAAGATTAGCTTCCCTCGACAGGTTAGGAGGTCAGTATGAATGGCTTCCTCGTTTTGCTGAAGAAGCCAAAATTTATGATCTTGAATTGTCTTTGACCTCAGGGGAACATAGTGATAGTTATTTTAAAAGATTTCTTAAGCCCTCGCTAGAAAAAGAAAGCGACGGAGATTTTTTCAATTATAAGCTTAGAGAAAATCCTCAAAATACTGATTTGTCCATATTCAAGTATTTCAGGTTTCCCATTATTGAATGGAGTAAACTGGAAATGCAGGAGATAGCCAAAGAAAATGATTTTTTTGACATAATGGAACATACTTGGTTTTGTCATTCTCCAATAAATGGAAGTCCCTGCGGAATTTGTCAACCGTGTAAAATTGCTATAAAAGAAGGAATGGAAAGGAGAATTCCTTTAAGCGGAAGGGTGAGAAATTTTGCTCAGTTCACCTTAAAACCATTATTAAAACATAAAGTTTTAATCCCGCTTAGACTGATGCCAAAAGTTGATTTTAAATAAGCGTAATCACCAAACTTTCAAAAGAACTAACCGTTTTAACTTTAAAAAAAATTAAAATGTCAGATATATCGCCGCTTAGAAAAAAGTATCGAAGGCTTAAAGAATCATTTTATAATTGGCGTGTAAGCCAGCGGCTTTCCCTGCCGGATAAGGGAAGCAAAATTGTAATTTTCTATCCCCAAATGCCAAGGGAACGACATGTGCTCGGGCGTTTATTTAAGATTTTAGGCTTTAAAATCACCAATGATCTAAGCCAGGCAAAAAATGCCGCCGCTCTTGTTTTTTGGGAGGATAAAACTTATGCCGGCGCACATCCGGAAATTTATAAATTATCGGAAGAAAGATCAGTAATAAATATCAATTGCCAGGATATCAGCAAGAAGCATGTGGATGCGGTGTTTGGAAAAGTTTTTGGATATAAAACAATTATTGATCCTGCTATTTTTAAAGGCAAGTGCGTGAAGAAAGGAGATGTAAATGCGGTTCATGACGGGACAATCGTGGAATGTCCGATAGGTAATCCTGAACCAGGTTTTATCTATCAAAAGTTAATCAACAATAATGTAAACGATCAGTTTGTAGAAGATATACGAGTGCCTGTTTTTGGCGATGAAATACCATTTGTTTATGTGAAGCACCGGCCTATAGGTACGAGGTTTGGCAGTATAAATAATTCTGTTGTTGTGGCCGAAACAAAGGAAATATTTAATGAGCAGGAGATCAAAAATATTATAACCCACTGCAATATGATGGGTTTAGATTATGGCGAATTAGACGTCTTAAGAGATAGAGAAGATGGAAGAATTTACATTGTAGATGTAAATAATACTCCCGGAGGGCCGCCAAATAAACTTTCCGTACCTGATCAGCTTAAAGTATTGGAAAGACTAAGCAAAACCTGCTTTCAGAATTTTATTCAAGAAAAAGAGGCAAAAAGGGGAGGAAAACTAGCTGGGAAGGCAGCTTAATATTTAGATCAAAAGTATTTATATCTAAAAATAAAAAACCAGCAGTAACGCTGGTTTTTTATTTATCTAGTACGACTAAAGGTCTTATTTCTTAGCTTTTTCAGGTCTTAGTTGTCTTACCTGTAATCCGGCTTGCCACATTTCTGATTCTCTAAGCTCTTTTAATTCAGCTTCTAATTTTACCCTGTAATCTGGTTGACTGTTTAAGCTAATTGTTCTTTCTGCCTCTTTTCCCTGGGCAACGCTATCATAAAGTTCTTCGAAAACAGGAGCAACGGCATCTCTGAATTTGTGTCTCCAGTCTAAAGCACCTCTTTGTGCTGTAGTAGAGCAGTTTGCATACATCCAATCCATTCCGTTTTCAGCCACAAGCGGCATTAAACTTTGAGTCAATTCTTCAACAGTCTCATTGAAAGCTTCACTTGGAGAATGACCTCTTTTTCTTAGTACATTGTATTGAGCTTCAAAAATACCTTGGATGGCACCCATTAAAGTACCTCTTTCTCCGGTTAAATCGCTGTATACTTCTTTTTTGAAATCAGTTTCAAATAAATAACCTGAACCTACTGCAATTCCTAAAGCAACTACTTTTTCCCTGGCTTTTCCTGTAGCATCCTGGAAGATAGCAAAGCTGGAGTTTAAGCCTTTTCCTTCAACAAATAATCTTCTAAGACTTGTTCCTGATCCTTTAGGAGCAACCAGAATTACATCCACATCTTTTGGAGGAATGATATTGGTTTGTTCTTTATAAGTAATACCAAAACCATGAGAGAAATATAATGTTTTTCCAGGTTTCAGATATTTGCTGACAGTAGGCCATAAAGCAATTTGACCTGCATCTGATAATAAATAGCAAATGATAGTACCTTTTTCAAGTGCTTCTTCAATAGAGAATAGCGTTTTTCCTTCAACAAAACCATCTCTTACTGCTGCATCCCATGATTTAGAAGGTTTTCTTTGTCCTACTATTACGTTAATACCATTGTCTCTTAAATTTAAAGCCTGTCCTGGACCTTGAACACCGTAACCTATTACAGCTACAGTTTCATTTTTTAAAACTTCTCTGGCTTTTTCTAAAGGAAATTCTTCTCTTGTTACTACGTTCTCCTCTACACCGCCAAAATTGATTTTTGCCATTTTATTATTGATTTATGTTTTTAGATTAAAATTGATTTTACTACTACTAATGTTTTAAGCCTTTCTCTATAGCGAGCTTAAAAAAGCGCACGAATTTAAGGGAAATTTTAAAGTCTGCCTAACTTATTCTTTATCAGGAGAAGAGAATTAATTCATCTCATAGTATTATTTGATACAGTATTCTTCTTAATTTAATATTTCTATATCCTGAACATCCACGGTTCTTTGTAAATTTTTCAAGATTCTGGAGGCATTTTCCGGTTCTTCGTCGAATTCAACCAAACAAAAAGCTATAAAGTCGCTTTGTCTTTTATATTCAACACTTTCCAGAGCCATTCCTCGTTTGCGGAAGGGCACCATTATTCTATCCAATGTTTCTGGGGTGTGGTTACATTTTATGCGCCAACAATTCTTTTGCATCTTTTTCTTTTTTCTTAGTGTCTGTTTTTATTTGAGATGAAGGATAATATATCGTTTCGCTTAAACTTGCTCCCGGAGCAACCATCGGTAGAACGTTGTCTTCTTTAAGTACTTTGGCATGAAGTAAGAAAGGACCTTTTGTACTATAAGCTTTTTTAAGCCCCTCAACAAGTTCTTCTTTATTTGAAGCTTGAGCGGATTCTATTCCATAAGCTTTAGCTAATAAACAGTAGTCAGGATTCAAAATATCTACCCCTGAATAATTTCCGGCATAAAACTGCTCTTGCCATTGTCTTACCATCCCCAAATAATTGTTATCCAACACAAGTATTTTGATGGGCCATTTTTCCTGCACACAAGTAATCAATTCCTGTAAATTCATTTGAAAGGAGCCATCACCGGTAATACACCAAACATGTTTATCAGGTGCGGCTGCCTGGGCACCCATCGCTGCCGGAAAACCAAATCCCATAGATCCTAAACCTCCGGAGGTTAGGAAGTGATTGGGTTCTATTTTATTCAAATATTGTCCGGCCCACATTTGGTGTTGTCCTACGTCGGTAGCTACGATGATGTCATCGGGGGAATGTTTTTCCAAAGTATCGATAGCCACCATCATATTGAAAATTTCAGGATTGACGGTTTTGATCGGATATTCTTCCCGTAGGCTGTTCAAATAGCTGATCCAGGTATTTCTATCTTTTTTGTTTTCCTCAGTGACAGTAGTTGGAAAATTTTCGAAAAACAGCTTAAGATCTGCATTAATAAAAGCAGCAGTAGGAACATTTTTGCTTGACTCACTTTTATCAATATCTACGTGAATGATTTTGGCATTTGGCGCAAAATCTTTTAACCTTCCTGTAATACGGTCGTCAAAGCGAATTCCCAAGGCTACTATTAAATCTGATTCCTGAACTGCAATATTTGCATACTTCATTCCGTGCATTCCAAGCCAGGAGAAGTAAAGCGGGTCATCGGTCTTAAAAACGCCAATTCCTAAAAGTGTAGAAATCGCCGGTATTTGTTCTTTTTTTACGAATTCCCTTATTTCTTTCCAGGAGTCAGAAAGTAAATTACCATGTCCTGCGATTACTAATGGTTTTTTTGCTTTTGAAAGAAGTTCCTGCGCTTTTGATATATCTTCAGGTTTTACATTATAGAGCCTTTCTTTTTTAGGCATTACAAAATGTTTCTCCCAGTCCTCTTCCAATTCAATAACAGCAAGTTGTATACTTCTTGGAATATCTATAAGTACTGGACCTGGTCTACCATTTGTTGAAATCTCGTAGGCATTTTTAAATATAGCGGCAGCGTCTTCAAGATTTTTTATTAAGTATGTCTTTTTTGTAATAGGAAGACATATGCCTGTAATATCAGTTTCCTGAAAAGCATCTGTACCAATTAGATTAAGGTTCACCTGACCCGTTATTGCGATCATAGGTACCGAATCAGCATAAGCGTCGGCAATACCCGTAACAAGGTTCGTAGCTCCGGGGCCTGAAGTAGCCAGGCAAAAACCAGGCTTTCCGTTTTTTACCCTTGCAAATCCATTTGCTGCAAAAGAAGCAGCTTGTTCGTGTCTTACCAGGATATAATTAATTTTGCTAAAGGCTAAAGCATCATATATAGGCAACACTGCCCCTCCCGGATAAGCAAAAATCTCATCTGCTCCCAACAATTCAAGGATCCTAACAATGTAATCAGCACCCCTTAATTTTATTTTATTTACCATACCTTTTAGTTTTAAAATTGAATTTATTAACTGATTAATTATCAGTTACACATCCTTCTGAAGCAGAGGAAACATTCTTTATATATTTTCTTAAAATCCCTGTAGTTGCTTTTAAAGCCGGCGCTTTCCATTCCAATCTTCTCATGGCCAGTTCTGCTTCCGGTACTATAACATCCATTGTATTTTTAGTGATGTCAATTATTATCTTATCTCCGTCTTTGATCAATGCAATAAGGCCACCTTCCTGAGCTTCAGGGGTGATATGTCCTACAACAAATCCATGTGTTCCTCCTGAAAATCTTCCATCAGTAATAAGCGCTACGGTATTGCCCAAGCCTGCTCCTATGATCAATGCAGTAGGTTTAAGCATTTCGGGCATACCCGGGCCGCCTTTAGGTCCCACATAACGGATAACCACCACGTCCCCGGCTTTTACTTTGCCTTGAGCAATTCCCGTATTCAGTTCTTCTTCAGAATTAAATACTCTGGCTGGTCCCTCAAATCTTTCACCTTCTTTTCCGGTTATTTTAGCTACGGATCCTTCCGGAGCAATATTTCCATAAAGGATTTGTAAATGTCCCGTAGCTTTAATCGGGTTGCTAAAAGGTCTGATAATGTCTTGCCCTGTTGGCAAATCCGGGAATGCCGCAAGATTTTCCTTTAGAGATTTTCCAGTAACGGTTAAACAATCTCCTTCTAATATCCCTTCACTTAACAGCATTCTCATTACTGAAGGAACTCCTCCGATTGCATCAAGGTCCTCCATCATATATTTTCCGCTAGGTTTTAAATCGGCAAGTAGAGGAAGTTTATTGCTTACCTGCTGAAAATCATTTAAGGTAAGTTTTATTCCCACCGCCTTGGCCATTGCTAAGAAATGAAGTACAATATTGGTGGATCCGCCTAAGACCATTATGACTTTTATAGCATTGATAAATGCTTCATAAGTCATAATGTCTTTTGGTTTAATGTCTTTTTCAAGGAGATTTCTAACCGCAGCACCTACAGAAAGACATTCTAATTTTTTTGCTTCACTCGTTGCCGGGGCAGAGGAGCTGTTAGGCAGTGTCATTCCCATGGCTTCAATTGCAGTAGCCATAGTATTAGCGGTGTACATGCCTCCGCAAGCTCCGGCGCCTGGAACGGCATTCTGAACTACACCTTTAAAGTCTTCTTCTGTAATTGCCCCTGTATATTTTTTCCCGAGCGCTTCAAAAGCAGAAACAATATTCAGTTTCTCTCCTTTCCAATTCCCGGCTTTTATGGTTCCACCGTAGACCATTAGTCCTGGCCGGTTTAATCTTCCCAAAGCCATCATGGCGCCTGGCATATTTTTATCACAACCTACAACAGGTACCACCGAATCATAAAAATGTCCGCCAGCTATGGTTTCGATTGAATCGGCAATAATATCCCTGGATGGAAGAGAAAAAGACATTCCCTTCGTCCCCATGGTAATACCATCACTTACTCCCACTGTATTGAAAACAAGACCTACAAGGTCCGCACTTTTTACTCCTTGTTTTACCCAGGCTGCCAGTTGGTTAAGGTGCATATTGCAAGTGTTCCCTTCGTATCCGGTACTAGCAATACCTACCTGCGCTTTATGCATGTCGGCTTCCGTTAAACCTGCCCCATACAACATTGCTTGTGATGCTGGCTGGCTTTCATCTTCTGTAAAAGTTGAACTGTACTTATTAAGTTTATTCATTATCACTGTTTAAATAAAATCAGATTATTGTATAATTAGAATCGTAAGAGTTTCTTACAAAATTTTTGAAATCTTTTTCAATGCCGTAAGTAAGGGTTCTTTCATATTCTTTCTGATAAGGTACCTTGTTTATTGACCTGATCGCTACTACTTCGGCTGCAGTGCCTGTAAAAAAAGCAGCGTCAGCCTTATAAAGTTCTTCGGTAGTGAACGACTTTTCAATTACTTCTATATCCCGGGCAGCAGCCATTTCCATTACTGCTTTTCTGGTAATACCAGGAAATATACTGCCATAAGGAGGTGTGTAAAATTTACCGTCTTTCTCAAAAAAAACGTTAGTTGCCGAGCCTCCAGCCACATATCCCTGAGGATCCAAAAGGATTGCTTCATCATAACCTAATTGAGTTGCTTCTGTAGAGGCAAGTATTGAGTTTACATAATGCCCATTTGTCTTTGCTTCAACATGAAAAGCTTTTGCACTTGGCCTCACGTAGGAGG
The DNA here is from genome assembly GCA_035628645.1 of Cytophagales bacterium. GTDB lineage: Bacteria > Bacteroidota > Bacteroidia > Cytophagales > Cyclobacteriaceae > DASPJL01. The sequence continues at coordinate 40,281 of DASPJL010000198.1, read as the reverse complement.
AAATGCAAAGATCCAACCTTTTGTCACCCAATAGTTTTCCCCATGGAAATGCTGCAATAAAGAGATTGGAATGGCCTGTTATTTTAAGACTTAGGTTTTCCCCTAAAAACAACATTGGCCTTAAATAGGCTTCTTCAAAATCATTTCGATCCAGTAGCAAATAAGCAATCTGGATTAGCTCATCCACAGTATAATCACAAGGAATGTTCATCAGTCTGGCAGAATTGATCAGCCTTTCAAAATGTTCTTTTACTTTGAATATTCTCGCGCCGTCTTTGGTTCGATAAGAACGAAGCCCTTCAAATACACCTATGCCATAGTGCAAAGTCTGAGAATAAAGGCTAAATTTAGCATCCTGAGCTTTAATAAAGCTTCCATTAAGAAAAACCGTACTGTTGGGTTTATAATACATTTCCTCCTGCCTTTTTTAAAAAAAACAAAGCCTTCCATTGGAAAGGCTCTTCTTTATCTTATAATTTTTCTTCAGCTTTTTTTATTAAAATACTCCATCAAAAGAGAAAAATTATTCTTTATCCTCATTATAAATTTAATTGTTGTTCAAAAGTCAATAATGTATAAGATATAAACAAGGAAATGGTATGGAAATTTTCCCATTTCTACGTTTTCCAAATTATAATTTGGCGTTCTTTGTAAATAGAAAAATCTATTGATAGGTATCGTTTTATTTGACGACTGTGGTGGGTTTTAAGAAGAACAGTAAAATTATTTAATGTTTCTTTTTGTCAGAAAGGCGTGTATTGATTTGGGTTAAATTATTTTTACGTTTTCTATCTTTTAATTATAAAAGAAGACTCGCGTAGGATCTCAGGAAGTCGACGTTCATTTTGAGCCTCCACTATTCCTTTAAAAATGAAGAATTGATCAAATTAATCTGATTATTATTTTAATAAACTTGAATACAATATCTTTGCAGCATTGAAATTCATTCTTTCTTAAATAATCAGGATATTAAAAATTAGTAAATAAATAATAACAAATAATAGATAATGCAAAAAGGAACAGTAAAATTTTTCAATGATTCCAAAGGTTTTGGATTTATTAAACATGATGATTCAGATGAAGAAACTTTTGTACATGTAAGCGGCTTATTAGATGAAGTAAGGGAAAATGACAAAGTAGAGTTTGAAGTTGTGCAAGGCAAAAAAGGTTTGAATGCAGTTAATGTAAAACGAGTATAATTTATACTATTTTTCTTCTTAGGCGTGTTTTTTTACGAAAGAACACACTTTTTAATTTTTATTAAGCAGTCAATTAGAGAGAAAAAATTTAACTTTTTGTTTTTCGTTCCTTTCCACTTTATACCTCCCAAATGAAACGATTGATTAAAGAATCTTACGAAAAGTACGGTAATTATTTTCCTGCTGATCTTTGGGCCGTCTTTGTCATTGTCTCAATGATCATCATCGGATTTATTTTCTTTTCTTAAAATTACTATTAAATAGCATATTGTAGTATTCGACTGTTTAAACGGAAGCAAAAAGTTCTGCACGTTTCCGAACCTTGAATTTCGAATTCTCAAACTATTTACATGTGAAACCCTCATGCACAAGGAACACAAAAAGGAATGAAAATGTCAGAGGATTGCATACGTTCCATTAAAATTAAACGCTTTTATGTATGAATCCTTTAGAACAACATATTCAGCCATATATAATCCATCAATATGAATCGAGGGAAAAAAATGGAAAGCTGGTGGAGGTGGCAGTTTATTCACTGGATCAAAACGATATTAAGTTTAGGATAATTAAATTTATTAATGGCGCGTTTAAAGAAATTCAAACCACTGAAAAGAAAGAGGATGCATTGGAAATTTTTGTTAAAATATTCAAATAGATTATGATGACTTGTGGATATGTATGTCCGGCATGTGAAGGCAGGGAATATGATGAAAATGGAAACCTATGTGCCTGGTGTTTCGAAGAGAAAAAGAAGACTTATGAGAAGGATGAAGACTTAAAAGAGTGGATACTACCGGTTCATGAAGGTCCCTGCTGCAGTGATTCTTAGGCTTAATAAAAAAGAGCGAAGAAAAATCTCCGCTCTCAATCAATGAATATTTTATTATTGATTATCTGTGTTTGGCTTCCAGGCTTTCAAGTTCTCCAATTAGTTTCAGCGTATTTACAGCTTCCAGATATCCTTTTCTTTTTGAATCAACCAAATCTTCCAGTGCGCCGTCGTGATCACCTGTTTTGTATTTTGCAAGTCCGCGATAGTATAAAAGTTTGTCACTTTGTTCTCCAAGAATCATTGCCTGATCAAAGTCCTTAATAGCTCCTTCATTATCTCCAAGTTCCACTCTTCCAAATCCCCTGTAGGAATAGGCAGAAGGGCAATTAGGATCAAAATCTATAGCTTTTGATAATTCTTTGTCTGCTTCTTTATATTGCTTAAGATTTTGGAGTGCTATTCCTAATTGTAAAAGTGACGGTTGATGGTCTGGTTCCTGGCTAAGAACAAAATCGAGGTCCTCAATCGCTCCAACATTATCCCCTAAACTAATTTTGGCTTTGGCCATTAAATAGAACACATCATAGTCAAAGAATCTATATTTTAAAGCAGTATTATAATCTCTTAAAGCTCCTCTAAAATCACCAACTCTATGCTTTTCTTTTCCAAGAAAGAAATGAGCTTTCGCATTTTTTTTATCTAACTCTAAAACTTTTTCAAAATCATTAGACGCTGCTTCGTGGTTTCCAACCATATAATATGCTTGTCCGCGATTTAAAAGTGCCTTTGTATTCTGTGGTTCTGAAGAAAGAACACTATTGAAATCTTTTATAGCTAATTCATATTCACCTCTCTCTGCACAAGCAATCCCTTGTTTTACTAGCCTTTGTTGGGATTTTTGACCAAAAGTCGAAAAGGCCAAAAATAAAATTACTGGAAGGATTAAATTTTTCATAGTGCTGAATATTAGTTTTAAGTTTCCTTATAATTCATTTAATGGTACCAGAAGTAATGCAATTTTACTTCCAAAGGAAAAAAAGGTTAGTAATATCAGCTTCTTATTAAGATTTTGTTTTAAAAATCAAAAACAATCTATTTAAAATCCTATTTGAATAAAATTTATTTTCTCAAAATATGAATAAAATCCCTGATTGGGACAAGTTATAGAGAAAAATCAATGCCGGTGTAGTTTGAAGGGGAAAGTTTTCTCAGTTCTCCCTTTACGTCTTCACTTACTAGCAGGGTTTCAATAAATGCTTGGATGGTGTTTTTTGTAATGGCTTCATTCTTTCGGGTGAGTGTTTTCAAGGCTTCATAAGGGTTTGGGTAGCCTTCTCTTCTCAGGATTGTTTGAATTCCTTCTGCCACTACTGCCCAATTTTCTTCAAGATCGTTCTCAATCTGAGGAATATTGACCTCAATTTTTCCTAACCCTTTAGATAAAGATTTTAAGGCAATAAAGGCATGAGAAAGCGGAATTCCTATATTTCTAAGCACTGTCGAATCTGTAAGGTCACGTTGAAGTCTCGAAATGGGAAGTTTGGCTGAAAAGTGCTCCAGCAGGGCGTTTGCAATACCTAAGTTGCCTTCAGAATTCTCAAAATCAATGGGATTTACTTTATGAGGCATGGCAGAAGAGCCTATTTCTCCTTCTTTGATTTTTTGTGTAAAATATCCGATGGAAATATATTGCCAGACGTCGCGGTTTAAATCGATCAAAATAGTATTTATCCTTTTTATACCATCGAAAAAGGCACCCAGATAATCATAATGTTCTATTTGCGTGGTTAGTTGTCGCCGTGATAAACCTAATGTTTGGTTTACAAAATTATTACTGAATTGGACCCAGTCTATTTTAGGAAAAGCCAGGTGATGCGCATTAAAATTGCCGGTTGCTCCACCGAATTTTGCGGAAAATGGTATTTGTTCCAGCATATTAAGCTGTCCCTCCAGTCTTTCATAAAAAACCGCCAGTTCTTTTCCCAGGCGTGTAGGAGAGGCTGGTTGACCATGCGTTCGTGCAAGCATAGGAATGTCCTTCCATTTTAAAGCAAGTTTTTTTAATTCCTGTTTGATCTCATTGATTTTGGGAATGAGTTCCTTTTCCGTCGCATCTTTTAACAATAAAGGAATTGCTGTATTATTTATATCCTGCGATGTCAGGCCAAAATGAATAAATTCCAGGTATTCATTAAGATTGAGCGCCTGAAATTGATTTTTTATGAAGTATTCTACCGCTTTTACATCGTGGTTGGTTACTTTCTCAATTTCTTTTATCGCATTAGCATCTTGTTCATTGAAGTTTAGATAAATACTTCTAAGTTTATCAAAGACATTATGATCTATGTGCTTTAATTGAGGTAAAGGCAACTGACATAATGCAATAAAATATTCTACTTCTACCAGAAGTCTGTATTTAATTAACCCAAATTCAGAAAAATAAGAAACCAATCCTGTTACTTGATCTCTGTACCTGCCATCTATTGGACTAATTGCTGTCAGTTTATTAAGATTCATTATGCTTAGATTATAAGTTTTTAAAGGCCAAAGCTAAGCTCAAAATGTTTAAGACCAAAAGTCCCACCTTTACTTTTATTCAGAACAGATTTGGTTTTTTGTTATCCGGAACCGCCGCTAAAATCGGTATTTGATGAAAGATTAATTATTTAAATAGGTTCATCGTTCTTAATTTCGTCCTTAATTTTAATTGTTTGTCCGAAAGCGGGCCAATTACATACGAAAATAGTGAACTTAAGAGTAGGTAATTTTCTAATTTAATGAGTAATTCTTTTTATAAATTAAAGGTTAAACAAGTAGTAAAAGAAACATCTGACGCTGTTACTATTTATTTTGAAGATCCTGAAAAAAAAGTAAAATATAAATCTGGTCAGTTTTTAACATTTATTATTTCTTTAGAGGGAGAAGAAAAAAGAAGAGCCTATTCATTATGTACCTCGCCCTTCGTAGATGATGTTCCGGGAGTAACTGTAAAAAGGGTTCAGGGAGGAAAAATCTCCAATTATCTGAGGCATTCTGTAAAAGCCGGTGATGAGTTGGAAGTAATGGAGCCTCTGGGAAATTTTACCACAGACTTTGATTCGAATAATGAAAGGCATATGATTTTTTTTGGAGGAGGCAGCGGCATCACGCCATTAATGTCGCTCATTAAAAGCACTCTTTTGTTGGAGCCAAAATCAAAGGTATCTCTGATATATGCCAATAGGGATAGTAATTCTATCATATTTAAAAATGAACTGGAGAAACTTAAGAGTAAATTTTCGGACAGGTTTACAATTATTCATTGTTTGGAAAAAACTCCTTTTTTCTGGCGCGGAATATCAGGCTACCTGACCCCAAAAAACATAGAAGACACGCTTAAAAAACTTCCAAGCTTACCGAAATTTGAATTTTTTGTATGTGGTCCGGAGCCTTTGATGAAAGTAGTGGTGGACACTTTGCTATCATTAAAAGTACCCAAAGAATGGATTCATAAGGAAAGCTTTGAAAGCCAGGCAGCTAAAGAAGCAGGAAATAAACCGGTAGAAGAATTGAGAGAAGAGGGAATAATAGCGCGGGAGGTTACGATCATCTATGATGGTGAGAAATATAAACTCATAGTTCCTCCTGATAAAACCATTTTAGAAGCCGCTCTGGATCTTAATATTGATCTTCCCTATTCCTGTCAAAGTGGCTTATGCACGGCCTGCAGAGGAAAATGCCTTTCAGGGAAAGTTAAAATGGTGGAAGACCAGGGGTTATCCGAACGAGAAAAGAAGGAAGGTTATATACTAAACTGTGTCGGACATCCTATGAGCGACGATGTAGTAATTGAAATTGGTTAAAACATCTACACATTCCTCGAGTATTTGGAGATCATAAGATACAATTCATTTGGGTTGAACGGTTTAGTTAAATAATCATTCATTCCGGCTGAGAAAACCTGCTCTTTTACATCTAGCATGGCTGAAGCCGTAAGTGCAATAATCGGTAGCTTTTTATAATAGCTATCAGGAAGATTTCTTATGGTTTCCGTAGCCAGATATCCATCCATTTCCGGCATTTGCAGGTCCATCAAAACCAGATCATATTTGTTTGATTTTACTTTTTCCACGCCCTCCAGTCCATTCTCAGCATACTCTATCACTACGTCCCATTTGGTAAGAAACTTTGTGGCTACCAGCTTGTTTATAGGACTGTCTTCTACCAGTAAAAGTTTTATGCCTTTTAAACTCTTAAATATGATTTGCCCGTAAGGGTTGAGGTTTTTGGCGATATGTTCGCTGGCACTGATGTCGTATTTCAGGGTGATATAAAAAGTAGATCCTTTCCCTAACTCACTTTCCACTTTAATGTCTCCACCCTGGAGCTTAACGAGCCTTTTAGTAATGGCCAGCCCGAGTCCAGTGCCTCCGAATTTCCTGGTGATATCATAGCTTGCCTGGGTAAAGCTGTAGAAAATATAATCTAGTTTATCTGCGGGAATACCAATGCCGGTATCGGTAATAGAAAATTTAATTTGAGCTTTGTTATTTATAACCCCCTCGTTTGAGATATCAATATTTACCGAGCCTTTATCCGTAAATTTCAGTGCATTCGATACTAAGTTGTTTATTATTTGAGCAAGCCTTGAAGGATCCCCCTGTAATACTTCAGGCACATTAGGATCAATATTCAATTGAAGTGAAATGCCTTTTTCTTCAGCCCTGAACATCAATGATTGTTTAACGCCATTTACCAGGTCCCTGATACTAAAATCAATGGTTTCGAACGTTACCTGGCCTGCATCTATCTTGTTATAATCCAGGATATCGTTTATTAAAACCATCAGGTTCTCTGCGGAGAATTTTAATGTTTTAAGATTTTCAACTTGCTCTGGTTTCGGACTTTCCTCCAGTAGCAGATGGGTCATCCCAATAACGGCATTTAAAGGCGTTCGTATTTCATGGCTCATCGTGGAGAGGAACATATCTTTGGCCTTCACTGATTTTATTGCATTTTCTTTCGCAGTAACCAGCTCCTTTTCCTGCTTTTTCCTTTTGGTGATGTCCCGATATTGCCATAAATGACCATTGTATTTTTTATCTGAATGGATAGGAATATAATCTCTTTCCAGTATTCTTCCATCCGTTAAAACTATTTCCTCATTTAATTTTGGTTCTTCCTTCTTAATTAATTCTTCAATTCTGTTAAAAAAGACATCTTTATTAATAACCAGATCTATTATTTGATCCATAAAAATTTTACTGCTGGTTCCTTTTAAAAATTCAGCGGAAATTTTCAGGTTAAAAACATTGCAAAGTTTTTCATTTACCAGGACAATTTTCCTTTCTGCATCTTCTGCAAGAATACCTTCCTGCATATAATGTATAATGGTGGAAAACCTGTTTAAAGTAGAATGAATAGAAGTCTCAGTTTCCAGTTTTTCTGTTATATTCCTGAAAGAACCAATTAATCCTTCGACTTCTTCCTTTTCATTTGTAAGGGATTGTATATCAAACTCCATCCACAAATAACTCCCATCTTTTTTTATCAGCCTTTTCTCAAATTTCTTAGAAGTTACTTTTTTGATGAGAATTTCACATAGGTGGCCCTGAAAAGATTGCTGGTCATCATTATGGATGAAATTCAGGATTGAAAAACCCAGAGATTGCTCAAAAGAATAACCGGTAATTTCTACCCAGGATGAATTTAATTCGGTAATTCGAGCATTATTATCCGTTTGAAATATTCCTTCTTTTAAATTATTAACCAGCGTTTTTACCTTCTCTTCCCTTTGCTTGAGGTCTCTTTGAACTTGAATAAAATGGCTTACATCATTTGCAATTAATAGATAGCCAACAATTGCATCAGATTCATCTTTAATGGCTGACGCATTCAATGTTATTTTTATTAATCGTCCTTCTTTTTTTAGAAAGGTCCAGGTTTTAATATTCTTTTCTGAAACATTACTTAAGACATCGTACAGATCCGACATCTTATTTGTTTCAGCTGTCCCTGTTTTAGCCGTTAAAAAAGAAATTACCCTTTCTCCCATATGGAAGATCAAAGAAGTATGCCCGATAACTTCATCCTTGCTGAATCCTAAAAGCTTTTCCGCACCGGTATTAAAGAAGTTGATATAACCATTTAAATCAGTTTCTATTATAGCCACTCCAGTGACCAATTCCAATGTTTGTCGAAGATCTGGTAAAGTGGCATTTAAACTTGTCCGCATCTGGTTCTAATAATCTTTTAAGCTGTAAACTTTCCAATATTCCCTAAGTAAATGTGTTGGTCGAATTAAAGTACAATTTAAAAGTAGAATAGTTTAATTTTAATGAATTTACATGGGTAATGGTACATAAGGTAGGGAGTGCTTATTTTAAGAAGAAGTTATCACAGCCGGTCAAATAGTTTAAGCATTTGTGTTTTCAAAACAAGAGTTGTTCTAAGAAATTTAACTTTGTAAGAATTTAATTTAAAATATAATATTTTTAATAATTTCTAAGTATAGATTGCCGCTTAATAAGGGATAAACTTTTCCCTTGGTTTATATTAACATATATATGAAAAGGCAATTTAAATTCATTTACCCCAAACTCCTTTATGTTTTTATAGTATCTGCCGCTTTATGGTCTTGTATTGATAAAGACGATTTTAAGCTTGATACTGTTGAAGGCGTAGAATGGACCGGCTCTTATGCGGTTCCAGTCATAAACTCAACACTTACAATCAATGATCTGATAGGTGAAAATGATTCCGTCGATATAAAAGAAGACGCTGACGGAATGATTTATCTTGAGTATGTTGAAAGTGTATTGAATTACGATATTAAGAATAGTTTCGTCATTCCTTCCGCATCCTTCAACAAGCAATATCCTTTACCTGATATCAAACTTCCTGCAATAAATGCTCCTGCGATGGTTTCATTGAATGAAATACAGAACAGCAGCATGGTCGCCCTCCCACAAATACCTGATATGGTATTTATTACATTTTCAGAAGGAACGCTCTCAATTACTGCCAGCAATCGTTCAGATGTTTCAGTTAGTTTCAAAGCAGATATCCTTAACAGAGTGGATAATTCTCTGGTGGGGACTGCGGTATTTAATGCTTTAGGCTCAGGCAGTTCAGCTACAATGCCAGTTTTATTGGCTGGGCAGACTCTGCGAAATGAAATAATAGTTTCATTAACGCCTCTTTTACCTATTGTTACGACAGATTATAGCCAGTTGGTAGATTTATCCATAGTATTAAATGATGATGCCAAAGCAAGCGAAGGGGAAATTGTATTACAGGAAGATGTGGTAATTAATGCTACAGAACCTTTGGATTTTGAGGTTACCCCTGAGCAATATCATGAAATACTGTTAAAGGCCGGAAACTTTAATTATAATTTTAACTCCGATATCAACTATACCACTGAAGTAAACTTTGCTTTATCTTCTTTCCAAAAAGCAGGTGTCGGTATGGATGAAAATTTTGTCATTAATGGCGCAGGAAATCAATCATTTACCTACGACCTTGCTAAATATACGGCTGACCTTACAACGCTTACTCCTGCCTATAATAGATTTCCGATGGACATACAAATTGTCTGTAAAAAATCCACCAATACTTTTAGATGGACTGCCTCAGATGTGGTGTCAGTGGATATAAGTATGGATAACCTTGAATATACGCATATTAAAGGTTTTTTTGGTGAGAAAAATATTCCATTAGAAAGAAATTCATTTAATATAGATGTATTTGAAAATACTTTTGAAACCACAGATATATCCTTAAAAGATCCTGAGATATCATTTAAAATCCATAATGAATACGGCGTTCCGATCCAGCTGAATTTTACTGAATTCTCTGCCTCTAAAGACGGCGAGGTTAAAGATATTATTACGTCTCCTGCAAGCCCTATCACGCTTGCTTATCCGGAGACAATGCAAGATAAAGCCGGCATCACGGATTTAAGTGTGACAAATGGCGGGGAAATTATGGATTTGGCGCCTGACTTATTTACTTATGAGGCGGAAGGTAAGCTTAATTCAGGGCTTACTTCGGGCAGTAATTTTCTTACAGATACAAGCAAAGTAGCAGTAGAGATGAAGGTTAAAATAAACCTTTGGGGGAAAGCATCCAATATAGAAATAAGTGATACACTTGAAAATTCCCTGGAGCAAGACATTGAGGATGTGACGGTAGAGTCAATAAAGTTAAAAGCATTAATAGTAAATGAATTTCCTATTGATGCTAAAGTTCAAATCTATTTTGCGGATGAGAATTATGTCATTACCGATTCTCTCTTCACCACCGACCAGACGGCTTTGGTTACCTCCAGCACAGTAAATGAAAATGGAGGCTTAATTGAAGCAGGCAAGTACGACCAGCTTATTGAAGTAAACAAGGCAAAATTTGAAAGGCTTCTGCAAGCTCCCAACCTAATTGTAAAAGGAAACCTCGCCACTGCTGAAGCCGGGCAGAAGGATGTTAAAATAAAGTCAGGCTACAAACTCGATGTAAAAATTGGTCTTCAAACCAAATTGAATTTAAAAGTAAAAGTTAATTAGAATGAGGCGAATAATATACTGTTTCATAGCAGCATTTACTGCTATAAGTTTTAGCTCCTTAGGGCAGCACGAGAACACCTTGTATTCACTGGGTAGTGTCCCGCAATCGGTTTACAATAATCCGGCTTTAGCGCCTAACTATAATTTTTCCATAGGGCTTCCTGCGATTTCTTCTACTTACTTTTCTTTTGCAAATACTGGTTTTGCTTATAAGGACATTAAAAATAAGGAAGGCAATTCCAACTGGATTAACCTTAACGATTTTTATGCAGGATTGAAGCCCAAAAACCACACAAAAGTGATGGTCGCGACTGATATTTTCTCCCTTGGATTTAAGGCCGGATCAAGAATGCACGTGACTTTTAACGTTACAGAAAAAGTCCAGTCAAGGTTGATGTTGCCCAAAGGAATTTTATGGGCAATACCAGGAAACGCTCCGGAAGTTGCGGGCAATACCGTTAAAATGGGGCCAACCTACAATGCCATGCATTATCGCGAATTTGGCTTAGGAACTTCTTATACTGTTAATAAAAAGTTAACTGTGGGAGTCAGAGGAAAATTATTATTTGGAAAGGCCAATGTTCATACAAAAAAATCTGATCTCACGCTAACTACTTCATCAGAAGGCTATCAGCTCACGCTAGCAGGGAGCGCTTTGGTAAATACTGCGGGAATAGATAAATACCTGAATGAAGATGAAGATTCATCGGAAGAACCGGATGTAATGGATTATCTACTTAATAAAAATAATAAAGGATTTGCAATAGACTTGGGCGCTTCTTACAAGCTTATGGACCGTCTCACTATTTCGGCAAGTATCGTGGATCTAGGAAGCATAAAATGGAAGGACGATGTTAAAAACTACGAAATGAAAGATGCTTCTTACACCTTCGAAGGTTTCAACATTAATGAAAGTGACGATTTCGAAAATATCAGTGATACAATTGATGCAAAGTTTAAGTTTGAAGAAACCAGCAATTCATATCGTACAGGTCTTCCTACTAAGGTATATATCGGAGGAAGTTATCTTCTGACAAAAAACTTTTATGGCAGTTTACTGTTTTTTGGAGAAATCTATCAAAAGAATTTTTCGCCTTCTATATCGGCTGCATTAACAAAAGATTTCGGAAGAATTTTAAGCCTTTCTTTGAGTTACACAGCGGCTAACCGATCGGCAAGTCAAATAGGAACTGGCGTAGCTTTAAAATTAGGCGCTGCCCAGATCTATTTCATCAGCGATAATATAGTTGGCACAGCGTTGATGCCCCAATCTGCAAAAAATTTGAATGCCAGATTTGGTATAAACTTGATATTCGGAAGAAAGCTTACTGAAGAAAAACAGACTTATAAATAGAATTAATAATGATACTTGATATTAAAAAGGCAATGGATAAAGTCTCAATTCTCTATAGATTTAAAATTTGCATTCTTGTTTGTTTATGCATTTTTTCTTTCGGAACCCATGCGCAGAACTCCTTTCTGCCAGCAAATCTGGGAGATAATATAAATACCACATATGCAGAAATCAATCCAGTGATTTCTCCTGACGGGAATACCTTGTATTTTACCAAAATTATCCCAGCCTCTGCTTTCGGAGAATTGGAAAGACAGGAAATATGGTATTCAGAAAAAGAAAGTAACGGCAATTGGGGTCAGGCGAAGAGAATGGGGGACAATCTTAATATTGGAAGATTTAATTCCATATTGTCAGTGAGTGGTGACGGACAAACTTTGCTGATAAATGGGAATTTTAATAAAAAAGGAAATCTTTGGAAAAAACGTGGTTTGTCAACCGTTCAAAAGAATGGAGACGTCTGGGGAAGTCCGGTAAAACTAAAAGTAAAGAAATTCAGCAAACAAAATAAAGGCGCTGTTAGTAATGCTTCTATGAGTTTTGATGGAAATTCCCTCCTGCTGGCTTATTCAAAAGGGTATAATAAGAAAAACCTTGACATATATATATCACGGAAAAAAGGAGAAAAGTGGAGCAAACCTAAGAAGCTAAGTAAACAAATAAATTCTAAGCACAGCGAAGAAGCTCCTTTCTTATCCAATAATAACGAGAAGCTGTATTTCGCCAGAAAGAAAAAAGGTTCAGGTGCTTCAGATATTTATTTTTCAACCAAAACAGGCGATAATTGGAAAAAATGGAGTAATCCGGAAAAGCTTTCTGACACGATAAATTCGGCTAAATGGGACTCTTATTTTAAAACAAATCTTAAAGGAAACTATGGTTATTTTTCTTCAGAGAATAATTCTAAAGGATGGAGTGATATTTATTCCATAAAATTATTCGAAGAAAACCCTTATGTATCGGTTGAAGGCTTTGTAATTAATAGTGCCGACAATAAAATCCTTTCTCCAAAATATACATTTAAGATAATGATAGATGGTAATGTAGTGGATTCTGTTAAAATTTATCGGGATACAGCTTCTTTTAAAGTGAGGCTGCCATTTGGGAAAAAATACACACTGTCCGTTGCGCTTCCTAATTTTATTTCATCGGAACAAACAATTGATGCTACTTCCACCAGTGAGTTCATTGTTAAAAAGCAAAACCTTACCGTAACGCCATTGGCCTATGTGATGGTAAGCGGAAAAGCTTTTCAGACGGGTACGAATGAGGTAATTCCACAATTGGCCAGACCTAGAATTGCCATTGACGAGAATGTGATAGATTCTATTTCTGTTGATTCTATTTCCGGTGAATATAGTTTTCGAATTAATTATGGAAAATCATATAAGATAAAAGTGGTGGCAAACAATTATAGGTCTACCACTGAAGTTCTTGATTTAACGGAGATTGTGGAGTATGAAGAAATACATCAGAATCTCTATGCCGAATTTATTAAGGAGAAAAAGGCTATTGTTAAAGGTATCATTTTTGACAAAAAGCTGAATAAACCAATGGTTCAAAATCCGACGGTCAAGATTTTTGTTAACGGAGCAGAATATACATCCACCATTGATTCAACCAATGGAAGTTATCAAATAGAATTGCCTTTGGAAAATAGTTATACGATCAATGCTTCTGCTGAAAATTATTATCCCGTTTTCGAGATTATTGATTTAAGGAATGAAAAAGAGGATATCAGGGTATTAAAGGATTTGGAGATTGTACCTATTGAAGTAGGACAGTCGGTGAGGTTAAATAATATTTTTTTTAATATCGCTAAAACCAGTCTGATGGATGAATCTTTTGCTGAATTGGACCGGGTAGCTCAATTTTTAAAAGAAAATAAAAACATAGTTGTTGAAATTGGAGGACATACGGATAATGTAGGAAAAGCAACTACGAACATGAACTTATCGGTAGGAAGAGCGAAGTCTGTCGCTAAGTATCTGATAAGCAAAGGAGTATCACAAGGCCAGGTGAAATCAAAAGGTTATGGAGTGTCCCAACCTGTTGGTGACAACAAAACAGAGAAAGGGCGTGCTTTAAACAGAAGAGTAGAATTTACAATTTTGGATAAATAGAAAGAAATGTTGAATGTTGAGTTATGAATTTTAAATGAGGATTATCATTTATTATAATTCAACATTCAACATTCAACATTCAACATTCAACATTCATTTATTATAGCTAATGGGGTCATTGCTTATCGGTTCTTTTGGTTTTACCGGGAAAGTCCTGAAAATATAACTTACCTTATTCCAAGTTTTTTGTTCGATATTTTTTGAATTATATTCCTTTTCCCCGATTGCCCAACCTTGCCATACCAACTTATTTTCAGCTGCATCCACAAGTTCCACGATTAAGGTACTTTCCTCATAAGATTTGGTATAAGAGTTAGTTCTAGGATAGTAAAAACCCCAATTATTATTGTATTGAGTTTGTTGTTTATCCTTTACCCTTACATAAAATTTTACCAATAAATCAGGATTCTGATTGCTTTCAACATAGTTTCTTCCCTTAAGCTGAGCCGTTATAGCGTTGGCTATTCTTTTTCTGTTAAACTCATTATTTAAAATAGGATCAATATCTGGCCGGTTTGGGTATTCCTCCGAAATTTTAAAAGTTTGATAATTTCGAAGATTTACACTTCTGTCAAAATCAGAATTTGCAACAAAACCACGCCCACACGAGGAAAGCAGCACAAATAGTATTAAAACATATGATATTCTTTTCATTTTCTTATAGTTTTTATTTTGAGTAATTGTGTCAATAAAAAACAAATTCTTAGGAATAAAAGTATCCGGTATCAGTAAAAAAGTTAAAAAAATGACCCATTAATCTCAAAAAAGGTGTCAATAAGATATAATTCATGGAATTTATCTCTTTTTTGGCTAGAAAATTAATTGTTATAGCTTTGTTCTTTAAAGTCGTTTAACCTTACAAAGAGGCAATTATAACTTGGCTGTTGCGTTTCCTAACATGATTTTTAATAGGGCCTTAAAATTTTTGAAAGTGAAAATTTCTAAAAATTGTACCTATTTATATCTGCTATTGGGGTTGTTCCTTTCCCTGAAAGCCGAAGCGCAATCTAATTGTTTTAGTGCTGATAAAACAAGGGTTTGTGTAGGCGAAACCGTCAATTTTACTAAATGTATTGAGGCAGACGGTTGGTCCAATGTTTCCTTTGATTTTGGCGATGGAAACGGAGATACCGGCAACACAGGCCTGACAAAATTTCAATATAATGAACCTGGTACTTATTATGTTTACCATCATGGGCAAAATAATACTCTAGGAAGAGCAGACGTAATAGGTCCTATAGAAATCCTTGTGATGCCTATGCTTCCACCGAAGTTTGAATTAAAGACTTGTGCAGGAACAGATGTGGAATTAAGTATTACAGACACTACCTATGAAGAATTTAACATAGATTGGGAAAGTGACGGAGTCTTCGATGAAAAGGTAAATCAAGGAGCGTCAATTATACATTCTTACCCATCCTTGTCTTTTGATAAAGACTATACAATTTTGGTTGAAGGAGAATTCCCTTCCAATTGCAGTGCAGCAGATTTCACAACAATAACGGTATTTCCAAAAATCGAAAAACCTTTAATATCAGTTCTCGAAACCAATCCTGAGAACCAAATCAAATTAAGTTTCAGCAACCTGCGGTCTTATTTAAACTATGAAATTCAAATAAAAAAGGAAGGAGGCGCTTTTCAGAAAGCAGGTGATCTGCTGAAAGAAAGTGGAAATTATCCTTTGGATTACGTGATAGAAAATATTGGAGAAGAACGGATAGCTACTGATCAATATTCTTATTGTATCAGGCTTATAGCAAAGGATAAATGCAATAACCAGGCTTCAGATGAAGCTTGTACAATAAAATTGACTGCAGAATCTTTATTTGATCAAAATAACTTGAGCTGGGAAATTTCAAGCGGACAGAATTTTGACAACTTCACCATTGTAAAAAATAATTATACTATTCAGTCAGATTTAACCAACACCACCTTTACAGATACCGAGGTAAAATGCAACAAAAATTATTGTTATGAAGTAATTGGAGTAATCGACGGCGCTTCTATCCATTCCAATAAAGTTTGTGTAACAGGTAAGTCTGATGATATTCCTGCTTCTGTTGAGAACATAACCGCTTCTGTAAACAATAATGTGGTGGAAATTTCCTGGAATAAACCATCTGGGACGTCAGTAAAAGAGTATAGGGTTACCTCTTCCGTTGACGACGATAATACGCCGTTATACACCGGTTATGATTCTGCATTTGCAGATATTCAGGCAAATCCTAATTCTTTAGTTGCTTGTTATTCTATTTCCTACCTGGATTCCTGCGATAATGCTTCTCAAGTCAGCATTATTGGTTGTTCAATATTGCTGAAGGGAGAAGTTATAGCAAATAAGCAGAACAAATTGGAATGGACCGATTATCAAGGCTGGAAGTCTGGCGTAAAAGAATATATATTGCAGGTGATGGATGAAGAGGGAAACATTGTAAAGGAGACTTCGATGGGTATTTCCAAAAGCTATGAAGATGCAGACCAAAACCAGTTTCAGGTGGTCAGGTATCGAATTAAAGCTGTTTCCAACGATGACGTTCCCTTGTTGAGTTTCTCTAATATTTTTGAAATAAAACAAAACTTTATAATAGCTTTGCCGAATGCTTTTACTCCCAATGGCGACGGTTTGAATGACCACTTTGAGGTTTCAAAAACTTACATTAAAAGTGTACGAATGTATATTTATAACAAGTGGGGGTCATTAATTTTTGAAGGAGAAAGTTGGGACGGTATGGGTCAAGGACGAAAAGTGCCGGAAGGCGTATACCTTTATTATGTAGAAGCGGAGGATGAAACGGGGACGGGAATTACAAAAAGAGGAACTGTAACATTGATAAGATAAACTGGAGTGATATGTTTGATATGATGAAAATGCTTGGAAAGGTAAAAGAAGTCCAGGCAAAAGTAAAAGAAGCACAGGACAACCTTGTAAAAATAACGGATTCAGGTGAATCCGGGGCCGGCATGGTGAAAGTGGTAGCAAATGGAAAAAGACAAATTATCCAGATAGATATTGATCCTGAAATCATCAAGAAAGAAGATAAGGAAATGCTTCAGGATTTGGTAGTGGCAGCGGTAAATAAAGCGCTGGAAAATGTTGAAGTAAAAGCAAAAGAAGAACTTAAAAAGAGTACTGAGGGTTTAATTCCAAATATTCCCGGACTGGATCTTAGCGGAATGTTTTGATGCAAAAAGTTGCTATAGTCATCCTCAACTTTAACGGATGTAAATTTTTAGAAAAGTTTTTACCAGGTCTTTTAGAACACAGTAGTACTTATCCCATCTATGTAATTGATAATAATTCTTCAGACAATTCTTTAGAATTATTAAAAGCCAAATTTCCGCAAGTACGGGTAATTGTACATGATCGAAACTATGGTTTTTGTCAGGGGTATAATTTAGGACTGGTTCAAATAAACGCTCAATATTATATACTTTTAAATTCAGATATAGAGGTAACTGCGAACTGGATAGATCCTGTAATAGAATTGATGGAAAAAGACCCTTCAATTGCAGCCTGCCAGCCTAAAATTAAAGCTTATCATGACAAAGAATCTTTTGAATATGCGGGGGCAGCAGGTGGGTTTATTGATAAATGGGGTTATCCTTTTTGTCGTGGAAGGGTGTTTAATACCTTAGAAAAGGACGAAAATCAGTACGATACCAATCTTGAAATATTTTGGGCAACAGGAGCCTGTTTTTTTGTCCGTTCCGATGCTTTTCATCAATTGGAGGGTCTGGACAAAGACTTTTTTGCACACATGGAAGAGATAGATCTTTGCTGGAGACTAAAGGCAAGAGGATATAAGATTTTTTATTGTACAGATTCCGAAGTTTATCATGTAGGAGGCGGCACACTTCCTATGGATTCTCCCAAAAAGACATACTACAACTTCCGTAATGGCTTGTTTATGCTGTATAAAAACCTGCCGGCTGACAGGTTGTATTTTGTGGTGTTCGTAAGATTATTACTCGATTACTTAACATTTGTAAAATTTGCTTTATCCGGCACTTTTACAAAGGCGTTCTCAATAATTAAAGCCCATATCGATTTTTTTAAGGAAATCGGTAATCTTAAAATCAAAAGAAAGAAAAATTTTATAGTTGAGGACTATAAAAAAATGACCGGCGTTTATGGAAGAAGTTTATTTATTGATTATTTTATTTTACAAAAAAAGAAATTTGAGGAACTGCCGCCCCTTAATGAAAATAAACCCTCATTTTAAGAAAACAACCTAAAATAATGGTAATCAAAAAGGTAAGCTTCATTTTTTGGATGTAAGGAAATCAATAACTTTAATGAAAATATGGGTATTATTTTAAAAATCCCAGACAGATCTATTGTTTCTTCTTAAATGTTTTCTCATATTCATTAAAAAAGCCAGAGCTAAATAAATTACAATAGGAGAGCCTAAAGTTAAAAAGGAAATATAAATAAAAAATAGTCGGATACTGCTGGTGGCTATACCCATTTTCTCACCTAAAGCAGTGCAAACACCGAATGCCTGGTCCTCTATGAATGCTTTTATTTTTTCTATCATGACGTTTTGTAACAAAAATAATACAATATTAGTTTAAGGAAATGGAATAAATTTTTTAAAAATTACAAAAATGAATTGGAATAATAATAATGAACCGATAATTTCGCGTCTTAATCAACCAAAAAATAAACCCGATACTCACATGAGAAAACTAGCTTACTTTATAGGACTTTTGGCCGTTCTTTCATTTACAGGGTGTACCCTCAGTAAAATGGTTAAAATGTCGAAAGACCAACAATTAACCGTTACACCATCACCACTGGAATTACATGGAGACTCTGTCAAATTCGAAATGGCTGTTGCTCTTCCAGTAAAAATGTTGAAGAAAAATACCATTTATTCCGTCTCTCCGATTTATAAATATGGAGATCAATCCGTTTCATTAGGAGAAGTTCAATTCAAGTCTACAGACTATCCTAATTCAAAAACTGAGCAACCAAGAATTTCTAAGACTTTTTCCTTTGCATATGAGGAGCCAATGCAAAAGGGTAATTTAGTAGTAGAAGGTGTTGCAGCAAAAGAAAGCGGAAAATCTAAAAAGACGCCTGAAATGCCAGTGGCTGAAGGTGTAATTACTACTCCAAGATTAGTGAAAGATGTTTTCTATGTGTCTTATGCCCCTACAGGTTATGATACTGCTGAACAACTTATCGCCACAAATGTAGAATTCTACTTCCTTCAAGGACGTTCTCAATTAAGAACTTCTGAAGCAAGAGGCCCAAGAGGCAAATTCTTAGATAACTTTATTGCTCAAAAGAACACAACCAGATCAGTATCTATTACAGGAACTCACTCTCCCGAAGGAGCTGAGACAATCAATACCAGACTTTCCAATGATAGAGCTAAAGTAATTGAAGATTTCTACAGAAAAAATATGAGGAAATACGATTACAATAAGATGGCTGATTCTATTGATTTCGTATTGAAACCTGTTGTTGAAGACTGGACAATGTTCTTAGCGCTACTTGATGAAAATAAAACACTTTCAAGCACTCAAAAAGACGAAATTAGAAATATCGTAAACAGCGCTGGTGGTGATTTCGAACAAAAAGAACAACAATTACAAGATCTTTCCTCCTACAGAATAATCTTTAGAGATATTTATCCTGTTTTAAGAACAGCTAAAACTGAAATTCTTACTCCAAAACCTAAGAAATCAGACGAAGAAATTGCTGTACTTAGCAAACAAGTCGCAGAAGGAACTATAAGCGCAGATACTTTGGATGATGCCGAAATTCTTCATGCAGCGTCTTTAACTCCTGATTTGGAGGAAAAAGAAAGAATCTTCAAAGCTGCTGTACAAAAAAGCGATAGCTGGCAGGCACACAACAATATGGGGGCTGTATATTTAGACAGAGCTATCAAATCAACTGATGATGCTGAAAGAGCAAGTCTAGCTGACCAAGCAATCACTCATCTTCAAACTTCTGTAACTAAACAAGAAACATCTGATGCTTATAACAACTTAGCCATTGCTGCTTTCCTAAAAGGAGAAAATGCTAAAGGTATTGAGTATATAGAGAAAGCAAGATCATTAGGATCTGCAGGTGAAAATGAAAAAGGCGTAAATGGGGTGAAAGGTGCTTTAGAGATCAGATCAGGAAAATATGATGACGCTATTGCTTCATTATCAAACGCTGTTCAATCTGCTGATAACTCATTCAACAAAGGTTTAGCTTACTTATTGAAGAAAGACTATACAAATGCTGAATCTGCCTTCAACGAATCAATTGAATTGAATGAAAATGAAGCGGTTGCTTACTACGGAAAGGCGCTTATTGCCGCAAGAACTGACAAAAAAGATCAATTGGTTTCTAATCTTTCTAAGGCTACCAGTATGGATGCAGCTTTAAAAGAAAGAGCAGTTAACGATCTTGTGTTTAAAAAATACATTGACGATCAAGCAGTGAGAGATGCAATAAAATAATCTCTTCATCAACTATATTAAAAATAAAAGGCCCCTTATTGGGGCTTTTTTATTTTAATATCTACAATGAGGTTTGTTAATTGAAAATCTCATTCTATTTTTGCGCATAATAAAAGAACGACATGAGAGAAATACAATTCAGAGAAGCTTTGAGAGAAGCTATGAGCGAGGAGATGAGGAAGGATGAAAAAATCTTCTTAATAGGAGAGGAGGTCGCTGAATATAACGGAGCTTACAAAGTAAGCCAGGGAATGCTCGATGAATTTGGACCTAAAAGAGTTATCGATACTCCAATCGCAGAGCTTGGATTTACAGGTATAGGTATTGGCGCAGCTATGAATGGCCTTCGACCAATAATTGAATTTATGACCTTCAACTTTTCTTTGGTTGCCATAGACCAAATTATAAATGGAGCAGCAAAAATGATGTCCATGTCCGGCGGTCAGTTTTCTGTTCCTGCTGTTTTCAGAGGACCTACAGGAAATGCAGGTATGCTTAGCTCCCAACACTCACAAAACTTTGAGAGCTGGTACGCTAACACTCCCGGTTTAAAGGTTGTTGTTCCTTCCAATCCATACGATGCAAAGGGATTATTAAAGTCTTCAATAAGAGATAATGACCCTGTTATTTTTATGGAATCTGAATTAATGTACGGTGATAAGGGGGCTGTTCCGCAAGAAGAATATTTAATACCAATAGGAAAGGCGGACGTAAAAAGAGAAGGAAATGATGTTACTTTGGTTTCCTTTGGAAAGATGATGAAAGTTGCTTTACAGGCAGCGGTCGAATTGGAGAAAGATGGTATTTCTGCTGAGGTGATTGATTTGATGACTGTAAGACCGATCGATTATGTCACAATAGTCAATTCGGTAAAAAAGACGAATAGGTTAGTAATAATAGAAGAAGCCTGGCCGCTTGCAGCCATTTCTTCTGAGATTACCTATCATGTTCAAAAGCATGCCTTTGATTATCTGGATGCGCCTGTTCACAGAATTAACAGTTTCGATTTGCCGCTTCCCTATGCGCCTACGCTTATCGAAGTAATTCTACCTAATGTAAAGAAGACAATAGATGCAGTTAAATCTGTACTCTACGTAAAATAATAGATTCTTAAAATAATTTGGATCCTCCTTTATTTATAAGGGAGGATTTTTTATTTAATAACTTCAATTTTCTATATTTCCATATCAACTTTTCATTATTTCCGTTTCAATTCAAAAAATAATCCAATGAGTTTTGAGAAAATAACAAGGATCACTTTTATATTTTTTTTGACCATTCTTTCTTTTCAGATATTTGGACAAACTGCTTACTGGCAGCAGAAAGTACATTATGAAATGGACATTGACTTTGATGTTAAGTCCCATCAGTTCTCAGGGAAACAAAAGCTGATATATTGGAATAACTCTCCGGATACGTTGTCTAAAGTTTTTTACCACCTCTATTACAATGCTTTTCAACCCGGAAGTATGATGGATATTCGATCAAGGACAATTAAAGATCCGGATCCAAGGGTAATGGATAGAATACAAAATCTTGAAGCAGATGAGGTAGGGTATCAGAAAATTATTGAACTCAAACAAGATGGCAAATCAGTAAAAAATGAAGTTCAGGAGACTATTTTGGAAGTAACCCTGAATAAACCTTTGTTGCCAGGGGGGAAAACTACATTTGAAATGAAGTTTGAAGCCCAGATTCCTGTACAAATAAGAAGAACCGGAAGAAACAATAAAGAAGGAATAGCTTATTCCATGACACAATGGTATCCAAAACTTGCCGAATATGATCAGGACGGCTGGCACTCCAATCCTTATATCGCAAGAGAGTTTCATGGCGTCTGGGGAGATTTTGACGTCAGGATAAGCATAGATTCTTCTTATACCATAGGTGGTACCGGTTATCTGCAAAATCCTCAGGAGATTGGACATGGCTATGAAGATAAAACCAAACCTGTTAAAAGGAATAAGTCGTCAAAGCTTAAATGGCATTTTAAAGCTCCTATGGTTCATGATTTTGCCTGGGCAGCCGATCCTGATTATCAGCATGATGTTTTACAAGTGCCCAGCGGGCCTCTGTTGCATTTTTTTTATCAAACGGATACATTGGCTGAGTATTGGGAAAAAATGCAGCCACTCGCTGTAAAATGCTTCCAGATAATGAATGCTAAATTCGGGAAATACCCCTATGAACAATATTCAGTGATTCAGGGAGGAGACGGAGGTATGGAATATCCAATGGCCACACTTATTACAAGTCATGGAAGCTTTGGAGGTTTGGTCAGTGTAACCGTTCACGAAGCCATTCATAGTTGGTTTCAGGGAGTTTTAGCTACAAACGAATCGAAGTATCCCTGGATGGATGAAGGATTTACCACTTTTGCCCAACATTATATTCTTGATTCGATTTATGTAAAAAAGCGAAACCCTCAGGAAAGGTCTTATGCCAGTTATTTTGCTTTGGTAAAAGCAAACCTACAGGAACCACTTACCACTCATTCTGATTTTTATCATCTAAACGCGGCTTACAGTACTTCCAGCTATTCTAAAGGCGCAGTCTTTTTGCATCAACTAAGGTATATAATAGGGGAGGATAAATTCTGGGAAGGCATGATAAGGTATTTTAATGAATGGAAATTTAAACACCCTACTCCAACCGATTTTAAGAGGGTTATGGAAAAAGTTTCCGGAATTGAACTGGATTGGTATCTGGAACAATGGATAGAAACTACCAATACAATAGACTACGGAATAAAAACCGTAGCGAGCGATCCATCTTCTACAGAGATTACCTTGGAAAAAATTGGAGAAATGCCAATGCCGCTTGATGTAAATGTTTATTACAAAGATGGAACTCAGGAAGTTTACTACATTCCGCTGCAATTAATGAGGGGTGAAAAAGAGAAGAAGAATGTGGGTGTTGAGAGGGTTGTACTGGAAGGTTGGCCATGGGCTTACCCGTTGTATACTTTCAAAATACCAAAGAAATTAAATGATATTTTATTCATAGAGGTAGATTCAAGCCAGAGAATGGCTGATATTGAAAGAGCCAACAATGTTTATCCTTTTCCAGATAGTTATAAGTTTAAAGGGGAAAGGAAGAGGTGATTTTAATTATTGTTTAATGAGGTGATGTGCTGATGTGTTAATTGTTGGAATGATCACAATTGCCAATTAAGGAGTATAAGATAGGATTTATAAAAATGTTTTTCGCAAAAAACCTTTATTGGATTTTTTTAAAAGTGAATAAATAAATTACTTGTCCTGGTGATCTAGGCTTGTTCCAGCTATGTTCAATCTGTATTACGGATTTAAAGGATTGCCTGAACTTTAAATCATCTTTATCTATTCTGTAAAACTCCATAATATAGGTTAATCCATGATGCGGACAATTATCACATCAGCACATTCACACATTAAATTATCTCCCCATCCTCTTCAATATCTCCTCCATTTCGTCCATTACCCTGTTCATCTTCTGCATGGTAAGATCAAAGGGTTGAGAGGTGGTCATATCTACGCCGGCTTCTTTGAGTAGTTCTACCGGGTATTCTGAACTTCCCGAGGATATGAATTTCATGAATTTCTTTATGGTTTCTTTATCTCCCTGCAAAGCCTTTTCTGATAATGCTGCGGAAGCAGTAAACGAAGTAGCATATTGGAAAACATAAAAATTGTAATAGAAGTGAGGAATGTACGCCCATTCTACTTTTATTTCGTCGTCTACTATGCAAACTCCTTTTTCATGCCCATAATATTTTCTGGTAATGTCCTGATAGATCTCACTGAATTTTTCCCCGGTTAAGGCTTCACCCTTTTCTGCCAGTTCGTGGACCTTTAACTCAAATTCAGCAAATTGAGTTTGCCTGAAAACGGTGCCTTTAATTCCTTCCAGAAAATTGCCCAATAAAGAAAGCCTGGTTTCATCGTCCTTTATATTTTTTAACATATAGTCAATCAGTAAGGCTTCATTAAAAGTGGAGGCAACTTCAGCTACAAATATTGGATAATCGGCCAGGGGAAAAGGTTGTGTTTTATTAGAAAAATAGCTGTGCATGGTATGTCCCAGTTCATGAGTAAGCGTGCTCATGTCATCGTATTTGCCGTTATAATTCATAAGAATATAAGGATGAACGTCATAAGCTGAACCGTTTGAATATGCGCCTGATCGTTTACCTTCGTTGGGATACATGTCTATCCACCTTTCTCTGAAAGCTTTCGCTACAACTTCTGTATATTCTTTTCCCATCGGACGTAAGGAAGCAAGAATATTCTTTTCCGCCTCTTCTACCGAATATTTTAAGTCCACATCTTTTAATAGCGGTGCATATAAGTCGTAGTAATGAAGTTCTTTTACGCCAAGAATTCGTTTTCTCAAATTCAGGTAACGATGAAATGTTGCCAGGTTTTTGTTTACATTTTCTACCAGGCTATGGTATACTTCTGTGGGGATTTTATTTACATCAAGCGCACTTTCAAGGGAGGAATTATAATTCCTGACCCTGGTGTAAAACATATTCTTTTTTATTTCCCCATATAACTGTGTCCCGAAAGTCCTTTCAAATTCTCCAATTTTTCCAAAGAATGCAGAAAAAACTTTTGCCCTATCTTCCTGAACGGGAGAAGCTCTGTGAAGACTAAAGGCAGCTTTATCTAATTTTACTTTTTGACCGGTAGACAAAACCACTTCAGGACTAGGAAAATCAGCATTCGAAAAAATGGAATAAATGTTTTGTGCATTTGAAGCCATCAATCCTGCAGCCGCAATAATTTTTTCTTCAGCTTCAGTACCTGTATGTTCTTTTCTTCTCAAAATGTCATACAAATACTTTTTATAAACTTGTAAATTCTTATTTTCCGCCAGGTATTTATCGATTTGTGATTTGTCCATTTTCAAGATTTCAGGCTCGATAAATGAAACTGCCGATCTGAAATCGGTCTCCATCTGATCCATCTCAGATTTCATAGCCAGATATTTCGATACCCGTGTGTCCTGGTCTGAGTACATACCGGCATAGCTGTAAAGTCTGCCCAGTTCTTTTTGCAAATTACTGCCAAGAGTTAAACAAGCTTCCAATTGTTGTGAGGACTCACTTAGGGTTCCGTTATATTTTTGGATTTCCGGAATTTTATTTTCGAGTTCTTTCTTTGCTGTCTTCCAGGCTTCTTCAGAAGGGTAAAGATCGGATAGATTCCACTTGTATTTTTCCTCAATTTTTGTTCGGTCGCGCTCCTGGCTTATAGTGTCATAAGCTCCAAACATAAGTATTCCGCAAGTCATAATTGTCGCTATATTTTTCGTGGTCATAAAAGTTTTGTAAATGGGTGTTAGATATTGGCTATGAAGTATCGCTTATTTGGCAAGAGACTCATGCTATGTTCATAAAATCATTAAATTACCAATTATCGTGTCATAAAAAAAGTCTTAAAATTAGCTTTTAAGACTTTTTTTTATTGAAGTTATTTAATTAAGAGTTTCTTCGCGACCCTCTGGCCATTCCACGATCCAAGTCACTTATTCCTGCTCTGTCTACAGGATTTGACCCGGTGGTTCTCTCGGTTACTATCCCATCCACATCATCTGCCTGAATAGGATTTGTGTTAACCTTGTTAAGCGCTTCCTGGCTTGTTAAGTTATTATTTTCGTTTTCGTTCTTCAAATCTTTGTCCGGGTTTTTATTTTTGTTTTCCATGATCTTCTATTTTAAATTTTACATTTACCTTATAAAAGGATACTCTTTTATTGTTAGAAGGGTTTCATAAGGTAAGGAGTTTGAGGCATAGCATTATGTCCTTCCCAAGCCCGTTCAATTAATTAACAGATATTGAAAACCGAGCCTCAATGTCGGTTTCTCCGCCGGCATTTGAAATGTCCCCGGAAGAAACTCCTGAAGCATTTTTGTCAGGTTGATGTTTCAAAGTAATTGTCATGGTTCCGGAAATGGATGTGCTTCCGGCAGAAATTACATTTTCCAGCCCTATTGGCTTGGCATTTCCGTCTTCATCAGAATAAGTATGCGTTGCAAGCTGAGACGGGGAAAATGTAAAGAAAAACTGATGGTTGATACTTTCTTCCGCTACTTCATTTGTTAGATCGAGTACATTAGAAGCATTGGATTCGTCTTTTACCTTTATAGATAAAAGATAACTTTTGCTCTTTTCCAAAACGATTGGAGCGCTTTGCACAGGATCCTGTCCTCCTGCTCCATCTGTATCTTTATAAGTGACGGTAAAACTATTGGCTTCATTGTTTGCTTCTGCAAAATGCAATTCTACATTTGTAATCAATTCTTCCTCATTGTGCGGCGCAGGCTCATCTTCTTTACATGAAGAAAAGACCAGGGCAGCTGATAACAAAATTAAAATCAAGTTGTAATTCATCATTGGTTGTGTTGGTTTTGGTTTAGTTAATTACTTATTTCTATAGGTATTTTAGCCCTTATTATAAAATTTCTTCCCGTTTCATCAGAAAAATACCTGAATCTGTTCAGGTAGTCTCTATACTTTGTATTCAAAATATTGTTGAATCCAATTCCAAGTGAAACAGGTGTGCCATTTACGGGAATTGAAAATGAAAGGTCGGCATTGAATACAGAGTAACCGGGCGGTGGAGGCAAATGATCTGTATCTTTTGGCGCTTTCGATCGCAAAACTGAAATATTTGTTAACGAAAGTTCAACATCCTCAAGAATAGAAAAATCGGGTAAACTATAAGTTAGGGAGTGAATAAATTTGTCTGCAGGAATATATTCTAGAAACTGATTGGTTTCCCTGTTTTCTGCCCTTACCAGAGTTATTTTAGAATCAAGATTTAATTTGTTGGTTATGCCAATTGTCAAATCTGAATCTAAGCCAAAATAGGTGGCATTAACCTGGGTATAATGAAAAGAAGGATAGGCGCCTAAAATTGTTAAGATTACAGACGTGTCCGGCTTTAAATAAATGTAATGATCGATCAAGTTATAATAAAAACCAATTTCTCCATGAATCCTTTCTCCATAATAGTGTAAGTGAGAAGTAAAACTGTACTCCATCTCCTCCTTTAAGGTCCTGTCGCCCTTTTCATAGGAAGCGGCTCCATGATGAACCCCGTCGATGAAAAGTTCATTGATGCTTGGAGCGCGCCATGCGGTACCTAACGTCGCCTGAAGTTTTAAATCGTCTGACAAATCGAGTGAAGCGCCAATAGAACCAGAGGTTTTAGACCAATTGAAGTTGTTGCTGGAGATAGAATCACCGAGGTTTTCATAGCTTTTTAAGAATTTATAATCATACCGGACTCCACCTTCCAGTTGAAATTTATCTTTTGTGTATTTTTCAATGAGGTAGATGCCTCCAGTGTAATTTGTGAAATTAGGAATCAATTTTCTTCCGGTATACACATTTGCCTGTATCATTCCCATTATCCCGGCAGATCCTTTAAGTCTTTCACTTATTGAATGTTCCCATTGAAAATCAAGAGTATTCGTATATAAATTAAATTCCAGGTTAGGCTTTTCCCCCAACTGGTTTTTGTAAGGTCGGTGCGCGTCGTATTCGGCCCGGTAATTATGTTGAAAAGCATAAGTCAGGTTAAGCTTTCCATAATCACCGTAAAGGTTTCCATATACTTTTAAGAGATCGTGGCTAATGTCTTGTCTAGGTCTTTCGATTTTGTAAGAAAATTCAGAGGTGTCATTCCGGTTACTTTCAAATTGATTTAAAAGGTCTGTTTTATTTCCGATATGTGATTTTCTGAGGATGCCAAGCGTGGTGTTAAACCGACTATAGAAAGCACCTACTTCATAATTTGCCCTATTGAACCTAACCGCTGAAGAAAAATTTATTTCCTGAAATCCGGTATTCCCTAGATTATAGCCTGGAGCGAAAGAGCTTCCCGCTTTTTTGTAAGTTCCCTGTAGCCGGAATGCCAACCCTTCCACTTGTCTTAGATTGCCGTCAAAAATCCCCGAGACAACGCCTTGCCGGTTGTTGGTTAATCCTACAAGATTCAATTCGGCTGAATAACCATGTTGTTTTTTTAAAGGTTTTGGCGCTACTAAAATTACTCCCCCCATGGCATCAGATCCATACCGGATACTTGCCGCGCCTTTGATTACCGTCAATTCAGAGGCAATAAAAGGATCAATTTCAGGAGCATGTTCAGAGCCCCATTGCTGTCCCTCCTGTCTTACTCCGTTGTTAATGATTAAGACCCTGTTGCTATACATTCCATGGATTACAGGCTTGGAAATGGAAGGCCCTGTCCTAATCATACTTACCCCGGTGATTCCAGCCAAAGATTCTGCCAGGCTCAAGCCTCGTGTTTGATTTAATTCCTTTCCATGTAATGAAGCTTGTGTTTGCAAAATTTCACTTCTGCTTTTGTAAGCTTCAATGTTTACCTCTTTTAGCTCTATATTCTGCTGGCTTAAATAGACGGTCAACTTTGCAGTTTTTTCGGTATTGATGGTGGTCGAAATCGTTTTGTAGCCAAGCGACTTAAAGATAATCGTATAAGTTCCGGGACAAAGGCTGTCTAAGTGAAAATGCCCTTTTTCATCTGAATAGGTGCCTTTATTATTTCCATCGACTGTAATAATAACATAAGGGACAAAGTCTTTGGAAAGGGAGTCACGCACGTTTCCACTGATTGTTCTGATGCAGGGGTCAGAGGCAGCAAGAGCGGCAACCCAATTTAACACGAAAAACAATATTAGAATTGCTGTTTTGCTTAATGGCATTTGATAAAAATATGCTCAAAGATATATTTAAATGCAGCATTGATGCAAATAAAAATGCAATAATATTGCAACTTTATTGAAAGCCTTCAGCGGAGAGGGAAATAAAAGAAGTGATTTTATTTAAAATAACGTGCAACGGAGTTGCATGTTTATAAAAATGTTTTATTTTTGCAACATGGCTACAGAAAAAATAAAGAGCAGATACGACAAGTTTGGCATTTTTAGCGCTTTGTTATGTATTGTGCACTGTACTTTATTGCCGGTAGCTGTTGCATTAATTGTCAATATTGATCAGCCTGATTCTCATTTCTCTCATACTGTTCATATAGTTTTCATTGTGGTTTCTTTGGGTGCCGTATTCTTTTCTT
The DNA here is from genome assembly GCA_035628645.1 of Cytophagales bacterium. GTDB lineage: Bacteria > Bacteroidota > Bacteroidia > Cytophagales > Cyclobacteriaceae > DASPJL01. The sequence continues at coordinate 10,741 of DASPJL010000198.1, read as the reverse complement.
CCCGAAATTCTTCATCCCCATTAATTAAAACCGCGCTTTGGTTTTTTGTTTTTGTTTTTATTTCAGGAGTAGTGATTGAAGATTATTTTGCTTTTGGAAAGATTATTTCGTTAGCAGGTTCTGCCGGCCTTGTTGTTTCTCATTTTTTTAATCTCCGTCAGTGCAGGAAATGCGAGCAAGTAAGCATTAGCTAGTTTAATACTTATAGCCATTTCTTTCTTTTAAATAAGAATAGAGTTACCGCAGAGGATAGAAACATCAGAAGTATTGCAAAAGGATATCCGAGTTTCCAACCAAATTCCGGTAACACAGTAAAGTTCATTCCATAAATACTGGCAATAAGGGTAGGGGGCATAAATATTACAGAAACCAGCGTAAAGATTTTAATGATCTTATTTTGCTCGATATCTATCAATCCCAAAAAAGTATTCTGTAAATATTCCAGCCTTTCAAAACCAAAAGCTGAGTGGTCAAGAAGGGAGCCAATGTCTTTTATGATTATTCTTAATTTACTTTGATAGTAGCTGGGGAATAATTCACTTTTTAATAAGGAGGAGATCACTCGTTGTTTATCAATAATATTTTCTCTGATAATCATCGTGATTTCCTGATAGGAGTTGATCTTAAGAAGTAGTTTTTTATCCAGCGAATTTTCCACACTTAACGAGCGCCCTATATCCGTGATGTCTTTTGATATACTTTCCAGAAGATCTGCATCAAAGTCAATCCTGCTTTCAAATAAGGAAATTAAAAAGTGATGTCCTTCCTGGAATGCCTGATAATTAGCTTTAAATCTTCTGACCGTGTCAGCAAATGGGCGAAGGTTAGCGCTTCTGTAGGATATAAGTAATTTGTTTTTTAAAATAAATGAAACAGGTTCATTCAGGTAAACGCCATCTTTTTCCGTTAAAAAATGTGAGTTTACAATGATAATATCTTCAAATTCTATGTATTTAGAACTGATCTCAATTTCCTCTACCTGTTGCCTGGTTTGAAGACTCACATCGGTAAACTCTTCTACATAATCCTTTTCTTCCTCACTTGGCTCATTCAGGTCAATCCAAATAAGGGCTTCCAATGGTATATTATCAAAAGCACTTTGCCCTCCGGTTTTTAAAATTTTCCCATCTTTTTTGTAGTATGCAGTAATCATCGTTGTTACAAAATAAGCTTTATGTGAGAGTTGCCTGCATTTTAAGAAAAAAAACTTTCTTATTATAGCATCTACTTTTGATATAATTGAATAAGAAGAAAAAAACTAAAAAATTATGATAAGGGAAATAATGACGTATATTCTATTGTATTTTATAAGCATTAGAATAGTTTTTTATTTTTAATTGAATGACAGTATTCTAAATGTTTTGATTTATACTTTTTAGCATGCCATGAACATAAAACTGAAAGAAAAAGAAAAAGACGGGTTTGACTGGATTGATATTAGTAATCCTAAAAAAGAAGATTTAAATGAAATTGCATTACAGTATAATCTGCATTATACGTTGGTTAAAGATTCACTTCAGCCAGAGCACTTGCCAAAATATGAGATGGTAAATGAAGTGCATTTCATTATTATCAGGGTGTTTGACCAGAAAGCGCCGTCCAATTCGGATACTATACAGGAGATTACCAACAAAATAGCCATATTTATCGGGAAGGATTTTATTATTACCATTCATCGGGCATCTTCTGCATTTCTTGAAGAAGTCAGGCTTAAGTTAAACCAGTGGGCTGTTCCTTATTCACATTTTGATGTACTTCACAGGATTATATCTGCATCATTTTTTTCGTATGACGGTCTGGCCAATAAGCTTGTTCAGGACCTGGATTTTTACGAATCAAAAATATTTCTGAAGGAAAAAATACCGTCGCTGTTGAAAAACCTTTACCTTATTAAAAGAAAGGCCGCGGCAATAAACAGGATCCTTAATCTTTCGAAAACTTTTCTGGACAGCCTTCAAAATCATATGCCCAATCCCATACTTCAGGACTTAAGAGACTCTGCAATCCGGATAAAGACCTCTAGCGAACAAACCATAGAAAACGTGAGTAACCTTCTCAATATTTACATTTCACTTTCCTCTCAAAAAACCAACGAGGTGGTAAGGGTGTTGACTGTTTTCTCTGTCTTTTTTATGCCGCTCACTTTTATTGTCGGCATTTACGGAATGAACTTTCAATTTATGCCAGAACTAACTTATAAATATGGCTACTATGGGGTTTTGGTATTTATGACAATCCTCACGATCGTCATTTATTTATGGTTTAAGAGAAAACACTGGTTGTAAGCTGGATTAGCTTTTCTTGTTTTTAAAAATCATAATAATATAGAATAACATTACAGCGGCAGAAATAAGCATACCCGAAGTTTCCCGTGCTTTTTCTATTTCAGGCCTCATCATCGTCATGGCATTTTCCATACCTTCAAATGTGGCGGGCCAATCTACAATTGCAGTAATTGAAAATGCGATGAGGCCAATTAAGGGCCAGGTAATATTGGTCATTCTTCCCAAGAACATAAAAAAAGACATGGCTGCAGCATATCCATAAAGAGGCGCCCAAATTTCACGGTCAGGATCATTAAATTGAAAAGCAGCAAATAAAAGAAACATCAGGGTTAAAACTATATAGGTGATTTTCATGGAAGATTTCTTTTAACTTTAAAAGCATACATTTTATGCCTTTTTGCAAGTATAAATAATATTTGGTTAATGAATCTACTCTTATTATTTCAAAGTATACCTTATTCCTAAAAATGCTCTTGTACCCAAGACAGGAGCGTAATTATACGTGGTGTCAAAGGAGTCGCTAAAGGGCTCCGAAGGGTTTATTATCGGATGGTCAGGTACGAAGCCAAAGATGTTTTTTACTCCTCCATACAACTCCCAATTTTCCCGGAATTTCTTTGTCACCTGGATATTTTGCAAGGTATACCAAGGAGACTTTTTCGGAAGCTGCCTGAAAGCAATTTCCTCAGTATCTTCCTTAACAGGTTCAGTCAACGAGGGCAAATGCATTGGACCTGTTAACTTTCCCGTATAATCAATGGTTAGTCCCAGTTTGTGTATAGAATAGCTCATGGAGAAATTGCCTGAAACATTTGGAGCGTGTATTTGAGGTGTTTTTATATTTTTTCCATTGTTTTTTTCTATACTGTATACGTCCATCAACGTAGCGCCCATTATAATTTTCAAGGGAAACATAAATTGAAAATCGCCATTCACGCTTATTCCTTTTGATATGGCATACCCATTTAAATTAGTGTAAATGATTTTGTTTGGATCGGTTGTGAAATCACCTATAATTTTGTTGGTGAAGTAGGTATAAAAAAGACTAATATCCAATCCGGTAATCCCTAAAGAGTGATTGATAAAACCATTGTAATTCAAGTTGATATTATAAGATTGTTCAGGTTTTAACGCTTCTTCAATAATTACTTCACGCGATCCTGTTAAGGCAGCATGATCTTCCGTGAAAAGATTTACTACCCGGTAACCATTTCCACCGCCCAGTCTAAATACATGACTGTCGTCAATAGAATATTTGATACTTAATCGGGGTGAAAAAATGCCGCCATGGGTCGAGTTATAATCAAAGCGACTACCTATTAAGGTAGTAATCTGGTCTGAAAACTTTATTTCATCCTGGACAAACACTCCGGGCAAGAAAGTATGCTGGGGTTCGTTCTTGCGTTTATTTTCACTGATAGATTGAGTCCCCACCGTATTGTCGTCGTAGAAGGTGTACCTGAAGGGTAAACCAACCAGGAAATTATTTTTGCCCAGTTGTTTGTCCCACAAAAACTGAACAAATGCAATATTCTGCTTTCCCACAAACTTTGTTGTTCCATAAACTGAATTTTGATGGTGGTTGGTAATGGAGAAATTAATACCTATTTTTTCCTTCACGGGTAGGTCATATTTACCTATTAGTTCATAACGGGAAGTGTAAATAGATTCACCATAAATACGATCACTTCCCCTGAATTTTGAAGACCATTGCATTTCCCCGCCCCACCTGTCTTCATATACGTACCTTGCTGCCAGTGAGGCTTCTCTGCTTTCTTTTCGTTTTATTTTCCATTTATTAAAAATGGAGATCCTATCCTGAAGTGTGACATCCGTAAAGTTATCCTCGTTCTTATCCATTTTATTTTTGAAGTTGAAATAATTGATCCCAACCATAGTAGTGGCTTTTCCCAGATTGACCTTAAATGCTACATCATTGTTTACTTCAAAATTTGAAGTGCTGAAAATATCCACCGCCAACCGGGGGGAGATCTGAGGGTTTTTAGTGATAATATTGATTAGTCCTCCTACAGCTTCTGACCCATAAAGTGTTGAGGCAGGGCCTTTTACCACTTCTACTCGCTGTACCATACTGTTAGGAATTCCACTCAACCCATAAACAGTAGAAAGCGAGCTGACAATAGGCATACCGTCAATTGTAATCATGGTGTAGGGCCCTTCCATTCCATTTATATGAATATCTCCCGTATTGCAGACATTGCAGTTTAGCTGAGGCTGCACTCCATTGACCATAGCCATCGATTCAAAAATGCTCGGTGATGGATTCTTTAAAAAATATTTTGCTGTAATTACCTCAACAGGCACCGGCGACTGGGATTTAAAGCTTTCTTTCATTGTCCCCGTAATTACCACTTCATTTAGCCGGCTTTCATTTTCTTGTAGGCTAATGTTTAATGACAGTGTATTTCCTGCTTTTATATTTATTGTTTGGGTATAGGAAACAAATCCTATATAAGAAATTCTTATTTTATATTTTCCTTCTGGTATGTTTTTTAAAATGAAATTACCACCCGCATCTGTGTTTGTTCCAAGTTTTTTTTCAGGAATACCCACTGTAGCAAATTCAATGGCCTTTCCTTTAGAAAATACTTTTCCTTTTACGCTTCCTGTCTGAGCATAGGTGAAATCAGCTACACCAAAAAGTATGGTAACAGTGAAAATGAGTTTATTAAGTGTTGAAAAACAATTCATAAGCTCAAAGTTAAAAAAGTCTAATTAATATTTATGATAAAGCTAAAATATAATTTAGGTGAATTTAAAAATATATTTAATTATATCTAATTGTTGATGGTGTAAATTTTTTGTTACTTAAATGGGATACCAGTGAATTTTTTATTGTAGTTAAATAGTTGTTGTTAAGGGGTCTGTTTTTAATAACTTTATAACCTATCCCATGCGTTTTATGAGAAAACTAGGAGTGAAGGCCGGAATCTTTTTGGTCAGAATATATCAGGTAGGAATTTCCCCTTATTTTCCTGCCAGTTGCAGGTACACACCGTCCTGCTCACAGTATACCATTGATGCAATGAAAGAATACGGCTTTTTTAAAGGAACCTGGCTGGGCGTGAAAAGAATATCAAGATGTCACCCCTGGGGAGGGAAGGGGTATGATCCGGTACCCAAACGTAAAAATGACGATTTGAGAATGATGAATGACGAATAACCGATGTTATTGCACTTTACATTTAACATTTAAACTTAATATTTAACATTTTCTCTATTACAAAGACCGTTTTTTATTTTATTATATTTGGTCTTATGCTTACAAAAGTTAACATATTAAATAAGCTAAAAGAATTAAAACCAACCTTAAGCAAAGAGTTTGCTGTAAAGGAAATAGGTTTATTCGGCTCATTTTCCGACGAATCATTTACAGAAGAAAGTGATATTGATATTTTAGTGGAATTGGAAAAACCAATTGGCTGGAAGTTTTTTTCTATGGAAATTTTTCTTGAAAAAGTATTTGAGAGGAAAATTGATTTAGTAACTAAAAATGGATTAAAAGAACAAATAAAGGAAAGGATTCTGAATCAAGTAAATTACGTCTAAGTTGGAAAAGAAAATTCGTACCTATAAAATGTATCTTGAAGATATCCAACTCGCTATGGATAGAATCGCAGATTATATCAAAGGATATGATTTTTTAAAGTTTAAACATGATTATAAAACCATTGACGCTGTTATAAGGAATTTCGAGATAATTGGAGAGGCTTCGAAAAATCTACCAATAGCGATTAAAGAGAAATACCCGCTTGTTCCATGGCAAGAGATGTATTATCTAAGAAATAAGGTGTCGCATGAATATTTCGGGATTGATTATGAAATAATTTGGGATGTTGCTTCGAACTATCTTCCTCAAAACAAGAAGCAAATAGATGAAATATTAGAAATTGAAAAATAACTTCCGCGAACAAATCTCTCAATTCCCCTTCACTAAAAGCTGATTGCTCAGCAGTTACTTCACAAATTCAAACTTTTCACCGTCGAACAATCCCATATCACTTAGTTTTAATGAGGGGATTACCAACAGAGCCATAAAAGATAAAGTCATAAAAGGAGAGGTAAGTGTGCTGCCCATCGCTTTTGAGATTTTATCCATTTCAGTGTACTTTGCTGCTACTAGATAGCCTTCTTCATCAGACATTAGTCCTGCAACCGGCAAGGGTAAGGCATAAATTTTATTTTGGTGTACAGCCGAAATTCCACCATTGTTTTTTATTACTTCGTTAACTGCTTGAGTTAGCGTTTCATCATCTACACCTACCGCAACAATATTGTGAGAATCATGTGCAATGGACGAGGCCAGGGCACCTTCCTTTAACCCGAAGCCTTTTATAAATGCAACAGCAGGTTTGGCATTTTTATATCGGTTTACTACAGTAATCTTTAAAATATCCTTTTCTACAGAAGGGTTTAAAAATCCTTCCACTGAAGTCAATTCAATATCTTTTGACAGGGTTATTAATTGCCCGTCCAAAGCCTCAATTACTTTAACAGTAACTGTGGGAGAGAGGGCAGGGTATTTAAATTCTTCAGCCGATTTGTAACTTGTATTGAAGTTATTGACCGGTGTAACCTTATTTGTGGAGATCAAGCTTTTCCGGTTTTCGGATACTTTTTGTCCATTTATATAGGTTTGAAGGATGGTAAAATCATTCAGGTTGTCAACCACTATAAAATCCCCTGGATCTCCCTTTTTTAATAATCCTACCTCTAAACTATAATGTTTAACAGGATTAACACCGGCTGCTTTCAGGACTTTAAACTTATCTATTCCTTTTTTAATCGCCCTTTTTACCAGTTCATTGATGTGACCTTCAACTAGATTGTCAGGATGTTTGTCATCTGAACAAAACATAATTTCATCCTCATAGTCATTAAGCAGATCGATCAACGCCTCAAAATTCTTTGCTGCACTTCCTTCTCTGATTAATATTTTCATTCCACAGGCAAGTTTATCCAAAGCCTCTTCTCTCGAAAAGGATTCATGATCAGTGGTAATGCCCGCTGAAGCGTATTTTTTGATTTGTTCCCCCATTAATCCTGGCGCATGTCCGTCAATGAGTTTATTGTATTTCTTAGCCAGATTTAATTTCTCATAAACCTCTTTATCGTCAAAGAGTACTCCGGGCCAATTCATCATTTCCGCCAGGTATTTTATTTCAGGGTTTTGAAAAAGTCTTTCAATTTCCTGGGGGGAAACAATAGCGCCTGCTGTTTCAAAAGTGGTAGCAGGTACACAGGAAGGAGCGCCGAAATAAAATTTAAAAGGAACGGTTTTCCCATTCTCTATCATAAAATTCACCCCTTTCAGTCCCAGGACGTTGGCAATTTCATGAGGATCAGAAACGGTAGCTACAGTACCATGGACTACCGCAAGTTTTGCAAATTCAGAAGGAACAAGCATGGAACTTTCAATATGAACATGGGCATCAATAAATCCTGGGAGAATAAATTGTGTTTCAATACAGTCCTCCTCTGTTATTTCTGAGATTTTGCCATTGCTTACCAACACTTTCCCTTTGAAAATTCTTTTTTCAGAAATATTTATAATGTTTCCCCTTACTTCAAAATCCATTTTGGTATTGTTTTTATTAATCAAGTATTTTTTTCTATTCAGATTGTCTTTCCGGATAAAAAGAAGCTATTATAAAGATTTTTTAAGAGAATCTACGAAACCTTAATGATATTTCAATTTTAATAATTTTTAACTGATGTTTTTAAAAAGTGTGGTATCGATATGGGGGTAAAACCGTAGAGAGACCGTAGCTTTTAATTTGCGTATCAGGCTGTAAATATGGAGGTTTCAGTTTTATTTTTAACCCTAAATATTTACCCTTATGAATTATTTTTATCAAAAAGTCCCTGGCCTCCATGTGGGAAAATCCAGGTACGAAAAATTATCTTTTACCTTTCTTTTTTTCTTTTTCAGTTTTCTAATACTCCTTACTTTGTTGGCAAGCACTTCGTTTGCCCAAACGTCTATTGCTGTGGGCTCCGGAAGTTATGCTTCTTATCCTCCCACACATGAAATGGATGGTACATTTACGGAAATTGCCCAGAATGCAGAGATTGATGTAAGTCCCGGTGAAACTCGTCCTATCCCAACAAACGACTGGTGGACAAACCTCATTTATGATGAAGGTGATCAGATTGGAGGACAGTTATGGGCCATGCCTTTAGTGATAGATCCTTTTACCGATGGATTAAATATTTTTAATCCTTATAAATGGAATGCGGAAGGAACAAACCTTTCGGTTGACTATCCTGTGGTTTTGAAAGGATCAGGTTTTGTGGCTTCACGTTCTATTGTGACCAACTGGTCCGATTGGTCAGTAGATGCCAGGCTTTACCAGGATGTAAACAATAAATATCTAAACTTTACAGCAGCTCACGGAATGCCCTTTGTCTGGACAAATGCAGTTGGTTTTACTCCTCAGATAGAATGTTACCATGGTGCGACCTATCTTAATTCCAGTGGCGCACCCATTTCCTTCCCTTTTACCGGTGAATATTTTGTAATCAATTATTGGGATACTTTCTACGGTGTACATCTTCCTCCTGGATCCACTGTTACCCGCGGAGGTACGACCAACAATCTTCTCACAGTGAATTTTCCTTCCGGCCAGAATTATATTGTTTTTTCTGCTTTGCCAAATGCGGCGGCTGCGGCTACTGTACATCAATATGCTTATGTAAAGCCTACCAATACTACTGTAAATTATAATTATAATACGGGCGCAGGAACAATGAGCACTACCTGGAACCTTACTACAACTAATTTAAAAGGTGCTTCACAAACGAATGTTATGCAAGGCTTTTTACCTCATCAGTACAGAACTGCAACCTCGTCGAATGTAGCATATAACGGTATAAACTTCGAGCAATCCAGAGGGTTATTGAAAATGGCCACAGGAAATAACTTTACATTTACCTATAAGTTCAATGGAATTCTTCCCCATTATAAGGCGCCGGTGACCGTATCATCGGATGCTGCGCCTTATGATGCAGCTAAAATGACCACCCTAATTAATAACTATACCACAGAAATACAAAAGACAACTCCTTATGGCGCTGCGGATACTTATTGGGGAGGCAAGGATCTTGTAAGGCTCGCAAAATATATGCTGATGGCAAAGGAAACAAATCATCCGCAATATCCCACGTTATTAAATATTCTAAAAAATAGCCTTTCAAACTGGTTTACTTATACGCCTGGAGAAACCGAAAGGTATTTTGCATGGTATCCTAAATGGAAAGCTTTGATTGGGTTTAATGAAAGCTATTATTCCGGAGTATTTACAGACAACCATTTTCATTATGGATATTTTATCCAGGCAGCAGCTTTGGCAGGAATGGCTGACCCTAATTTTGTAAACCAATATTCAGGTATACTCACCATGATCGCCAAACAGTATGCAAATTGGGACAGGTCGGATAATAACTTCCCTTTCATGAGGACTTTTGATCCATGGATGGGACATTCTTATGCGGGAGGAGTGTCTTCTCCGACAGGAAATAACCAGGAATCTACTTCAGAGGCGATGCAATCCTGGCATGCATTGTTCTTCCTTGGCGCTCAATTGGGCAACGACGGAATGCGCGATGCCGGCGCATTTGGTTATATGTATGAGTCTAAAGCAACCATGGAATATTGGTTCAATGTAAATAACGATGTGTGGCCGGATGCTTACAATAGCGCTCATGACGTAGTAGGGATACTTTGGCCTGGTGGTTATGTATATGGAACTTATTTTGGTATCGATCCGCAATGGATCCATGGAATACAAATGTTGCCTGCAAGTCCTGGTTTCCATTACTTCAATCAGGGACTTACAAAAGCTCAGGCAAATTCATACTACAGTAGATTGATGACAGAGCTTTATACATTCAACTCAGCTCAGGGAAATGGGGCAAGAACAGATGGAAGAGTTGTAACAGAAGCCGAGATCGGACATGACTGGGCAAATGTGCTGCTCGGTTTCAAGATGATGTTTGATCCACAATACGTCACACAAAAGCTCAATCAATACTGGAATTCTACAGACCAGGAAGAAAAGGATGTGGTTTTATATCCTTATGAAGGAGGAACGACTTATTATTATGCACATGCATTGCAAAATCTGGGAGAATACCAGCCAAATTATCATATGTCAATTCCGACCAGTGCAACTTTCTATAATGCTGCTACCGGTCAGACAAATTATGTGGTGTACAATCCGTCAAGTTCCGCCCAAACTTGTGTTGTTTATAATAATGGGTCACAGGTAACCTCTTTTTCGGTTCCGGCACAGTCGTTGTACAGCTCTCTTACGCCATCAAACAATACGGCTAAAGCCATTCCTGGAACCATCCAGGCAGAAGACTGGGATGCTATGTCAGGTGTCCAGGCAGAAAATACTTCAGATACGGGAGGAGGCCAGAATGTTGGATTT
>DASPJL010000197.1:0-27877 GCA_035628645.1 Cytophagales bacterium | reverse complement strand
CAAAAATAGTAATGAACTCAATGAGAAACAGCGCTGAAAACAGTACTTCACGAATAAAAGGTGTACACGCTGAAAAAATTGGAACGATATCCCAGGAGCTTAATGAGTTGCGAAAGGAATTGCCGGATGCAGATAAAATGAAATTTGGATTTGACAATTCTGCCCTCCACAAAGGCAAAATATTATTTACTGCAAAGATCATTAACTATGGGTACAATCGGGACTTACTTTGGACACGACCTTTGGATTTTCAAATTACGAGCGGAGAAAGAATTGCACTTAAAGGATTGAATGGTTCAGGTAAGACAACGCTGATAAAAATAGTATTAGGGGAAATAGAGCCGCTATTGGGTGAAGCCTACAGGCCAGATATCAGGTCTGTTTACATTGATCAGGATTATTCATTAATTGACGACCAGCTCACCGTCTATAATCAGGCGCAGAAGTATAATCTTTCTGCTTTGCAGGAACACGACATAAAGATCAGGCTTAACAGGTTTTTGTTTACAAAGGAATATTGGGACAAAACCTGCAGTGCCCTCAGCGGGGGCGAAAAAATGCGATTGATGCTTTGCTGTCTCACGATCAGCCATCAGGCACCTGACATTATTGCTTTAGACGAACCCACAAATAACCTGGATATTCAGAACGTAGAAATCCTGACCACGGCAATTAATGAATACAAAGGAACGGTAATCGTTGTATCACATGACGAATATTTTCTGGAACAGATAAATGTGGAACGGGCAATTGTTTTGGAGTAAATGTAAAATGCTCTTTAGAATATTCCTCATCTGAACAAAGTCAGTCTCCCTTAAAAAGGATATTTCATTGCTTCGTATCCCAACAACCGTCGGTAAAGAGCAATTTGGCCGATACAATAAGGTTCGCGGTGGATGAGCATAGTAACCATGTCAAAAACAGTAAATTTCATTCCCGGCATTTCAATGACTTCCTCAAGTTTCTCTTCACTCACCCCGAGCAGGGCTTCTTTTAATATCGGTGTAATTTTCTCCCAGTCACTTTTGTATTCATTTAAGACAGGGTAAACTACTCCGTCCTTGATGCCCTGGAAGTTTTTAAACAGGTCGTTGTGGGTAGACTGAAGATTGGTTCCAAGCATATTGGCCATTTCATACCGCTCATGTACAAGACTGCCGGCAAGCCAGGAAGGATGATTAGCTTTCGTATTCAATCGGTTATTGGCATCTTTTTCAGAAATACCATTGATCACATTTATAAAAAGTTGACTATGTAAATCGTATAAACCGATAAACGAATCCACTGAAGTTTTTTTCATTTCCTTGGTTTCCATATGTTTAAGATTTTAATTTATGTTTTATTTTAAGTTGCTTCTGTGAAAGTTTAATTTTTATCTATGCAAGTTTAACGTAGAAGGATAAAATAAAGGAGGTGTGTTCACGACAATTAGTGGGGCTATTGCGCCAAAATAGCGTTGTCCTGTCTTTGTCTCCGAAAAATAAAATAGCGTGTTCTACGGTTCCTTCCAAAGAGAAAGAACTGTGTTAAATGCTCCAGCAGTGCTGACTTTATAAGCTTTAATTCATTCTTAAAATTCTTTTCAAAGGTAAGGTGAGTTCTCTTTTACCCGACTGTAAATCCTTATAAATAAGCGGTCTTATAGTATGGACTTTAATATACCTGAATAATCCATACACCGGGATTCTCTTCCAAAGCCCTTCACCAATGGCTATTGTACACGGTTTGCATATTCCACAAGGCTTTTGATTGACCGGGGAATGGCAAAACCATGAATGCTGGAGAATGTCCATAAAATCATGTTCTTTGGCAATTTTCAGCATTTGTGTTTTTGTTCTTTTGATAAGCGGGAACCTGAAGTTCTTAAATAAAGATAAATCAGGATAGGATGGGTTATTTTGCAGTTTATAATTGTAATAATCTCCGTCTTTTTCAGTGTCCAGGTTTGCAAGGACTACCCCGTTAAAAGGATGAGTAACGTTCACCCTTGCTTCAATCGACAATTCCAGGTCTGTAATGTTTGTTTCTTCTGCAAATCGAGCCAGCCATTCATTTTGAATTCCTATGGAATAGTCACTGTAAACCCTCTGATAAGTCTGCGTAATGGAGGTGTTTGGTTTGATTTCGCTTAATTCTTTAAAAATGGTAGGCTTAAGCAATGTTTTACTATTTTTATCCTTTTCGAAAATTAGCTCTCTTATCTTTTCCATGGCTTTTAATTCCATGGACATAGAACTTCTGCGTCTGTCATATACATAATAAGGCTGGACAGATTTTTTTTGGATCAAAAGCAATTCAAGCAATCTGAAGGAGGAGTCCAAGCCGCCTGTCCAAAGCAAATTGATGGATTTGTTGTTGGTTGTCATAGTGGATAAGTTTTGTTTTTCTTATATTCAGTTGAAAGACCTTAAAAAATCAACATATATTTCCTTTTACTACTGCGTATTTTACTGTGGATATTTGATATCTATAGTTCAGGCACTGTTAAAAAATCTTATTTCCTATTAAAAGTCAGTGAGCCGGCCACTATGGTTATCCTGCCTGTATGAAGCTCTCCTTGACCTCAAGTAATAGGATTAGGTTATTACGGTAAAAAAATAAGATAGGCTGAAAAATTTTGGAGATTTTTCAGGAATTGTCTTGGCGTAAAAAAATGTTCCAAATTAAAAAACTCGAAATAGTAACCAGGGAAAAGATAGCAGTATCCGCAAAAAGAGCCTTTGGCTTACCCTTGGGTCAGTGGAGGTTTGCGTGGGTAAGGCACAGATCCGTTGTGGATACGGGGCCCAGCGGCCATGAGCGTATTCAGGAATAGCGAAATAATTATTGAAGGTATGGAAAGTTAGTCTTTACAACCAACCTTAACTATACTTATTCTGAATTGTGCTTCCTCTTTGCGTAAAACCTTTGCGTTCTTCGCGTGAAATAAATTTCAAATTCAAAACTCGAAATAGTAACCAGGGAAAAGATAGCATTATCTGCAAAAGGAACCTTTGGCTTTGTGAGCATAACGATGAATAGCTAAATAACTAATTTGAAGGTTTAAAAAGATATTAAAGGAGGAATCACGCTTTAAAGCCCATCACCAGGATATCATCTAATTGTTCCGTATTTCCGCGCCATTGTTCAATGGTTTGATCCAGTCTTATCATTTGTTCAGCCATTTCTTCGCTGCCAATATTTTGAAATAGCTCTCTGAACCTTGGGTACATAAATTTTTCTAATCCATCCTTGCCTCCCATTTGGTCGGGATATCCATCTGAAAACAGATAAATAATATCCCCTTTTTCCAACTCGAATTCATTATTAGTGAAGGTGTTTTTTCTGCTTTTCAAAGTAAAGCCAATTGAGAATCGGTCTGGTTTTATCTGAATTAAATTATTGTTCCTTAAAATGTAAAGGGGATTGTTTGCTCCGGCAAACTGCAACTTCTTTTTATCCTTAGAGATCACACATACGGCGATATCCATGCCCTCCTGAATTTCCTCATTTGTATTCCTATTGTAAAATTCTTTTTTTATTCCCTCATTCAATCTGTCCAGTATTTCTGAAGCTTTGAACGATTTGTTGTCAGTGATGCTTTGCTGAAGCAGATTATGACCAATCATTGACATTAAAGCCCCGCTTACCCCATGGCCTGTACAATCTGCGGCAGCAAATATGATTTGGTCCTCCGTTACATCAAACCAGTAAAAATCTCCGCTTACTACATCTTTAGGTTTATTTAACACAAAAAACTCAGGAAAGAACTTTGCAATATATTGATGCGAGGGTAGGATGGATTGTTGTATCATTTGTGCCGCTCTTATATTGTCTTTCAGGTCATTATAAAGAAGACCGATTTCGTTATTCGCCTTATTTAAATTCTCTGTCTGAAGTTCCAGCTTCTCTTTTTGGGTTGAAATTTCAAAATTTTTCTCGGCAAGTTTCAGATTAAATTTCTTCTGATTTCTGTAACTCCTGAATATCAGATAGGCCAGCAGGAGAATTAAGACCAGGAATCCTGCGAAAAGGTAAATAAGGTTCTTTTGCAATTTAATGACGGAGTATTGTTTTATCAATTCCAGGTTCTGGCTGGAAAGCTGCTTTTTTTGAAGGTCGATTTTTTTGGAAATGACTTGTAGTTCCTGATTTCCTGCTTTTATAATAGACTCTTTTTCCTTTATTGCTTTTTCGTCATTCAGTAATTTTTTTTGTAGGTCTTCAAATTGAACAACTTTTTCCTCCCAAAGCTTTTCCTGTTTTTTAATATTAAAATGCAACCTCGACAACGCTTTATTTTGAATGGAAATTTCCTCTTTCTGGGCTTCCAGGTGAAGCTGTTGATCCTCTATTTCTTTCTTTTTAGCCTCTATTTCATCCCGCATTTTTGCGAGTTCTTGTTTTTGCTCACTGACTTTGCTTTTTTCTTTTTCGAGATCTTCTTTGGTGTTTTTGTACAATGTTGCCAAATCTATTTCACTGCCACCAAGCAAAATCAATTTTGGTTTTACATAAAGACCAGCATTGATGATGTTCAGTTTATTTATTTCGAATTTTACTCGTTTATTCTCCTGGAAAAAATTAATCATTACATTCTTCTTGTCTTCTTCTCCATCGGTGATTACCAAAACATTTGCAGCGCTGAGCCGGTCAAAAATCGACTTAAATTCTTCAGGGATATCCGAATGTCTAAGATAAGCAATGTGAATTCCCGTCATACTGGAAGCTTTGTCAAACTTTTTGATCACAATGGGCTTACCGTGTATTGAAGCACTTTTTTCTATTTTATCAAATATTGCTTCATTTTCGTTGTCGTGAGTTACGCCCAATATGAAACGGTCAATTTTTAATTCTACGGGCCATTCAATATTTTCAGCAAGTTTTGGGATCATGCTGTATTTTATCAATTGTTCGCTTCTGTCTTGGGCAAAAGTGGATATCGAAAAGAGGAAGATAAATATTAAAAAATATTTCATTTGGGAAATGGAATCAATTCGTAGCAATAAGCCCGCTATTTTGTCACTCAAGGATTTGTTAGCTTTTGCCTGGAAGTCTTCTTTTTAAATTTTGGTAAGCGTTAAATCACCAGCTAGATATTTGGATGGTTTCAAGGATAAATTTAGGTCTCCTTCTTTACAATATTGAAAGCTAAATCACTGCAATTATTACAATGTAAAAGGCAGGAGTAAATTGATTGATAAAAACAAAAAATGCTCCTGTAGAGGGAGCATTTTTTATTTTTAATGTACTGAGTTATTAATGCTTTTAAGCACCTTATCCATTCTGATTTTTTTAAAGTTGGAAATTCAATCCACCGAGAAAATTAACACCGATGTTATCAGCCCTGTAAAATTCTCTTGAAGTATCTCCGAAAATATTTTTTCCACTCACAAACAGGTCTAATTGTTTTATCAGTTTGTATGAAACTCTTCCATTAACCACTAGTTTGCCATCTATATTTCCTACGCCTCTTTCGCCGTCCATGTAGGTAGCGTTGTCACTATAATAAAATGTATTAGACGAAAAGAAGTAAGGAGACAAGTTTACGTTAAGCTTTGATGTTACCTGGTAGTTTAAATAAGCTCCCCCATAGATCCCAGGTGTAGATTCATGTTTTTTATCCGTACCTGTAAGGTAATTATTTGTTTGAGGAGTAGGATTTCCTGCACTTGGCATTGCATCAGCAGTATTACTGTATATTGAATAGTTTTTTAATTCGGTATTCTGGATAGTCACGAACGGCTTAAACTGGAATTTGTTGAAGACTGTATTCAATGCCAGGGTAGCACCCACCTGGTGAACCTCCAAAGGAAGGTTTTTAATGTTTACGTAAGTGGTAAAAGGCGTTGTGGTCAAATCCGTCTGACCTTGTATCATCCCCGTGTAATTGGTGGTAACTGTTCTGAAAACATCAAGGTCTAGTTGAATATTTTTTGCAAGTTTTGAACGATATCCAATTTCAACCATTTGCGAAGTAACCAATTTTAGATTTTTATCACCGGATACTACCGCCTTCAATGGCATAGAATAATCTTCTGTAACCGGTACTTCAACTACTTTTGTGAAATCCTGATAAATATCATAGATAAACGGGGATCTTGTTGCTTTTGAAATTGCCGCCCTTATCAGGTTTTTGTCATTTATCGCAAAAGTTGATGCAAACTGATAAGAGAAGTATTCTTTATCCGGATGATTGAACATATCAAGACGAATACCGCCAAATAACCTTAGTCTTTCTTTGATAAGCTTTACGTCAGATCGCAGTGAGAAAGCATTGGTCACAATATCTTTTGAACCACTTATGATCCCTTCATTAGTACTGGCGTCCCAATATTTGGTGTCATCATAATTCGCTTTTCTAAAGTTATAACCTGGTTTTATAGTTACACTTTTGATCTTGAATGCATATTCGACAAAACCATCCAATGTTGTAAAGTCATATTTAGATCCGGTAAATCCCATGGTTGGATCTTGTGTTCCTGACAAATAGGAGAACTGAGCCGTAAGGTCATAAGCCGCAAGCTTCAAGTCTGAGTAGTGCGTTTTTGAAGAAGTGGTAGAAATGGGCGTTACCAGGTTCTCACCATATATCTTTTGTACTTCTGAATCCTGGATTCCTGCTGCAAAGTTCAAGCTGATTTTCTCCTTTGGAGTATAGTTTATAAATGCATTTGCACCATATTTATTCATCGATCTTTCGGGATTAGGATAACGTTCATCCGGATTAGGTAATCCTAAACCGTTTGGAGAAGTTACATAGTCATTTTGGAAAACCCTGTAATATTCGGTATTTTCTCTTTCCCTGTTTTGGTAATTGCCACTTACTATAAAGTCCAGCTTAGAGCTAAACTGATAACCTACACTTGCATTGGCAATGGCAGTACTGGACGTTCCAGCCTGAATATTGGAAACTGCATATAAGCCATCTTTTTCAGGTTTTGCAGTAATAATATGTATTACTCCTGAGGCCGCATTTGGTCCATACATGGCAGAAGATGGTCCCCTCACGATTTCGATTTTTTCGATGTCGTTGAGGTCTACAGGTAAACTTTCCCAGAAAGTACCACCTTGAAGATAATTATATACAGGTCTGTTGTCAATCATTACCAAAGTAGTAGAGTTGGTGGCATTTACAAAGACACTGTTTGGAGGTACATTGTCTAGTCCCCGGATATGGATATCATAATTTCCATTTGTTTGCTCTCTTACAATAAGCCCCGGCATAAGTTTAAAGGCCTCCATAATGGAAGTACAACCGGCTTTTCTAATCTCTTCTTTGGATAAAACAGAAGAGGAAAACGGGGCATCATATAGATTTTCTGCCTTTTTTGAAGCAGAAACTATGGGAATATTCATTAATTGTTCAAGATCTAACTCAAACAGATCATCCTCTGTATTCTCAACCTGCTGTCCAAATGACGTAAGTGTAGTGCCTATCAGACAAAATGTTGCGAATACAAATACTTTAATTTTCCTATTTTTCATATTTCGTTTCATTCGTAAAATAATTCTCTTTTTTAAATGGTCTTATTGGGTTTTCCTAAAGCTTTCAGGATAACTATCTGACAGTTTCATCCCTTTGTGATCGCTTTTATGCTATGGTTTTATATGTTAATGCAAATTAAAGTACATATTTTTTCTGCTGTTCGCTTAATGGTTTGAAATCCCAACAATCGTATGTTTAAACAGGTGTTTTTATAATGAAAAGTCCAAATTCCCAAATATGGAATTAAAATAAAATAATAGCACTGGGCCGAAGAGCTGAACTAGAAAGGATGTCATGGTTGTTTTAAAAGAAGGAAAAGTTGTTATAAAAATTGCTGTCCCATTTTGTTGACTGTATCCCAATATGGCTCAATATTTTACTGCGTAAGAAACGGCGCTCTCTTTCACATTCCTGTCAAAATGAAAACCAAAAGATAAACGGTTTGTTAAATATCTTTTTTCAGCCCTGTTTTAAATTAATGAAATCGTTTGCGTAAATAATTTTTTGGATAAAGTCTCTTCAAAAGGAAAGTTTGCTAAAATTTATACCTTTTATTCGATCAGGAATTATATTTCTTGCGCCTCATTGTGCTTTTAAGGGCATCATTTATCTTAAAGTTTATGTTAAAAAAAATCATTTATTATCCTTTCTTATTTTTCTTTTCCATTTCATTAGTTTTATTGCTTTGTATTGCAAACACTGCCTTTGCTCAGTCAAGGACAAAAATCAGTATTAATGATCTTTGGCAATTTCATAAAGGAGATATTGAGGGATTTCCTCTACAAGACAACAAGGTAGAATGGCAGCTTCTTTCTCTTCCTCATACCTGGAATGCCGAAGATACCCATGACGATGTTCCCGGATATTATCGGGATAATGCCTGGTATCGCAAAAATATAAGTATTAGTCCCTCACTGAGGGACAGAGAGGTATTTCTGTATTTTGAAGGAGCAAATCAGGAGACAGAGGTCTTTATTAATGGCCAAAAAGCAGGAGTACATATTGGAGGATATACGCGATTCTGTATTCCCATAAGCAAATATTTAAAATTTGCTGAGAGCGGAAATGGTATAAATGAAATAGCGATTAAAGTAACCAACCGATTCAATGAAGACATTCCTACATTAACTGCGGATTTTACCTTTTTTGGCGGTATATACCGGGATGTTTATCTTATTTCCACTAATCCTGTCCATTTTGATCTTTCGGATCATGCTTCCAATGGTATTTACATTACCACACCTGCCGTCACCGAAGAGAATGCCTCTGTACATATCAAAGGGAAATTTGTGAATAATGGGAAAGCGAAAGGAAAGGTTAAGGTGATTTCTACAATATGGAATGCTGATAAACAAAAGGTTTCAGAGGTGCAATCGTTGTTTAGGTTAAAGCCTGATAAAATAGCATTTGAACAAGATATCAAATCCATAGTAGATCCAAAGCTATGGTCTCCGGAAAACCCCTATTTATATACAGTAACGACTCAACTGGTGGATCAAACAGGACAAATTCTGGATGAAGTAAATAACCCGCTAGGATTTAGATGGTTCAGATTTGATGCTAAAGAGGGCTTCTTTCTTAATGGCAAACATTACAAACTAATTGGAGCAAGCCGTCACCAGGATTTTGAAGGAATGGGAAATGCCGTTCCCGATGCCTTGCAGATAGAAGATGTGAAATTATTAAAGGAAATGGGAGGAAATTTTCTTCGGGTGGCTCACTATCCTCAGGATCCTGTAATACTTGAAACTTGTGATAAACTTGGCATCCTTGCCTCTGTAGAAGTACCGATTGTAAATACCATTACGGAGTCAGAAGCCTTTTATGAGAACTGCAAAAACATGCACCTCGAAATGATCAGGCAAAACTTTAATCATCCCAGTGTCATTATCTGGGCGTATATGAATGAAATATTGCTACGACCAAAATTTCGTGAGGATAAACCGAGGCAGGAAAAATATTTTCAAAACATCACAAACCTTGCTCAGGAAATTGAAAACATTACCAGAAAAGAAGATCCGTCCCGTTACACAATGATCCCTAACCATGGTTCATTCGATTTATATCGGAGGGTGAAATTAACTGAAATACCTATGCTTGTCGGCTGGAATTTATACCAGGGCTGGTATAGCAGCGGTATCGAAGGATTCGCTGAATTTTTAGATAAACATAGAAGGGAGTTGCCAGATAAACCTTTGTTGGTAACAGAATATGGTGCGGATGCAGATCCAAGAATTCGCAGCTTTACGCCCGAAAGATTTGATAAAAGCGTAGAATATGCAAATTACTATCACGAAGTTTATCTAAGGGAAATGCTCGACAGGCCTTTTGTCGCTGCTGCCATGATCTGGAATCTTGCCGACTTTAGTTCTGAAACCCGCGAAGAATCAATGCCGCACATCAATAACAAAGGTATTACGCAATGGGACAGAACACCCAAAGATCCTTACTATTATTATCAAGCATTTTTACTAAAGGAGCCATTGCTAAAAATAGCTTCCAGGGAATGGATCTATAGGAGTGGAATAGCGGATCAGCCAAACGGAAAGACCTGTACACGACCGATAAAGACTTTTACAAACCTTAAGAAAGTTACTCTTATCGTAAATGGTAAAATAATTGGCGAAAAAAATGCCGAAAATAGGGTATGCGAATGGCAAGTACCTTTTGTAAACGGAACAAATACAATAGAAGTAGTTGGTAATGTGAACGGCAAGGCGTATAGAGATTATATTGAAATAGAATTTGATCTTCAGCCTTATTTCTTGTCTGATTCTGAAACACCTTTTCAGGAGTTAAATGTTTTATTAGGGGCAAAACGTATTTTTATTGAAGAAACCACCCATACCGTTTGGTTGCCGGATCAACCTTACGAACAGGGAAGCTGGGGACACATTGGCGGAGAATCATTTAAGATAAAAAACAGCGGCCGTCAAAGCTATGGTACGGACAAAAATATTCTCGGGACAGACAATGATCCCATTTATCAAACCCAGCATGTAAATATCGAACAATATAAGCTCGACCTGCCAGCGGGGCAATATGAACTTACTTTGCACTTTGCAGAGCTGGTAGGAGGTGGGGTAAAAGAGGCACTACCCTACAATCTGGATAATTCTGTCCGACAAGAAGAATCAGAGGTACGTGAATTTGACGTTTTCATCAATGATTTGTTGGTTCTGGAGAACTTTAATATTGCAAATGAATTTGGTTTTGCAAGAGGGGTTGCTCATAAGATGGAAGTGACAGTAAAGGGAAATAAAGGTATTACCATAAAGTTTAGGGCTAAAAAAGGAGAACCTGTCCTTAATGCTTTGCAGGTGAGGAAGAAGTATTGAGCTACTGTGGTTATTCTCCTTCTTTTCTCTCTTTTACATGTAAATAAAAGTCTAATTAATCTATTGGAGACAAAACGGAGTAGATAATTCATTTTTGATTATAAATTGCAGCATTAACAATTGTTCTTAAATGTATTCTGCTAATAGCAATATTGTATTTGTTTTCATTGCTTTCCTATCATTAATAATATTAACAGGTTGTGATTCCTTCCTTCGCAATAAAAAAGGCATAGTCTGGAATACGTATATGGATGAAATTGGCTCTTTTTCTTCATTGCGGACGGCAGACTTAAATAACGATGGTGTATTGGATATTGTAATGGGTGCAGGAGGAAGGGAAAACAATCCTACGGATACCGCAGTTCTTGCATTAGATGGTGCGAATGGGAAATTGCTATGGGTAGTGCCGGGAGTAAATCAGATGGTAGGGTCTGCAATATTTAAAGATATTAACAATGATCAGGTACCGGATGTAT
Organism: Cytophagales bacterium; assembly: GCA_035628645.1. GTDB lineage: Bacteria > Bacteroidota > Bacteroidia > Cytophagales > Cyclobacteriaceae > DASPJL01. Next base: position 16,595 of record DASPJL010000197.1, on the reverse strand, counting down.
TTATTGGAGGAAGATGGTCAGAGCTTTTTTCGATAAATGGAAAAAACGGAGAAATTATATGGAGGTTTTTACCTGAAAGAACTCACCCCAATCCAGCTGATTCGGGGTGGTATAATTTTACTACACCTCAGTTTGTTTTCGATCAGGATTTGGACGGAATAGAAGACCTGTTGATCTCTAATGGTGGTGATCCTTATGCACCTCCAAATAATCCCAACCGACCTGCGGGCAGGCTTCTCGTGATGAGCAGCAAAACAGGGAAAATTCTTGCCCAAGCCGAAGTGCCGGATAAAAAGGAGACATATTTATCTGTTATATGTGCAGATATTGAAAACAGCGGCGTTCTTTCAATAATATTCGGAACCGGAGGGGAGACCATCGGAGGCAATCTTTACAGAACCACTTTGAATGATTTATTAAAGGGTGATATTTCTCAAGCTAAAGTATTGGCTTCGTATGAAAACAAAGGTTTTGTAGCTGCGCCTGTTTTAGTTGATGTTACCCTTGATGGAATTTATGATATAATTGCCAATGCAGTAGATGGAGAAATGCTTGCTATTGATGGAAGCAATGATTCTTTGATCTGGAAAGTCAGCATCCCGGGAACAGAAGCCTATGCTTCTCCGGCAATAGGTTATTTTAACGGAGATTCAATACCTGATTTTTTTACAAATTATGGAATAGGAGTTTATCCGCTAATTTATAAATCACTGCAATTTATGGTAGATGGCAAGACGGGACAAATTCAATTCAGGGACACCATTGGCAGGTTCCAATACACTTCGCCCATTGTTGCAGATTTAAATAATGATGGATTTGATGACGCTTTACTAAATATTTGCCACCAGGAAATGAACAGAATATATGAAGACGTTTTTACCAGTCATTTGTTGGCAATTGATTTTCATAATGACAATAAACGTATCGCAATGGGCGATACATTAAATGGCATAAATAACGGAACAACACCCTGGGCCGGGGATCTTGATATGGATGGAAAACTTGATATCTTATATAGCAATGTAAATTTCAAAAAGATCCGGGTAACATTCGAGAAACCAAGAGGAATGGACATTGTTCTTTATAAAACCAATATTGATATCAAGAAGCCAATAGTCTGGGGCGCTTATCTCGGAAGTGCTTATAACGGCATCTTTCCCATGACTGCTAAACGTATAAAAAATTTGACACAAGCTAGAGAATTTTAATCCTCCGTGCTTTCTGTGGTTTAAAAATGGTTATCATAAAATGAAAAGGAAATATTTAATATGGATCGCAGTAGCTGCAATTGTGGTTTGGCTTATAATTGATGCCGTTAATCAGCCTGGGGTTAAAGACCTGAAGGGAAACATGGAAGAAGTAGCCTCTTACCGTAACGAAAACAATACTGGACCAGTTATCAGGATTTATGCAGTAACGATTGAGGACACCCTTTGGAGGGAAATGGAACAATATGGGCAATACATGCTTCACACCAAATATGGAAACACAAAGGTTTTCTTCTTTCTGCAAGGAAGTCCGGTCCCAGAAGAGATATCCCCCGGCAAGAAAAATTTTAATGAGGCTTTGAATAAATTCTGCATAGCCAAATACGAAAAGGATGCTATGGGAAGAGATTCTTTTTGGAAATATCCATTCAAATAAAAGGTTGCTGTTGTAAAAGTTAATAATTCGGAGATAATCGGTTCGAAATTACACGACGCTTTTCTGGAAAAAGGCCTGTATTTTAAAAAAACGTTCTATTTCACCTCAGACTGGTGGTTATTTAAAGTTAAAAAATGCTTTATTTATTACAGACTAAATAGGTCTTGCCGAACTATGACGTATTAAAGGACGGTTTTTTCTTTTAAGAGTAGATTTTTAAATTTTTTTTCTGTTTTTATACATATTCAAGATTGAATTGTTTAATACATATTTTTGCTTGCCTTATTATTCTTCAAAAACAGCGAAAATATTACCTTTTTTCAAGTAAGAATTATCGCCGGCACTAGAAATAGTCTTCTTAAAAAAGTTTAATTTGTATAATTTGCGGCAACCAGAAAGTGCACTATATCAAAAAGATGTAATTAAAGCAATTTGCTTTTACAATGTAAAAGTCAAATTGTAATTGTCTATTACAAAATAAATTATAAGTTATTGTAGAACCTTTTACCAGCTAACAAATGAAAAATTTATTGTACAAGCTATGTACTATTGGCCTTGTTTTGGCCTTTAGTACACAAGCCTTTGCTCAAACCCCTCAACAAAGACAAAAAGCACGACCTAAAGGAACCACCTCATTACCTCACGGATATTATGAATATCTTCCTTCTAATTACAATTCCGCTAGTAAACTTCCTGTTGTTATTTTTTTTCACGGAATAAATGAGAAAGGAAACGGCACTTCACAATTACATTATGTATTGAGGCAAGGCCCCGCTAAAATGGTAACCCAGGGAAAGGATTTTCCTTTTATCCTTATTAGTCCCCAACACAATCACGGGTGGTGGAATTCAATTTCTATTAATCGATTAATTGACTATATAGTAGCCAATTATAAAGTTGATCCCGCCAGGATTTATGTAACAGGAATTTCTTCGGGTGGTTATGGAACCTGGGAGGCTGGCCAAACGGCTTCGTCCAAGGTTGCAGCCATAGTGCCGATCTGTGGGTGTGGTTCGGATAAGCAAGCGGCAAAAATGAAAGATATGGCTGTTTGGGCTTTTCATAATGACAAGGACATGGTGGTAAATTCCAAATGTTCAATCGTTATGGTCAACGCAATAAAAGCTGCCGGTGGACATCCAAAGCTCACCTTGTATTCAAATTATTCCCACGATGCATGGACCAGGACTTACAACGACCAGAAGATGTGGGACTGGCTGCTTAGCCAAAGAAAAGGAAAGGTTCCTGATATTTCCAACAAAACTCCTGAAGTAAATGCAGGCTCGGATAAAACAATAACTTTACCCGCTAATTCAATATCAATTGCTTCCACTTCTTCTGATTCAGATGGATCAATTAGCTCTCGGGTCTGGAAAAAAATGAGTGGACCTTCAGCTACCCTTTCTGAAACAACTGGCTCAACCTTGAAAATTTCTAAAATGGTTGCGGGTACTTATGTTTTCAGGATCACAGTTAAAGACAATGACGGTGCTTCTGATTATGATGAAGTTAAGGTGGTAGTAAATAATTCAAGTAATAAAGCGCCAGTCGTAAATGCGGGTTCGGATAAAACGATAACTTTACCCACCAATTCAGCATCACTTAGTTCCACTTCTTCTGATTCAGATGGTTCAATTAGCTCCAGGTTATGGGAAAAAGTGAGTGGACCTACGGCTACCCTTTCCGGTGCAACGGGCAGCACATTAAACATTTCCCAATTGTTACCGGGGACTTATGTTTTCAGGATCACCGTTAAAGACAATCGTGGAGCTGCCAATTACGATGATGTCAAAATAACTGTAAAAGCAAAAACTCCTGATACAAAGCCTAGTCCTGGTACTGGTTCTCTAATTGTAAACGCGGGTGAGGATAAAGTAATTATTCTGCCTCAAAATACGCTTACGCTTACTGCCAAAGCAACGGGTAGTAAGGGGCACCTCACATACTGTTTGTGGAAAAGGGTAACCGGTCCTTCTGTTAAGATGGTCAATCATACACAGAAAAAAATGAATTTGTCAGCACTTGTCGAAGGAACCTATGTTTTTAGCGTTACCATTAAGGATAATTTGCGTGCTTCAAGTTCCGATGAAGTTAAAATAACAGTAAGACCAGCGGATAATGAGCCGCTTCCTATAACAGAACCTACTTTAACGGTAAATGCGGGGTCTGATCAAATAATTACGTTACCTGAAACCACCGTGAAACTTTCAGCAGTTACTTCAAACACTGAGGGAAAACTGACCTATGCTTTATGGAAAAAACTAAGCGGACCTGCTGTTAATATGCGTAATTACAGTCAAAAGACAATGTACCTATCCAAATTTGTTGCGGGGACCTATGTTTTTGGGGTCACAGTTAAAAACAGCCTGGGTATGTCAGCCTATGATGAAGTAAAAGTGACAGTAAAAAAATCTTCTTCAGCCCGCCTTGCCGATGCTGAAGTTTCTATTCCGGAATATGAATTATATCCTAATCCTGCTGTAGAAAAATTCAACCTCAATATCAGTAATAAAGAAGACACAGAGGTACAAGTATTTATTATTGATAGTAAAGATGGAAAAATAATACGGAATCAGGAGATATGGGTCAGTCCTGATGCCCATCCAGAAATTAACGTTGCAGGTCTTCCTTCTGGTGTATACTTTGTTAAAGTAATTGCCGATGGACAGGAGAAAGCCTTGAGATTGGTAAAATTATAAGTTCCTGTATTTTGTAAAAAAGGGTGTTAATGGTTTCATTGACACCCTTTTAATATTTGCATTTAGTTGTTTAGAAAGACGATATTTCTTTCCCCACTTTGAAAGGCTTTTAAATCCTTCCAAGATTTATCTTGAAATTGTTAGCCTTAATAAATATGATGTTACTTACTCAGGTTGAAGAAAAATATTGAAAATGTTTTGAATCTTACAAGTAGCTACAAATCAAAAATCTTAAACTCTATTCGCCTGTTGATTTCTCTGTTTTCTTCGCTTGTATTTGGCACAATGGGCTTTTCCTCTCCGTAGCCTTTTAAAGAAATTAATGCATCATCCGCCCCGGCCTGCAGCATTAGTTGCCTTATTTTTTCTACCCTTTTAATTGAAAGATTGAGATTGTAAGCGCTACTCCCTAAGTCATCTGTATGCCCTTCTACCAGAACCATTTTCCCCTGATTTAACATTTCCAGCGCTTCCATAAAGGAATCCATGTTTGCCACAGAAAACTCATCCTGGTCGGATATAAACCTTATTGAAGGCAATTGCTTATTTGGGGTCATATTTAAAACTGCTTGTTTTCTATCTTCTGCTGACATATTTTTTAATATGGAATTGAAAGGAGTTTCGGGAGCAGGAGTATTGGCGGTTTTATATGGATAGGTTGGTTTCAGTGAAGCTACAAGTTCTTGGTTTTCATCATAAATGGTAGACTTAGCTACAGATGTCTGAGTGGGTCGGGGAGGAGCTGCACTTTTAGATTTATAAACATATTTATAAGGTGTTCTGGAATTCTTTTTTATCTCGTATTTAGAACGAGAAGCTTTTCCTTTTTTATAGTCTGACTTTGGTTTACAAACTACTGACTTGCTTTTCCCATGACGACGGCTTTTTGAATTTGGATTTCCCCACTTTTCCTGACTTTCTGCGAAAGATTTGTTTTCTGCCGCTTTTGTTTCGTTGTTATTAAAATAAAAGAACATTAGGCATCCAACCACTATAAAAGCGGATAAAGAAATTGCAGTAATGACATATTTTTTTGCCGATGTTTTTGGCCTCAACGACATTCTGGAAGTAGATCGCTTTTTCATAAATAGAAAATTTGATTAACATGATACAACCATAATAATGCTATTTAATACGGAAAAAATGACATAGGTAAATGTGATGTAAGGTTCCGCTTTCTAATAAATCAGCGTACAAGCGCTAATAACTGGTGATCGGGCTTTCAAATTAACCAGTAATATCAATTGTCGGAGGCGTGATGTAGGAAAACAAACAAAGTTGTCTGAGGGAAAAAAGTCTTCCTCCATTTTTTATTATTGGAAGTCCCAAATCAAGAATATTCTAAGAATTCTGGTAATAAAAAAAGCTGCCAATAGTGTTGGCAGCTCTTTTTTATTAATTATGAGTTTTTAAATTATTCTACTTCGATAAGTTTTACGTTGTCAAATGTAATTCCATCTGCTCCCCAACTTCCATCTCCAAGCATACCTGTTTTAAAGCCAAAATAAACGGTTTTGGATTCGGTGAACGAAATAATAGCGCCAGCGTCTCCACTTCCTGAACCTCCGCCATCACATTCAACTGTATTTATGTTGCCATCAATTGTGCCATTACCAGCGCACCATGTACTCCAACCAAGGAATTTTCCATTTGCCCCTGGATCGGCGGCAGGCACAGCGTCAAGGAAATAAAATTCAATCCAAGTGTTAACTAATCCATCACCTTTTACATCTGCAGAAACTTTGTAACTTTTGCCTGCCTCCACGTCTACCGCCTGATAAATGAAAGTATTCACGTCAGGTGTTCCACTTGAAAGTTTTAAAGCGCCGCTTGATCCATATTCGGCAGTTGCAGCATTTGCCGCAAAATCTACAGAAGTCCAGCTAGCAGCATCTGCGGCGTCCATATTGCTGCCTTTAAGTATGTTTGTTCCTGTTACAGGTCCTGGTTCTTCAGGAGTCGCTCCTTTAGGTGCAAAGGTGAAAGTCCATGATCCCCAGTCGTAAGTTTTCTTAATAACCAATTCATCTTCAGTAAGAGACAAGATTGTATAAGTGTTGGCTTCTTCAGGTACATCTGTTGTACCTGCATCACCGGCCTTATATAAACCCATATACGCACCTGGTCCCATCACTTTTAAACTTTCAGATGAAAGGTCAAAAGTCAGGTTTGCATCTTTCCAGCCATCATATTTTGCTGGAATATCTCCATTTGCAAAACATCCGATTGCAGGCATGTCTGAAGGGAATTTCGCACCGCCTTCCTCGTCTACCCAAAAGTCTCCATTCATATTACGGGTTAAAGTGTTTACGGTACCATCTGTTTTGAAGGTGTATTCGTCATTGAACATACACGGTCTTCCAGTAACATCACCTGCACCGCTTGACCACCAGGCAGCTCCTGTTGGAGGAGCGACAACCAATGCCCCTGCTTTTGGAGCAAGCACCCAGGTTTTTCCAGCTACAGCAGTACATCCTCCTGTAAGGGCGATTAAAGACTCATTACTGCAAAGGTCATCATTTGCTATTGATATTACTTGTTTTACGGTGGTAGAACCACCTTTTCCAAAGACAGTTAAAGCAACTTCATAATCTCCTTTTGCAGGATAATGAATGGTGTCAATGCTAACAGATTTATCTACTTTAGCTATAACACCATTGCCAAAATCCCATGAATACATGAATCCGCTCTCTGATGTTTTTTGAAAAACAATTTTGTTTGGGTTTTCTGCAAGTGGAGTTGCTGTGAAAGAAGCCTCAGGCGCAGGTCCCAATTCAAGTTCTTCCATTTCAGGCCTGCATGAAGCTACCAATATTATTACCATTAGTAACGCCATAAATGGCTTGAGATATATTTTAATATTTTTCATTTATTTAAATTTTAAGAGTTAACCGAATAGCCTCCCTATTTTGTAAAAAATAGGGAGGCCTAATTATTTTATTGATAAGCAGGATCCTGAACCAAGGCAGTGTTGTTAAGCTCTAATAAAGGAATTGGCAAGAATTCATTTTTCCCTTCCTTAAAGCCCATATCACTCAATGCAGACGCAGCCTTACCTGTACGAACAAGATCGAACCATCTATGACCTTCTGATGCAAGTTCTAAACGTCTCTCGTTAAAGATATTTTCAAAAGTTGCAGAAACAGACCCAAGACCAACCCGGCCACGGACGGCATCTAAAAGTAGTTGAGCTCTTCCTTGGTCTCCTCCTCCTCTAACAAGTGCTTCAGCTTCCATTAAGTAAGTGTCCGCAAGTCTTATTTCATATATATTTTGACGGTAATTTAATTCCCAGTTACCTCCACCTGTAGAGACATCTTTTGATTTAGGGGCAAACTTTGCTATGAAATAACCTGTATTGTCTCCTCCTTTAATGTATGTTACGACTCCAGCTTTTTCAAGACTATCAATATTAGCTACTGTAGATTTATATCTTGGATCGTAAACGCCTCCAGACGTAAATGCATCAACAAGGCTTGGCGTAATAGTATTAAAACTCCATCCTGAAGCATACTGAGGAGCTCCAGCGTTTTGATCTACAATAGTATAACCTCTTGGGCCTACATTTACATTATATACATTTCCTTCTGTACATCCTGAACAATCCCAGCTTCCATTTGATTTAGAGGTATGACCTATTTCAAAAATAGACTCACTATTGTATTTATTGTCTATATTCCACAAGTCAGCATAGTTATCCAAAAGCTTATACCCATACTGACTTACTCCTCCAGGTGTGCCATTAACTTCCTTCAATTGTTCTGCAGCAGGTCCAAATTTATCTTGTTGTAAGTATACTTTTCCTAATAAAGCTCTTGCAGCTCCTTGAGTAGCTCTTCCAAGCTCTGCTCCTGAAACTGTTGGAGGAAGACTTGGTATAGCCTCTAGTAAATCCTTTTCGATTTGCGCGAAAACCAGGGACCGCTCTACTTGAAGAACATTATACATTTCTGATGCTGAAATTGGCTCTGTAATTAGAGGTATGCTTTTGAAAAAACGAATAAGATCGAAGTAATAAAATGCACGAAGAAATTTTGTTTCGGCAGTAAACCTTGCCTTAACAGTTTCATCCATTTCGGCATCCGGGAGTTTAGAAAGTAATATATTGGAGCGGAAAATTCCAGAAAATCCCTTTGACCATAAATCTCCTTGTGGTCCTCTTGCAGGATCCAATGTGAAATGATTTAATACTTGTAAGGTCTCCATATCAGATCCACCTCCACCACCTGCATGATGATCATCATCTGCAGCGTTGGACACCCCAATTTTTGTATTAAATCCACCAACCCAGTTTACTGCATCATAGGCAGCGATTAACCCGTTGAATGATTCTTCTTCATTACGGTAATAATTGTCTTCCAGATTTCTGCCTATTGGTTCAATCTCGAGGTATTCTTCTTTGCAAGAATTCAGTACCATTAACCCAGTTAAGAGAAGGGTAATTGACTTTATATTTATATATTTAATATTCATATTATTTCAATTGAAAGATTAAAAACTAAGATTTATACCAGCCATAAAAGATCGAGCTTGCGGATAGATTCCTCTGTCTATACTTAAAATATTGCCTCCCCCTATTTCAGGATCATAGCCTGTATATTTAGTGAATGTTAATAAATTTTCACTCATAAGATATATCCTTACTCTTTCCAGTCCTGCCTTTGCTGCAATAGTTCCAGGTAAAGTATACCCCAATTGAATAATTTTTATTCTGAAATAATCCCCTTTTTCAAGGTGGAAATCAGATGGATTACTAAAGTTTCTGCTAGGATCCCCATTTACTATTCTTGGATATTCATTAGATGTACCAGGTCCAGTCCATCTTGCTAATGCTTTTGTTTGATAGTTAGCATTGTCAATATCCAACCTTCTTAGTCCCTGGAAAATATCATTTCCAGCGGCTCCTTGGCCAAAAACTACTAGATCGATACCTTTATAATCAGCGTTAAGTGTAAGGCCGTAAAGCAAATTTGGTGTTGGGTTTCCTATTATTGACCTGTCTGCTTCTGTTATTGAACCATCATCATTTTTATCCTCCCAGATAAAATCTCCCGGTTTAGCATCGGGTTGAATGACTGTTCCCTCAGAATTTACATGGCCACTAACCTCCTCCGGTGTTTGAAATATCCCCATTGTTTTAAATCCATAGAATGAAAAGGCAGGCTTCCCAACCATAGTACGGGTGATAGGATATGTACTGGATTGAAATCCGGCTCCACCATCCAAATATTCCACCCCGTCACCCAAATAGGTTACTTCGTTTTTTAGATGAGTTATATTTCCATTTAATGAGAAATTCACTTCACCAATTCTTGTAGTATAACCCATTTCAAGTTCCACTCCCGTATTTTCCATGTCTGCTACATTGGCTGCAGGATTCGAAATTGCTCCTACATATGCAGGAATACGAGGATAGCCTAAAATATCGGAGGTTACCTTTTTGTACCAGTCGAAGTTTACATATAAGCTTTTGAGTAATGTCGCTTCAAAACCTATATTGGCCTGACTAGTTTGTTCCCATCTTAAATTGGGGTTTGCAGGTGCATCTGGGCTCCATCCTACTAGAAAACTCTCCTCATCTCCTAATACATAATTCCTTCCCGGACTAATGGTAGATAAATATGCAAAATCCCCAATATTATCATTACCTACAACACCATAACCTCCTCTGATTTTCAAGAAACTTATTACATTATTTCTTGGCCAGAACTCTTCCGCACTAGCAACCCAACCTGCTGATGCTGAAGGAAAGTATCCATACTTGTTTGCTGATCCAAATCTTGAAGAACCGTCCCTTCTTGCTATTACATTCAGTAAATACTTTTCTCCGAAATTGTAAGTCAAACGTGCAAATAAGGATGCAACCGTATGTGCTGGATTTTCATACCCGCTGTGAGCAGTGTTTTCGATTGCTACCTGATAATTCATGGAAGCATCATCAAAATTATCTACTGGAATACCATACTTCGTAAGACCTACGCCTCTAGATGCACCGTCACGGTATGCTCCCTGACCTACCAAAAGACTAATATTGTGTCTATTTATCTCTTTGGTATAGGAAAGTGTATTCTCTATATTATAATTAAGTATCTGATTTGTATTTCTAGTGAAGGACGTTTGAATGGTTACCATATTTGGATTTAGCCATCTTATAGGAGTAAAAGTCTCATTTCCATAAAATGCGAGTTTTGATCCTAAAGTTGATCTGAAAACCAATCCTTTGATAGGCTCAGCTTCTACGTATGCGTTACCAACAATGTTATGACCCCAACCATGATTACCTAAATTAGTAGAAATATAGGCAAGTGGATTACTCATTTCTTGGCCAACATAGGAGGAAATTCCATAAGGATTACCCATTGTATTCTTTCTAATTCCTGTATTGGTATAAGGGGAAGCATTAATCTTTGCAGGATCAGTTTCAACTAATGGAGTCAAAGGATCCAGATTAATAGCGGAACTTAAAGGCCCACCAAATTCGCTGTTGGTATTACCAAGTCCTATACTTTTTTCATAAGAATAACCTAGATTCTGACCTAGTTTTAACCAAGGTGTTACTTTATGTGTAGTATTTACTCTAAGGTTAACTCTTTTATACTTTGAAATATCTGTTGCCACGATTCCTTCCTGATCCAAATAACCGAAAGACGCATAAAAAGTAGAAATATCATTTCCTCCGCTTACGCTCAACTCATGATTTTGTCTTCTTGTATCGTTATTGAAGATGGCGTCCTGCCAATCAGTTCCTTCACCTAGCGAGGCCGGATCATTAAATAGAATATTTCCACCACCGGCAACTGAAGCTTCATTTCTTATTGTGGCATATTCAGTAGCATTTAACAGATCAAGTTTTCTTGCAGGGGCAGAGGTACCATAAAAACCATTGTAGCGAACTCTAAGTTTGCCTGATTTACCTCTTTTTGTTGTAACTAGTATTACTCCGGCTGCTGCTCTTGCACCATAGATAGCTTGAGAAGCAGCATCCTTTAAAACCTCTATAGATTCAATATCTGATTGATTTAAGTAACCTATCCCACCATTATCAATTACCACACCATCCACAACCCACAAAGGATTGTTATTATTAAGCGTGGTAATTCCTCTTACCATTACTGTTGCCATAGAACCGGGTTGGCCTGAACTTGCGGCAATGGTTAGTCCGGCAGTTCTACCTTGTAATGCCTGCGAAATATTATTTACAGGCATTGTTTCCAGGTCTTTAGCTTTTACACTGGAAATAGCGCCGGTTACCACACTTTTCTTTTGAGTTCCATAACCAACTACTACAATTTCTTCTAAGGCTGTTACATCTGTAGCAAGGGTTACATTTATGGTTGTCTGATTTTCAATCGCAACTTCCTGGGTAACGTACCCTATAAATGAAAACACTAAAGTGCCGTTTTCATCGGGTGCGTTTAAGGAGTAATCACCTGATACATCGGTAATTGTACCTATGGTAGTTCCCTTTACAAATACGCTCACTCCAACCAATTCTTCACCGGTGTCAGAAACTACTTTTCCGGTGATGGTTGCTTCATTTGCCTCGGCTATCCTGGCGTCTGGATTACCAGGCCCGGGTTTTGATTCTGCAAAAGACAGATAGCCCATGCTGCATAGCAGCAGCATGCAATAAACTTTCAAGTAAATAAATCTTCTCATAAATAATTTTTTTTAGGATAAAAGGGTACTAGCTCAGCATTTGAGTGCTGAATTGTGTGAACTCAGAATTCTACCTTTGTTTTCTTAGATAGTCATTCTAATTTTTTTGAATAAGATAATATTGATCTTCAATAATAGGAATGCGAATTGAAAATTGCCGGGAATCTTCAACTGGGTTTTTGGGTAAAGTATTCATCGTCTTTTAGGGTTTTAGGGTAAATTATATTCAAGGATAAATATGCAATGCTTTACATGAAAATATTTTATAGAAAATAAGTAAAAATTAAGCCAAAACTGCTCGCTGTTAGCCTAGCTTTTAATCACATTAGAAACAATAAAAACCTTCAAAATTTTAAAATTTAAGCCTATTTTTATAAAATTATTCCATTTGGGGCGCAAGATTTAAAGGCGCCCTTTTTCCTTCTATTTTTAGTCTTAGAAACGCTGTTAAATGGTCTCATTTTAATTATTAAATCGATTTTCACTACAAATTTACTTCCTGTAATAAACGAAATACATTGAATAATATAACCCTCAAATTTTGAGAAATTAAGCTCACATCCCAAAAATATAAAACATCATTTGAGTACCACTTTACTACGGTAAGTGTACTGTTTAATTCGAAAACTATATTTTAGTAATTTTAAGTTGACTTTTTTAAAGACAAAATAGGGCTGCATAATCCATATTTGCTGCGTTTCACAATGTGAGTATGTTATATTTTGGCTTACTCTACCTCTGTAAGACTTCCTATATTTTTTGCGTTATTAAAGAAGCATCACAAATGCCTATGAAAGTTAACCACTGAGGCGCATGAAGGCGATGGGATAGTAGGGTGTTGTGCTAATTAAGAAGAAGCATCATCAAGAATAGGAAAATTACGGCGGAGAACACAGGGAGTTCTCTCAGGACATAAAGAACTCAATCCTTAAAATGTCGATTTGTAGGGATTGATCCTCTATAGATTCTGTCTCATTCTCGTGGCAAAAATAACCTTTCGAATGTGCTGGTTCTTTATTTATTGATTTCCTTTTTAATGTCTTTGCCAATTTTTTTGAATTCCTTTCCTGCTTTTTTCCCTTCCCTCGCAAAATCTTTACTCAAGCTTTTAAATTCCTTTTTTAAGTCATTCATCCAGATTTTGAATTTAAAATTGGCTTTTCCTCTTTGAATTAGATTTTTACTTTTATTATATAGAGCCCGTTCTCCGCGCTTAAGTGTATTGGTCTCCTGGTTTGCCTTAAGTTCCACTACACCTTTTTCAACTTCTACTTCTAATTGCTCACCAATAGATCTAATATTAAATTCAGTACCCAGTACTTTTATTTCTGCTAGCGGAGTTTTAATAATGAAAGGAGATTCCCCGGAGGTGACGTCAAAATATGCTTCTCCCGAAAGTTCTATTTCACGTGTTTTGAAATTGTCATTATATTTTATAGAGCTGTTTTTATTCAAGTATATTATTGAATTGTCGGGGAGGTTTATTATTTCAAAACCTTCTGTAGTTTTTACGGTTTTAGTTGAACAGGCAGTAATAATAAACGAAATAATGAAAACTAAAGTGAAAGTATAAATTGACTTTAAAATCGACATAACTTATAGGATTGAATATTTCGGGCAATTTATGTTAATCGTAAAACATGTTTTTTGATATTTTTATGTATTCCTTACGCTAGGTTTGCGAACAACAAGATGGAAAAATTCGAGATTGTATCTTATAATGAAAAGGCACAGAGAGAACTTGATTTCTGGAAAGAAAAGATGGTGAAGAAACCATCCTTCACTAATAAACTTGCCAAAAATTTTCAGAATAAAATAAATAGTCTTATTCCTGAAAAATTTCACGAAGGGATAACCGCAGTAGTAAAAAACATGTCAAGGACGGTTTTGTTTGGTTCTAGATTTACTTCTGGAAAACCTTTGAATGACCTTTCATTGGAAGAAAGAGAAGTAAAGATAAGGCGGAAAATTGACTCTTATAAAAAAGTAGGCGCCGCAAGCGGGGCATGGATAGGAGCGGGAGGAATTTTACTGGCTCTGGCGGATCTGCCCGTTTTGATGTCAATTAAAATGAAGTTACTTTTTGCTATTGCCGGCGCATATGGTTATGATATCAGGAATTATCAGGAGAGGCTGTTTATACTGTATATTTTTCAACTTGCTTTTTCAAGTCATGAAAAGAGAGCAGAAGTGTATCAGAAGATACTTACCTGGGAGGAACATAGAAAAGAACTTCCTGAAAATATTAATGATTTTGACTGGAGAACTTTTCAACAAGAGTACCGTGACTATATTGATATAGCCAAATTGCTACAATTAATTCCCGGAATCGGGGCATTTGTGGGCGCTTATGCCAATCATCAGTTGGTAGATAAACTTGGTGAAACGGCAATGAATGCTTATAGGCTCAGATTACTGAATAATTCGATTGAGAAGTTGGATTAATTTCCTAAATGTTTTCAAAAGCCTTTCCTCATCACAGGAATTATTGTATAAATTTGGCTGTTAATTAAAAAAATATCGACTATCTTCAAAAAGATAAAAACTTGAACCAGAGACAGACCATAGAGCTATATCAACCGATGCTCCATTCCATTGCCTTTAAGATATTAAAATGCAAGGAAGATGCTGAAGACTTGGTTCAAGAAACTTTTATTAAATGGTTGGCCATCGATCAGGAAAAGATACAGAACGCGAAAGCCTATCTTATTACCTCCGTTACGAATACTTGTTTGAATCATCTTAATTCTCTTCGTAAACAAAAGGAAGAATATATTGAAAACTTCAAGAAATCCGACTTCAAGAAGTGGTTTAAAGATCCTGATTTTTCTCACCTTGATGCCGAAACAGAGCTTAAAGCCGCTTTATCTATAGCAATAAGTAAGCTCGAACCGCTGGAGCGCGCGGTTTTTCTGCTTAAGGAAATATTCAACCTTGACTATGAAAATATTCAGGAGGTGTTGGAGAAGAAACAAGATCACTGCCGTCAGATATTATGCAGGGCCAGAAAAAAGATAAAAGAGCGAACGAATAAAATTTCAATAAATATTCCCAGGAGAAATAATCTGCTCAGTAGCTTTACTAATGCATGCAATGGTGGAGATATCGGAGATCTGATTGCAGAATTGAAAAAAGATATTTCATCTGTATTTAATAAATAAAAAAATAAATTTTACTCATTCTGTCACAAACAGAAATAAAAATTGTCTTTGAATAAAAGAACTCCTTTGGAAATCTTTTAATCGCAATTTTAAATTTATAATTGAGTAAAATATGTTAGTAATTCTTGGCTTTTTTATTGCCCATTGGTATTTATCCCTTTTCTTTCAAACGTTTTTCCTTCATAGATACGCCGCTCATAAGGCGTTTACCATGAATAAATTCACGGAAAAGGTTTTTTTTGTTTTAACCTGGATTTTTCAAGGGTCCAATTATTTGAGCGCATACGGTTATGGTGTAATGCACAGAATGCATCACGCTTTTGCCGATACTCCCAATGACCCTCATTCGCCTAAATATGATGAAAGCCTTTTTAAAATGATGTGGAAAACCCGGACAATTTATGCAGACATTAATTCCAAAAGGGTACAGGTAGATTCAAGATTTACAGAAGGCGTGCCTCAATGGGAAGCTTTTGATAAGTTCGCCCGCTCATGGGTATCGCGAATATTTTGGGGAGTTATTTATGTTGGTGTTTACTGGATTTATGCAGATGTTTGGTGGTTATGGCTTTTATTACCCATTCAATTTCTTTTAAGCCCGGTGCATGGCGCAATAATAAACTGGTTTGCGCATAAATATGGCTATAGGAATTTTGCAGTTGGCGACACTTCCAAAAATTTCCTTCCGGTAGATGTACTTATGATGGGTGAAAGCTATCATAACAATCACCATAAATTTGGCTCAAGGGCCAACTTTGGAGGAATCCGGTGGCATGAAATAGATCCTACTTATTTGGTTATCCTCTTATTAAATAAAATAAATATTATCCAACTCGTCAACCAAAGAGAGTTAGCCGTTGAAGTTGCAAAACAGAAAGCAGCTTAAGATTATTAGTTTAGTTTTTATAACCAGTTGAGCCTCCTTCGGGAGGCTTTTTTTATTCTTTTAATTTGAAGGATTGTTAACGATTAAAAAGTTGGAGATAATTCGGTAAAAAATGGGAGGAAGACAATTACCTAAGACGATAAGGAGCCTTTTTTCATCATTAAACAAGAGGTTTATTGGTGTCTAAAAAGGTCAAAGTGTTCTTCCGATAATGAATGCTTTTTTGTAATTTGAACTCTGGAATCTAACTTCCCGACTTTCATTCAAAAGGAGTAATCCTCCCTAAAAATCTCCCCTCCTTATACTAAGATTATAGTGAGCTTATAGCGACTTTATAGCGACCTTATAGTGATGTGTCTTCAGTCATCCTCCAATCATCCTTCGATCATCCTCCAAAGTTCTGGTTGACCCTTCCTGAAATAAGTTGACAATAGTTACTGTTAAAACTAAAAATAATTTACACTTTAAATTGATAATCCTAATTGTACTTTACAAGGATTAGAATTACTTCTGAAATAACTTTACAGTAGGCAAAGGTTACTTCTT
>DASPJL010000196.1:0-2755 GCA_035628645.1 Cytophagales bacterium | reverse complement strand
CCACATCTAAAGAGTTTATAGAAGAAAAATAAAAGGCTTTGGGTGATAATTTTAAGAGACGCTAATTCTAAACAGATAATTTAACAATACCGATAATTAATAAAAAATGAACATTACGCAGGCCATTCAAGGAGTACCTTTGAACTATTATATCTGGTTAAGTTCTGCTTTATTCTCCATAGGAGTGATGGGTGTACTTTACAGAAGAAACGCCATCGTCATTTTTATGTGCATAGAACTGATGCTTAATGCGGTAAACCTCTTACTTGTTGCTTTTTCAAGCTACCGGGGAGATGCTACAGGACAGGTATTCGTATTTTTTATTATGGCAGTGGCAGCAGCGGAAGTGGCTGTCGGACTGGCTATTTTGGTAGTTATTTATAATAATACCCGTACTACAGATATTAATATTTTGAATAAATTGAAATGGTAAGTATGAATGCGCTGATTGGTCTTATCCCTCTTATCCCTTTATTAGGTTTCTTAATTATAGGTTTATTAAATAAGAATTTATCCAAAGGAATAGCTTCTGTTATTGCTTGTGGTTCTGTTCTGATATCTTTTGTCCTGGCGATAGTTGTATTCTTTAACATTTTAAATGCTCCTGAAGGTCAAAGCAGTTTGACTTTTACTGTTTTTGAATGGATAAATACCGGTGGCTTTTCCGCCTCTTTTTCATTTTTGGTAGATCCGTTGAGCAGTTTAATGCTCCTGATAATCACCGGAGTAGGTTTCCTTATTCATCTTTATTCAATAGGATACATGCATGATGATGAAGGATTTAACAGGTTTTTTGCTTATCTGAACCTCTTTATTTTCTTCATGCTGATTTTGGTAATGGGGTCAAATTACTTATTGATGTTTGTGGGTTGGGAAGGTGTTGGTTTATGCTCCTATTTATTGATCGGATTCTGGTTCAAAAATCAGGAATTTAATAATGCCGCCAAGAAAGCATTTATTATGAACAGAATAGGAGACCTTGGGTTAATCCTCGGCATTATCCTGATCTTTGTTCATTTCGGAAGTATCGAATACGCGGATGTTTTTGCCAAAGCAACAGGATTTTCCTCCGGAGATGAAATACTTACTTTAATAACAATTTTACTTTTTGTTGGCGCCATTGGAAAAAGTGCTCAAATTCCTCTTTATACCTGGCTTCCGGATGCTATGGCCGGTCCGACACCTGTATCTGCATTGATCCACGCAGCTACCATGGTTACCGCGGGTATTTATATGATTGCAAGAAATAATATTCTATATACACTTTCTCCATTTACCCTTGAGATTGTATTGATTATAGGACTGGCGACATCCATTTTTGCTGCAACCATTGCCATTGCTCAAAATGACATAAAGAAGGTATTGGCTTATTCTACCGTAAGTCAATTGGGTTTAATGTTCGTCGCTTTAGGTTTAGGCGCTTTCTCCACGGGCGTTTTCCACATGGCTACGCATGCATTTTTTAAGGCTTTATTGTTCCTTGGTGCTGGTAGTGTAATTCATGGAATGAGCGGAGAACAAGACATCAGGAATATGGGAGGATTAAGAAAATACCTACCGACCACTTTCATTACATTTTTCATTGCAACCCTTGCTATTTCAGGAATTCCTCCATTTGCAGGTTTCTTTTCAAAGGATGAGATTTTATTAAATGCCTTCCTTCATAACAAATTGATTTGGGGATTAGCACTTTTTGCTTCTCTGCTTACCGCTTTCTACATGTTCAGGCTGCTTTTCCTTACTTTTTCAGGAAGTTCGAGAGCAAGTCATGAAGTACAACACCACATTCATGAATCACCTTCAACCATGACTATTCCTTTGATCGTCCTTGCGGTACTTTCTGCTGTTGGCGGATTGATGGGAATTCCAGAAGCTTTGGGCGGCGGACATGCATTGAATGGGTTTCTTGATCCGGTATTCGCCGGATCTAAACAATTGGCAGGTTCAGTACACCACATCGATCACTCTACAGAATATTTGCTGATAGCGTTGGTGGTAGGCTTAACCTTTGTGTTGATTTTCATTGCTTATTTCATGTATGTAAAAGGAAGGCAAGTGCCAGGGAAAGACGAATCTTCTTACAGTCCGGTACAAAAGATACTTTACAACAAATATTATGTGGATGAAATCTATAATGCAGTAATTGTAAAACCTACTCAAGCACTCTCAAAAGTATTTTACACCGTTGGAGACAAGTTGTTTATAGACCAGATTGTGAACGGAGTAGGAAGAAGTGTGGTGTGGGGAAGTAGAACTTTGCGATTTGTGCAGGATGGAAATATTGGTTTTTATGTGTTTGTAATGGTGCTAAGCATCATTGTTATTGTGGTTGCTAAAAGTTTTTTATAATCTAAGATGTTGACAGGAATTTTAATATTTTGGCCCGTTGTAGCTGCTATTATTTTATTAGCGCTTAACTCAAAACAGGCAAAAGGTTTTGCAGTATTGGCTTCTCTTATTGAACTGGTTATTTCCATAGTAGTAGTTTTACAATTTCAAAATGGAGCAGATCCTCAGTTTATAATAAATACACCCTGGGTGTCCTCATTAGGAATTAATTTTCATGTAGGCATGGATGGAATAAGTTTATTGTTAGTGCTCTTAACCACCGTTCTCGTTCCTTTCATTATTTTATCCTCATCGGACCATACCGCAGAAAAACCTGCTTCTTTCTATTCCCTGATCTTATTTATGGAGATGGCGCTAGTAGGGGTATTTACAAGTTTTGATGGATTTTTGTTTTATGTTTTCTGGG
>DASPJL010000195.1:0-138160 GCA_035628645.1 Cytophagales bacterium | reverse complement strand
TGGTACTTGCATGTCTATCCAAAACACCGGCAAGTACTGCAGGTTGATTTCCCACGACTCCGATACTTCGTCCTGCAAGCAATGCAAATCCTACTACGATATTCTCAGCAAAATTTTTGTGGACCTCAAAAAAACTTCCCTCGTCAACCAATTCTGAAATTATCTCCCTCATATCGTAAGGTTGATTAGGATTATCAGGAAGAAGATCGTCTAATGCAGGCCTAAATTCGTCGCCGGAAGGTTCGTAAAAGTATGTGGGAGAATCTTCTTCACAATTTTGAGGAATGTACTGCAAAAGTTTTTTTATATCATTGATACAAGCCAATTCATTTGGGCAGGAGAAATGTGTTACTCCGCTTTTGGTGCTGTGCGTAGATGCACCGCCAAGCTCTTCTGCTGTTACATTTTCCTGGGTAACGGTTTTCACTACGTTAGGCCCGGTCACAAACATATAGCTGGTATTTTCTACCATTAATACAAAGTCTGTAATTGCTGGTGAATAAACCGCTCCCCCGGCACAAGGTCCCATAATTGCTGATAATTGGGGCACTACACCCGAAGCAATCGTATTTCTATAAAAAATATCTGCATAACCGCCCAAAGACAGAACGCCTTCCTGGATCCTTGCCCCGCCTGAATCATTTAATCCAATAACCGGAGCGCCGTTTTGCATTGCTAAATCTAAAATTTTACAAATTTTTTCTGCATGCGCTTCAGATAATGATCCTCCAAAAACGGTAAAATCCTGCGAAAAAACATAGACAAGCCTTCCATTTACCTTCCCAAAACCAGTAACTACTCCATCGCCCAAGTAATATTCTTTATCCAAACCAAAATCTTTGCTTCTATGCATCACAAATTTCCCAATTTCTTCAAAAGAATCTTTGTCTAACAATAATTCCAATCGCTCCCTTGCAGTGAGTTTGCCTTTTTTGTGCTGAGCGTCAATTCTCGCTTGACCGCCGCCTAGTAAAGCCTCTGCGTTTTTCTTTTCTAAGACCGATCGTTTTGCTTTTTTATTTGGATAATTAGTCTTTGCCATTAATTGTAAAAGTAGAAGTTAAATATATGCTATGTATGTTTAAAATTAAATTAATGTTTCTAAATCAAAAATTTTAGCATTTATTGCGATCAGGCAAGCTTTTTGTAAGGAAATATAGGCTTTCTTTGCAAAAAATTTTTTCTAATTATTTCAATTGGATTTAAACCTTGGGGAGAGCAAAAATTATGTCGAAGGAAAAAATAGGTGTAATTGATTTAGGTACCAATACCTTTCATTTACTGATCGCAGAATTAAATACTACTGGCTTTAAAACTGTTTTTAAAGAAAAAACTACAGTTAAAATTGGACAGGGCGGAATTAGTGCGGGTTTCATAACTCACGATGCTTTTGAAAGAGCAATTACTGCCATGGACAACTTTAAAAATATAATAGAGGAATACCGGATAAAAAGAGTTTATGCTACCGCTACTAGCGCTGTAAGAAATGCTTCCAATGGAAAACTAATGGTTGAAACCATAAAAGCGAGGACGGGTATTGAAGTGAAAATCATTGATGGAGACCAGGAGGCAAATTATATTTATCAGGGTGTAAGTGCTGCATTAAATTTAGGTAGTGATACTTCTATGATAATGGACATAGGCGGGGGAAGTGTAGAGTTTATAATTTGCAATGACTACGAAATTCTCTGGAAAAAAAGTTTTGAGATAGGCGCGCAGCGGTTGTTAGACAAATTTCATGCTCAGGATCCTATGCCTTCTTCCTCGAGGAAGAAACTATATGAATACCTGGAACAAAACTTAAAACCGCTTTCAAAAGCCATTAAAGAGTTTCAGCCTAAAATTTTAGTAGGCTGTTCGGGTACTTTTGATACCCTTTGTGAGATATATAATAAGGAACAAGGCATTGACTTAGACCTTGAAAGCGAAACCGAATGCGACTTGCCGATAGATGCCTACCTTGCCATTCATGAGGAAATAATTTCCAAAATACGAGCTGAAAGATTAAAGATTCCCGGAATGATCGAGCTACGTGTAGATATGGTCGTTGTAGCTTCTTGTTTAATAAAATTTGTCCTTCAGAATTATCCTATCAGTAAAATCAGAGTTTCAAGTTATGCTTTAAAAGAAGGCATATTGAATCTTTTAGTAAAAAATAAACAAGTTACCTTATAAGCGAACTGGCTCATCCTTTTCCAAAGGGATTTTTTACACAAGAGTTCTAAGTTAAAGACTGAGATAATTGGTATTTACTTTCTTCGCATTTACATTTGCTCAAAAAATACCAAATGTATTCCTACGAGCAACTTCTTTCCTTTTCTAAAAATATCTTCTTAAAAATTGGTTGTAATGAAGCAGATGCCGGGCTGGCTGCTAAAGTTTTAATTTCAGCAGATATTCGTGGCGTTGATTCTCATGGTATTGCAAGGCTAATTGGATATGTGAGACTTTGGGAAGCAAATAGAATTAATGCAAAACCTTCAATAAAAATAAGTTACGAAACACCAAGCACTGCAACTATAGACGGAGACAGCGGACTAGGATTAGTAGTTGCGCCTAAAGCCATGCAGGTTGCAATAGACAAAGCCAGACAAGTAGGAAGCGGCTGGGTTTCTGTTAAAAACTCAAACCATTATGGAATTGCAGGTCATCACGCGTTACTGGCAGTTGAAAATGATATGATTGGGATATCAATGACGAATGCAAGTCCATTGGTTGCTCCAACCTGTTCATTGGAAAGATTGCTAGGAACAAATCCTATTGCCGTAGCAATTCCGGCAGGCAAACAACCTCCTTTTGTAGCTGACTTTGCCACCACCACCGCAGCAAACGGAAAACTCGAAATTCTCCAAAGAAAAGGGGAAGAAGCTCCTTTAGGATGGATTCAAAATGCCTCAGGAAATCCGTCCACAGATCCTCATGCTTTAAAATCAGGAGGCGCCTTGCTTCCTTTGGGAGGAGACCGGGAACATGGAAGCCACAAAGGTTATTGTCTTGGAGCAGTGGTAGACATTTTTTCAGCGGTTTTTTCGGGTGCAAATTATGGACCGTGGGTTCCGCCATTTGTCAGCTTCTTACCTTTAGCTCCAGATCCTGTAGGTGAGGGCATAGGTCATTTCTTCGGGGCCATCCGAGTGGACGCTTTTCGTCCTGCTTCAGAATTTAAGCAGCATATGGACAATTGGATTGAAAGGTTCAGAAGCGCTAAACCTACGCAGGAAAATGACAAAGTTTTGATACCCGGAGATCCTGAAAGGGAAATGGAAGCAATAAGGCTTAAGGAAGGCATTCCCCTACTTCCTGCTGTGGTTAAAGATCTGGAAGAACTTGGCAGAAAGTTTCAATTGCCGTTTCATCTAAAAGGATAGTAAAGAAACCCGATCCTTATGTCTAAAGGGCTCTCTCTGAAAAAAGCATCCTCTCTATACAGTAAGTTATAAAGCACTAAAAGGTTGGCAGAAAATTTATTGCCGATTTCTGACTTATATAAAATCCCTGCATTAAAAGCAGGCTTCCATATTTTAACGTCCGGATCATAATCTCTTTTAATATTAATTGTTACACCCTCGTATTCAGTGTATGCGCAAAAACTTTGATAGACATTGTAAAAAGCAAATGCCCGACCGCCAAAAATTCCTGCTTTATAGGGATCAACCGTACCGGTAGTGGTATAATATCCTTTACTACTGCTACTCTTATAAACCATTCCCAACCCCACTGATAATTTAGGAATAATATCCAAACCCACTAAAGGAGATATTTCGTAAGATGAAGCATAATTACTCCATGAAAACCCAGGATAAAGACCTACATAGACTTTTTCTTTTAATGGCGTAAATCCTTCCTCTCTTTCCTCTTTCTCATTTTCAGATTTATCAGTCCTTACGTAGCTGCTGTCATTTTGAGCATAGCTTAAACTGATAGAAATCAATGATAATAGTATGGATAAGTAAAAAACAAAGCTTTTGTTCATGGTAGTAAATAACTACAATTCAAACGGGAGAAGGATAACTCCATTGTATTTCAAAAAAGATTTTTAAGAGGAATAAATATAGGAAAAGCTTAAAATGGCGCGCTAGTTTTCCTTTTTTTCATCAATGACTATGAATACGTCCTCGGAAGGCTTTTTCATCAGATACCTTTCCCGGGCAAATTTTTCTAAGAGTGTAGGATTACTTAGAAGCTCTTTTCGCTCCTGTTTTACTTCCTGTATTTTCTTAAGATAATATTCTTTCTCATCAATTAAATCACTCTTAGTGCTTGAAAGTTTATATTGAGTGATCAAATCGCTTGCATCAAAAAATAGCATCCAAACAAGAAAGCCAACACCTACGATAAAATAAAAACTCTTAAATACTTTTGGAATCCGGTCAGACATATAACGATGAACGATTTCTATAAAAATAAAGAAAACAAATAAAAAAGCCCCTTACCGGGGCCTCTTTATTTAGAAATTTTTTCCCGGAAAGTAAGCTGTCTCTCCAAGTTCTTCTTCAATTCTTATCAACTGATTGTATTTGGCCATTCTATCGGACCTTGAAGCTGATCCGGTTTTGATCTGTCCACAATTTAAAGCAACAGCAAGATCAGCGATTGTATTATCTTCAGTTTCACCAGATCTGTGAGACATTACGCTCTTATAGTTATTTCTCTGAGCCAGGTTAACCGCGTTAATTGTTTCTGTTAATGAACCAATTTGATTCACCTTCACAAGAATAGAGTTTGCAATTCCTTTATCAATACCTTCTTTTAATCTTGTTACGTTGGTTACAAAAAGGTCATCTCCTACCAACTGGATTTTCTTTCCTGCAAGGTTTGTTAACTCTTTCCATCCATTCCAGTCATCTTCAGCCATTCCATCTTCAATAGAAAGAATAGGATATTTGTTTGTCCAGTCGTTCCAGTAATTTGCCATTTGAGAAGATGTTAATTTCTCGCCGGAAGATTTCTTGAAATGGTATACACCGTTCTCATAAAACTCAGAGGCAGCAGCATCCATAGCAATAAAAATATCTTCACCCGGTCTGTAACCTGCAGCCTCGATAGCTTGAAGTACTACTTCGATGGCTTCTACATTTGAAGTAATATTAGGGGCAAAACCACCTTCATCTCCTACGTTTGTAGAAAGACCTTTTTTCTTTAACACAGTTTTCAAATGATGAAAAACTTCAGTACCCATTCTTAATGCTTCAGAAAATGTCGGAGCATTAACAGGCATAATCATAAATTCCTGAAAATCGATAGAATTATCTGCATGGCTTCCTCCGTTTAAAATATTCATCATTGGCACAGGCAAAGTATTGGCGTTTACTCCTCCAATATACCTGAACAACGATTGGTTAGAAGCTTCCGCAGCAGCCTTAGCTACAGCTAGGGAAACACCCAAAATAGCATTTGCTCCAAGTTTTCCTTTGTTCGGAGTACCATCAAGTTCAAGCATTACCTTGTCAATAAGGTTTTGTTCAAAAACGTCAAAACCAATTAATTCGGGCGAAATCAAATCATTTACATTTTCTACTGCTTTCAATACGCCTTTACCCATGTATTTCTTCTTGTCGCCATCTCTAAGCTCTACTGCTTCATGAGTACCTGTTGACGCACCGGAGGGCACTGCAGCTCTACCAAAATATCCGTCTTCAGTAATTACATCTACTTCAACAGTTGGGTTTCCTCTTGAATCAAATATCTGTCTTGCATGTACGCTTTCAATTAAGCTCATAATTGTTGATTGTTAAATTATTTATGATTAGATTAAATTTTTCGGTTCGACTCTCTTTCCTTATACACTTTCGTTACAGACATTCTGCTCTTCATGGCGCCCTTTGGGTGGGGCTATCCTTTCGATTCATTTCGCCTCATTCCTACATGCTTTAAGCCTTCTTATTTCATCACTCTCATGACTACCTTTTAAATAAGTCGGCAAATATAACTTCTTATTTAAACATCACCTCATTTTTTCTCAAAAATTGTCTATTGCCAGGACACAAAAAAAGGAGAACACGCATGTATCTCCTTCATTTATTTTTTGCAGACAAAATTTAGATAACTACCTATTCCTTAATCATTTTGAGGAAATCATCAAAAAGATATCTGGAATCATGTGGTCCAGGAGAGCTCTCAGGATGATATTGAACTGAAAATGCTTTTTTACCTTTTACCCTGATTCCTTCTATAGTGTCGTCGTTCAAATTCACATGAGTCACTTCTATATTATCCGCTTTTACCAAATCCTCTTTACTTACACCAAAACCATGATTTTGTGAAGTCACTTCAGATCTTCCTGTAATCAGATTTTTAACCGGGTGATTCAATCCTCTATGTCCATGGTGCATCTTATAAGTTGATACCCCATTTGCCAGAGCAAGGATTTGATGTCCAAGACAAATACCAAATAAAGGTTTCTCTTCATTCAGGATCTTTTTAACAGTGTCAACTGCATAAGGCATTGATGCAGGATCGCCAGGCCCATTAGAGATAAAGTATCCGTCGGCGCCCCATTCCTTCATTTCTTCATATGAAGTCTTTGCCGGGAAAACTTTCAAGTAACAATTTCTATTCGCCAGATTTTTAAGGATACTATTTTTAATTCCTAAATCCAGAACAGAAACTTTGATCTCTGAATCAGGATTTCCTAAACAGAAAGCTTCCTTAGTGCTGATCTGGGAGGATAATTCCAAGCCGTCCATTGATGGAATATCCTGTAATTTCTTTTTCAGCACTTCAACATCTAAAATCTCTGAAGAGATAACAGCATTCATTGCACCTTTGTTACGGATATGCTTTACAAGTTCCCTGGTATCAATATTACAAATTCCAACTATATTATTCCTTTCAAGGTATTCCTGCAAGCCATTATCTGCCGTATTTCTGGAATAAACATTAGAAAACGTACTCACTACCAACCCGTTGATCTTTACATTAGCAGACTCCATTTCCTCCTGCAAAACTCCATAATTTCCAATGTGTGAATTGGTATTTATAAGTATTTGTCCATAATAAGACGGATCGGTATATATTTCCTGGTAACCTGTCATTCCTGTATTAAAACAGATTTCTCCACCACTTGTCCCTACCTTTCCAATGGCACAACCTTTATATACAGTTCCGTCTTCAAGAATTAAATAAGCTTCTTTTTGTTGAGTAAACTTCATTGGTTCTATTTAAGGTTTAGTATTAATTTATTATTAAAGCAATTTATTATGATCCTGGTTCCCTTATTCATAAAAAAAGGGATCAGACAATTGTCTAATCCCTTTGATATGATATTTTTAAGATCAATTTTACTCTGGTTTTTCTGAAGGAGATTCGTTTTCACTTGTTTCTTCAGCTGGTTTTGCAGCCTTCTTTTTAGCTTTTGGCGCTTTTTCTTCTTCGGCACCTTGTACGGCAACCTCAGATTCTTCAGTTCCTTTAGCTTGCTTTCCTTCTGTTGCCTTTCCCCCTCTTCTGCTTCTTCTTGTTTTAGCTTTGGCAGGAGCAGCAGCGTTTAACATTGTTTCGTTAAAATCAACTAATTCAATTAGACAAACATCAGCATTATCACCAGGTCTGGTGCCTAATTTTATAATTCTAGTATATCCTCCCGGCCTTGCAGCAATTTTTTCAGCTACTTCGCTAAAAAGAACTTTCACTGATTCCTTATTTTTTAAGTAGGCAAATACAGTTCTTCTGGAATGGGTAGTATCGCTTTTGGATTTCGTTAACAGCGGCTCAACATACTTTCTCAATTCCTTAGCTTTAGCTACGGTGGTAGAAATACGTTTGTGCAATATTAAAGAAGAAGCCATATTAGAAAGCATGGCCTTTCTATGAGAAGCAGTTCTGCCTAAATGATTAAATTTCTTTCCGTGTCTCATTTTAATTAGTCTTCATCAAGTTTATACTTAGACAAGTCCATTCCAAAGGTTAATCCTTTATCCTGAACAAGTTGCTCTAATTCAGCAAGTGATTTTTTACCAAAATTCCTGAATTTCATCATATCAGAAATTTCCAAACTTACTAAATCACCCAGAGACTTAATATCCGCCGCTTTCAAACAGTTGTAAGCACGAACTGAAAGATCCATATCTGCAAGAGAAGTCTTTAAAAGCTTTCTCATGTGAAGAATTTCTTCATCTACAGTCTCTTCCTCTTCTTGTTTCACTGCATCAAACGTCATGGTCTGATCAGAGAACAACATGAAGTGTTGAATTAATATATAAGCAGCACCTTTAAGGGCCTCTTCCGGATGTATTGAACCATCAGATTCAATGTCCAAAATAAGTTTTTCGTAGTCAGTTTTTTGTTCAACCCGCGTATTTTCAACACTAAATTTCACATTTTTAATAGGAGTGAAAATAGCATCAATTGGAATATATCCAAATACTTGCTCAGTTGGTCTGTTTTCTTCAGCAGGAACGTATCCTCTACCTTTCTCAACCATCAATTCAATGTCGAAATTGATTGAAGAATCAAGACTGCATATAACAAAATCAGGATTTAATATCTCGAAAGACTGAGTGTGTTTAGCAATATCACCAGCTTTAAACACATCTTGATTTTTAATTGAAACTGTAATTTTATTATCAACTACATCAGATACCTTTTTAAATCTCACCATTTTAAGATTTAAAATAATTTCACATACGTCTTCCACTACACCTTCTATTGTAGAAAACTCATGCAAAACGCCAGGTATCTTTATTCCAGTTATAGCATAACCCTCCAGAGAAGACAATAAAATTCTTCTTAAAGCATTACCAATTGTTACACCGTAACCTTTTTCAAGGGGTTTGAACTCAAACAAGCCATGAAAGTCGTCAGCTTTTTCCATAACGACTTTTTCCGGCATTTGAAATGCTAATATTGACATATATAGATAATTATGATTAATTATTTTGAATAAAGTTCTACGATTAGCTGCTCTTGGATATTCTCTGGAATCTGATCTCTTTCCGGATAAGTCACAAATTTTCCAACTAAATCATTACCATTCCATTCCAACCACTGAAATCTCTTACTTCCTCTAGCAGCTAAACTATTTGTTATTACCTCCAATGACTTAGACTTTTCCCTCACTGCAATTAGATCGCCTGGTTTAAGTTCAAAAGAAGCAATATTTACGATTTGATCGTTTACCACGATGTGTTTATGCAGAACCAATTGGCGTGCAGCCCGTCTTGTTGGAGCGATACCTAATCTGAAAACAGTATTATCTAATCGAGCTTCTAGTAATCTCAACAGATTTTCCCCTGTAATTCCGCCTTTTCTAGAAGCCATTTCAAAGGTTTTAGCAAATTGTCTTTCTAATACACCGTAAGTATATTTAGCCTTTTGCTTTTCAGTTAACTGTATAGAATACTCAGATTGTTTCTTCTTTCTTCCTCTTCCATGCTGTCCTGGAGGGTAGCTTTTCTTTTGCAAAGCTTTACTCGCTCCTAAAATAGCTTCTCCAAACTTTCGAGCAATCTTAGATTTTGGACCTGTATATCTTGCCATTTAAATATGATATTTTTTATTGGGGTTTGAATTATTCCTAATTCAGATTAACCTTTAATTTACACTTATAATTAAACTCTTCTTCTTTTTGGAGGCCTGCATCCATTGTGAGGTATAGGAGTCACATCTTTAATTACTGTAACTTCAATTCCTGCATTCTGAATAGTTCTTATAGCAGACTCTCTCCCGGAACCAGGTCCCTTAACAAAAAGTTCAACTTTTCTAAGTCCCATTTCATATGCGGCTTGTGCACAGTTTTGAGCTGCCATTTGAGCTGCATACGGAGTGTTCTTTTTAGAACCCTTAAAACCCATCTTTCCAGCAGAAGCCCAAGATAATACCTGACCTGACATGTTGGTCATAGAAATAATAATATTATTGAAGGTAGCTTGTATATGTACTTGACCTACAGGTTCGGCAATTACAACCCTCTTCTTAGCCTTATCTTTTCTTTTTTGCGCCATTTTAAATTAGATGATAGATCTCTCGATCTATTTTTAACAATTATTATTTAGTTGCCTTTTTCTTGTTTGCGACAGTCTTACGCTTTCCTTTTCTGGTACGTGCATTATTTTTTGTTTTCTGACCACGTACTGGAAGACCTTTTCTATGTCTAAGACCTCTATAGCTACCGATGTCCATCAATCGCTTAATGCTCATCTGAACTTCAGATTTAAGAACACCCTCAACTTTGAATTCGCTGCTAATGATACCACGAATAGCTTGTGATTCATCATCATTCCACTCGCTTACCTTTTTATCAAGATTTACTCCTGCTTTACTTAAAATTTGTTGAGCAGACTTTTTCCCAATACCGAAAATATAGGTAAGTCCTATTTCTCCTCTTTTATTGTCGGGTATGTCTACACCTGCAATTCTTGCCATAAATTTTAACCTTGTCTTTGTTTATACCTTGGATTCTTTTTATTAATAACATAAAGCTTACCCTTCCTTCGGATAATCTTACAATCAGCGCTCCTCTTTTTAATAGATGTCTTAACTTTCATTTTATTTATATCTATATACGATTCTTCCCTTAGTTAAATCATAAGGAGACATTTCCAATTTAATTTTGTCCCCTGGTAAAATTTTAATATAATTCATCCTCATCTTTCCGGAAATATGGGCAATTACCTGATGTCCGTTTTCCAGTTCAACTCGAAACATTGCATTAGAAAGTGCTTCGATAATAGTTCCATCTTGTTCAATAGATGATTGTTTCGCCATATTAAAATTTAAAAACCTCTTCTATATATTTAAAGGTTGTTAACACTTCTGTTTTGTCTTTAAAAACTGCAACTGTATGTTCAAAGTGAGCTGAGGGCTTTCTATCCGCTGTCCGAATGGTCCACCCATCTCTTTCCTGAACCACGGCCTTTTTACCCAAATTAATCATAGGCTCAATGGCTATTACCAACCCCTCTTGCAACTTTATACCCTGTCCTCTCTTTCCAAAATTCGGCACCTCCGGTCTTTCATGCAACTTTCGTCCGACGCCGTGCCCTACTAATTCTCTCACCACGCTGAACCCCAGTTTTTCAACATATGATTGTACTTCAAATCCTATGTCACCAATCCTTGCCCCAAACTTTGCAGCTTCTATTCCCTTATTTAAAGATTCCTTTGTAACTCTTAATAGTTGCAACGTGTCCTCACTTACGTTACCTATCGGATAGGTATAGGCAGAATCACTATGAAAACCTTTATAAAATACGCCACAATCCACCGAAATAATATCGCCTTCCTTTAACTCATACTCTCCCGGAAACCCGTGTACTACCGCCTCATTAACGGAAATACATAAAGACGAAGGGAAACCATTAAAATTTTTAAATGAGGGTATGCCTCCGTTATCTTTTATATATTCTTCAGCTATTTTATCTAACTGAATAGTTTTAATCCCTGGTTTAATAAGCTTTGCAACTTCCGCATGCGCTTTACCTAAAATATCCGCACTCTCCTTAATTATTGCAACTTCTTCTTTTGTTTTATATTGAATCATTGAAATTAGGAGGCAACAGCCACATTCTGAGATCTTCCCTTAATCTTTCCAGACTTCATCATTCCCTCATAATGCCTCATCAACAAATATCCCTCAATTTGCTGCAATGTATCCAAGACAACCCCTACAATAATCAATAAGGAAGTTCCCCCATAAAAATAAGAAAACTCCGTCATCATACCCATTGAACTAGCAATAGCAGGTAAAATAGCCACAATGGCAAGAAAAATAGATCCTGGAAGCGTAATTCTGGTAAGAACTAAATCTATAAAATCCGAGGTTTGTGCACCTGGCTTAATTCCAGGAATAAATCCTCCATTCCTCTTTAAATCATCTGCTATTTGATTTGGACTTACTGTTATTGCAGTATAAAAGAATGTAAATACAATAATCATTACCCCAAATACAAAATTATATTCCCAGGAAGTATAATTACCAAAGGTTGTTGCTATATAAGTAGCAATATCACTATCTTCAGAAAATACTTGAGCAATCATTGAAGGCAAAAACATTAAAGATTGAGCAAAGATTATCGGCATAACACCAGCAGCATTAACTTTTAATGGAATATATTGCCTTTGGCCGCCATATACTTTATTACCAACGACTTGTTTAGCATACTGAACAGGTATCCTTCTTGTTGCTTGAGTAAGCATGATCACTGCCATTACTACAACAAACAACGCAATAATTTCTGCCAAGAATATCAATGCACCTCCCATTTGTCTAGCCATTGCCTCTGACAATAAAGCAGTAGGAAATCTTGAGATAATACCGATCATAATAAGCATCGATATTCCATTTCCAATCCCTTTTTCCGTCATTCTTTCACCGATCCACATACAAAATATAGTACCAGCGGTAAGAATAACCAAAGCGTAACCAGTGAATAAACTGGTATTTATAACAATAGATTCAGCCGGAATCATACCAGCAATAAAGGCAAAAGACTGTGCGATACAAACCCCAATAGTCAAAACACGTGTGATCTGACTAATTTTCTTCCTCCCAGATTCACCCTCCTTTTGCATCTTCTGAAAATAAGGAACAGCAACTGTCAAAAGTTGAAGAACAATGGAGGCAGTAATATATGGCATTATACCTAATGCAAAAACAGATGCATTATTAAATGCACCTCCGGTAAAAGCATCGAGTAAGCCTAAAACTCCAGATATGTCACCTTCTCTTAATTTAGAGGGATCCACACCAGGTAAAACTACAAAAGAACCCAATCTGAAAATTAGGATGAACCCAATGGTATTGATAATACGGGTTCTAAGATCCTCAATTGAGAAAATGTTTCTTATAGTAGTTATAAACTTTTTCATATTATAAAGTAATAGCTTTTCCTCCTACTTTTTCTATACTTTTAACTGCAGATGCGGAAAAAGCATGTGCTTTTACTTCGATTCCGCTTGTAAACTCCCCTCTACCCAAAATTTTAACAAGATCATTTTTTGAAACAAGTCCGTTTGATACAAATAGATCAAAATCTACAGCTGTTGCGCCAGTCTTATTTACTAATTCTTGTAAAGAATCCAAATTTATACTTTTATATTCTATTCTATTTGGATTTCTAAAGCCAAACTTGGGAATTCTTCTTTGAAGAGGCATTTGTCCTCCTTCAAACCCTTTTTTGCTGCTGTAACCTGAACGAGATTTTGCTCCTTTATGACCTCTGGTAGAAGTTCCACCCATTCCTGATCCTGTACCTCTTCCCAATCTCTTTTTTACCTTAGTGGCACCTTCAGCAGGTTTTAATTGATTTAATTTCATTTTAAATTCTATTATAGGAATTCAACTATTTATCAATATTAATTTAGAAACACAAAAATGAAAAGTTATAATTCATTTACAGTAACAATGTGTTTCACTTTGTCAATCATTCCTTTGATTTGAGGCGTTAGCTCAACCTCAACAGAACTATTGATCTTGCCTAAACCTAATGCTTTTACTGTTAACTTTTGACGGTTCTGCTGACCAATTACGCTCTTACTTTGTGTAATTCTAACCTTGCTCATGATTATCCATTAAATACTTTTGATAGAGAAACTGATCTTTGCTGTGCAACAGTAAAAGGATCTCTCATGTTAAGTAACGCATCAAAAGTTGCTTTTACCACATTATGAGGATTAGATGAACCTTTTGATTTTGCCAATACATCTTTAATACCTGCACTTTCAAGAACTGCACGCATTGAACCGCCGGCAAGAACACCAGTTCCAGGAGCAGCAGGCTTTAAAAGAACAAAACCACCACTGAATTTACCGGTTGCAACGTGAGGAACGGTTCCCTTTAAGATAGGAACTCTAATTAAATTCTTTTTAGCATCGTCTATTCCTTTAGTAATAGCGTCTGTAACTTCATTGGCTTTTCCTAAACCATATCCTACAACGCCTTGCCCGTCACCCACCACCACAATAGCAGAGAAGCTGAATCTTCGACCTCCTTTTACAACTTTTGCAACTCTTTGTATTGCTACAACCTTTTCCTTGAGATCCGTTTCGCTTGCTTTAACTGATCTTATATTGATTTGAGACATATCAAATTAAAATTTAAGGCCTCCTTCTCTAGCACCTTCTGCTAAAGCTTTAAGCTTACCGTGATACAAATAACCATTTCTATCAAAAGTCACCTTTTCTATACCAGTAGAAAGTGCTTTCTCTGCCAATTTCTTCCCTACAGAAACCGATATCTCAATATTAGCATTCTTCTCACTTGAAACTTCCTTAGATGAGCTGCTTACAATTGTCCTGCCAGTTGAATCATCGATCAACTGTGCGTAAATTGAAGTATTGCTCTTAAAGACTGACAATCTTGGGGTTGAAGAAGTGCCCGAAATTTTCGCCCTAATACTTTTCTTAATTTTAATACGTCTACTGTCCTTTTTAGTCGCCATATTTATTATTTTTTAGCTGCTGTTTTACCAGCTTTTCTTCTTACAACTTCACCAGAGAATCTGATACCTTTTCCTTTATATGGTTCCACCTTTCTGAATGATCTAATCTTTGCAGCAATTTGACCTAACAGTTGCTTATCAATGCCTGAAAGCGTAATAGTTGGGTTTTTTCCTTTTTCAGTAGCTGCAGATACGGCTATCTCCTGAGGAACGGAAAGAAAGATATTATGAGAATATCCCAAGTTCAACTCCAAAACATTAGCACTTGCAGTAACTTTATATCCAACCCCTACTAATTCCAAACTATGTTTATATCCATCGCTCACACCAATTATCATATTATTGATGAGAGATCTGTACAGACCATGGAGCGCTTTATGTCTTTTTTGGTCAGTTGGTCGCTTTACAAGAAGCTCAGTCCCCTCTATTTCCACTTTAATATCTGAATCTACCTTTTGAGCAAGCGTTCCTTTGGGTCCCTTTACAGTTACTAAAGTTTTATCTATAGTAATAGTAACATTGTTAGGAATAGCTATAGGTTTATTTCCTATTCGTGACATTTCAACTATTTAATTAATATACGTAACAAAGAACTTCACCACCGATATTTTGCTGTCTGGCTTCCTTATCTGTCATTACTCCTTTAGAAGTAGAAATGATAGCAACACCCAGTCCACTTAAAACCCTTGGCATACTTAAATGATTAACATACTTTCTTAAGCCAGGCTTACTTACCCTTTCTAAGGAGACTATAGCCGGTGTTTTAAGCACCGGATGATATTTGAGCGCTATTTTAATAGTACCTTGAGGGGCAGCCTCAACAAACTTATAGTTTTGAATAAAACCCTTATCAAAAAGTACTTTTGTAAGCTCTTTCTTAATATTTGAAGCAGGTATTTCAACGATCCTATGATTCGCTTTTATAGCGTTTCTTAATCTTGTAAGATAATCTGCTATTGGATCAGTCATTATTTAATTTATTTATTGTTAAAAACAGGGCTGCAAAAATAGATAATTATTGCAATTAATAAAACTTTTTTCCTTAAAAAGTTTACCAGCTTGATTTTGTTAAACCTGGAATCTTACCATCAGAAGCCATTTCTCTAAACGTTACTCTGTTTATTCCAAATTTTCTTAGGTATCCTCTTGGTCTTCCAGTCAATTTACATCTGTTGTGTAATCTAACAGGAGAAGCATTTCTTGGAAGTTTATCTAACGCTTCATAATCTCCCTTTGCCTTTAGCTCTGCTCTTTTTGCAGCATATTTAGCTACTAATTTTTCTCTTTTGCGTTCTCTAGCTTTTATTGATTCTTTAGCCATATCATTATTTTTTCTGGTTTGCGAACGGCAATCCAAATGCTTTTAATAATTCAAAACTCTCCTCATCATTCTGTGCAGTAGTCACAAATGTGATATCCATTCCAGAAATCTTTTGAACTTTATCAATACTTATTTCCGGAAAAATAATTTGTTCCTTTACACCTAATGTATAATTTCCACGGCCATCAAATCCTTTTTCACTTATTCCTCTAAAATCCCTAACCCTGGGAAGCGCTATTGTTGTCAATCTATCTAAAAATTCATACATTTTATCTCCCCTCAAAGTTACTTTTGCCCCAATAGGCATATTCTCACGTAACTTAAAATTAGAGATGGCCTTCTTGGATTTAGTTGCCACTGCCTTTTGGCCTGTTATTGTAGTAAGTTCTTCTACTCCTACATCTACCAATTTCTTGTCGGCTACTGCGGCTCCTATACCTTTATTAATGCAGATTTTTGTAATCTTAGGAACTTGCATTATTGACTTAAATTGAAATTTCTCCTTCAAAGAGGGAACAATTTCTTTAAGATAAGTTTCTTTTAATCTTGGAGTTGCCATATTAAATAAATTCACCAGTCTTTTTAGAATATCTTTTCAATTTACCTTTATCATCCAGCTTTCTTCCTACCTTGGTTCCTTCTCCAGTAGCCGGATTTATTAATTGTAAATTACTTATATGAATAGGAGCCTCTTGCTTTACAATTCCTCCTTCAGGACTTTTGGCAGACGGTTTAGTGTGTTTAGATACGATATTTACGCCTTCCACTAGAGCCTTTTCCTTGCCTGTTTCAATTGATAATACTTTACCAGTTTTACCTTTTGAATCTCCAGCGATTACTTTCACAGTATCGCCTTGCTTAATATGAAGCTTTACTTTCTTGTTAATTTTCTTCTCCATGGTTATAGAACTTCAGGGGCCAATGATACAATTTTCATAAATTGCTTTTCTCTTAATTCTCTGGCAACAGGTCCAAAAATACGAGTACCTCTGGGCTCGTCATTGGCATTTAATAAAACGGCTGCATTATCCTCAAATCTGATATAAGATCCGTCCTTACGTCTTACTTCTTTCTTTGTTCTAACAATAACAGCTTTGGAAACTGTTCCCTTTTTTAAGGAGCTTGAACTAAGTGCAGATTTAACAGTAACAACAATCTTGTCTCCTACAGAAGCATATTTTTTTCTAGTTCCGCCCAAAACGCGTATAACTAAAACTTCTTTTGCCCCGCTATTATCTGCTACATTTAATCTAGATTCTTGCTGTATCATTTTTATTTAGCTCTTTCTATTATTTCTACTAATCGCCACCTTTTTAATTTACTCAATGGTCTTGTTTCCATGATTTTAACAGTATCACCTATCTGGCAATCGTTATTGGCATCATGGGCCATAAGTGTGGTAGTCTTTTTCATAAATTTACCGTAGATACCGTGTTTCACTTTTCGTTCAACAGCTACAGTAATAGTGCTTTGCATTTTATTGCTAACCACTCTACCCACTCTTTCTTTTCTAAAATTTCTAGCCTCCATTTAATAACTATTTTGAAAGTTCTTTAGAACGTAATTCACCATTAAGTCTGGCAATAACTCTCCTGGTTTCCTTTATTTTCATAGGATTTTCTATAGGAGTAATTGCGTGAGCAAATTTGAGCTTAGTTAAAGCTTCCTTTTCCGAAGCCAATTTCTCCTTAATTTCTTCTACCGTTAAAGCGGCTATTTCTGAATTTTTCATTACTAAATTCTATTTAATTATCTAGTGAATACTCCTAAAAGGAGTTATTTACATAGAATTATTGTTGAGTATAATCCCTTCGAACCACAAATTTGGTTTTAATGGGCAGCTTTTGAGCAGCCAATCGTAAAGACTCCTGAGCTACGTCGAAATCTATACCTGTAGATTCAAATAAAATGGTTCCGGGTTTAACAACAGCCACCCAATATTCTGGCGCTCCTTTACCTTTTCCCATACGAACCTCAGCAGGTTTCTTAGTAATGGGTTTGTCAGGGAATATTCTAATCCAAACTTGTCCCTCCCTTTTCATCGCTCTTGTCAAAGCAATACGCGCTGCTTCCAATTGACGACTAGTGATCCATCCTGACTCAAGGGATTTAATTCCAAATGATCCAAAGGCGATGTCATGTCCTCTAGTAGCAATTCCCTTTACCCTTCCCTTTTGCTGCTTTCTAAATTTTGTTCTTTTCGGCTGTAACATTTTTATATTTTATTTAGAATAAAATATTCTTTATTTTTTCTTTCTTCTATTTCCATCATCTCCGCCCCTATCCCTGTCACGATTATCTCCTCCACCTCTTCTGTTATCTCTATTTGGTTTTCCTCTGTCTGATCTTTGTTGAGAAGAAGCTGCTCCTGACGGCACAGCTGCATTAGCTACTCCGATATTTGGAGACAAATCTCTTTTCCCAAAAACCTCTCCTTTGAAGATCCATACCTTTATACCAATCTTTCCATAAACTGTATGCGCCTCGGAAATAGCATAATCTATATCAGCTCTCAAAGTATGAAGTGGAATTCTACCTTCTTTATATTGTTCAGTTCTAGCCATTTCAGCACCGCCCAACCTTCCTGAAACTTTAACTTTTATACCTAGCGCTCCTACCCTCATTGCTGAAGAAATCGCTTGTTTCATCGCCCTTCTATAGGAAATTCTTGCTTCCAATTGTTGCGCGATAGACTCTCCTACAAGTTTAGAATCTAACTCCGGTCTCTTTATTTCAAAAATGTTTATCTGAACATCTTTCCCGGTAATCTTTTTAAGCTCCTCCTTAATTTTATCAACTTCTCCTCCACCTTTTCCTATAACCACTCCTGGTCTTGCAGTATTAATTGTCAAGGTGATTCTCTTCAAAGTCCTTTCAATAATAACTTTAGAGATCCCTCCTTTTGGAATTCTAGCACTTATATATTTTCTGATCTTCTCATCTTCAACAAGCTTTTCAGAGAAGGTTCTTCCTCCATACCAATTGGAGTCCCAACCTTTTATAATGCCAAGCCTTAAACCGATAGGGTTAACTTTTTGTCCCATTTTATTTATTTTCAGTTTTAGTGATTTCAGAAACTTCACCGGTAGCATCTATGGAAGAAGCCAAATTGTCAACTACAAGTGTTACATGATTTGATCTTTTTCGTATTCTATGTGCTCTTCCCTGAGGAGCAGGGCGTAATCTTTTCAAAATTCTGCCTCCATCAACGAATATTGTTTTCACATAAAGATCCGCATCTTCAAGTCTAGCATCTGCATTCTTTAACCTCCAGTTAGAAATCGCCGAAAGTAACAGCTTTTCTAGCTTTACAGAACCTTTCTTAGACTCAAACTTTAAAATGTTAAGTGCCTTATTAACTTTCTGACCTCTAATCAAGTCAGCAACCAGGCGCATTTTTCTAGGTGAAGAGGGAACGTTTTTTAATTTTGCTACTGCTTCCATTTCAATTATTTTTTACCCTTATCTTTTTTATTTCCGGCATGCCCTCTGAAGTTTCGTGTGGGAGCAAACTCTCCTAGTTTATGCCCAACCATGTTTTCAGTTACATAAACCGGGATAAATTTATTTCCATTATGTACAGCAAAGGTATGACCTACAAAATCGGGAGAAATCATGGATCTTCTAGACCATGTTTTTATTACCGATTTTTTACCGGAATTAACCATAGTGGATATTTTATTATCCAACCTGAAATCAATATAAGGTCCTTTTTTTAATGATCTTCCCATTATTTTTTCCTGCTAATTATTAATCTATTAGAGTATTTATTCTGATCTCTAGTCTTTTTACCTTTAGATACCACACCTTTTCTTGATCGTGGGTGACCTCCGGAAGACTTACCTTCCCCTCCACCCATTGGATGGTCCACGGGATTCATTGCAACACCTCTAACTCTTGGTCTTGTACCTAACCATCTGTTTCTTCCTGCTTTCCCGAGAGTAAGGTTCATATGATCTCCATTGGAAACTGCACCAACTGTGGCAAAGCAATTAACTAGAACCAATCTCATTTCCCCGGAAGGCAATTTGATGGTCGCATACTTTCCTTCACGTGCAACCAATTGACCATAAGATCCAGCGCTGCGAGCCAAAGATCCGCCCTTTCCTGGTTTCAATTCTATATTGTGAACAATAGTACCCATTGGTATGGATGAAAGTGGCAGTGCGTTTCCTACCTCAGGCGCCGCGTTCTCACCGCTAACTATTGTTTGTCCCACTTTTAAACCTTCGGGAGCCAGTATATAACTTTTTTCTCCGTCTGCATAGTACAATAAGGCTATTCTTGCAGATCTGTTAGGATCATACTCTATAGACTTTACTGTAGAAGGAATACCCGATTTATTTCTTTTGAAATCTATTATCCTATAACTCCTTTTGTGGCCACCACCGATATATCGCATGGTCATCTTTCCCACATTATTTCTACCACCAGATTTTTTTATAGAAGACACCAAAGACTTTTCTGGTGAAGCTGTTGTAATCTCCTTAAAAACAGGACCCACTCTAAATCTTTGTCCAGGAGTAACAGGTCTAAATTTTTTTACAGACATATCAATTCAATTATATACCGCTATAGAAATCAATTACCTCACCTTCGCGGAGAGAAACAATTGCCTTTTTAAAATTATTTTTTTTACCGGATAAAACACCCGCCTTAGTATATCTGCTTTTTCTTTTTCCCATGTATCTCATGGTTTGAATACTAAGAACACTAACACCGTACATTCTCTCTACCTCTCTCTTTATCTCAACCTTGTTGGCTTTCAGATCAACTAAAAAACCATACTTTCCCTTCTCGTTTAAGGCAGAAACCTTTTCAGTAACAAGTGGTTTTTTTAAAACACTCATTTTTATTTATTTAAGATGTTGGAAATTTTTTCTAAAGAACCCTCTGCGATCAGTAATTTATCCGCATTCAATACGTCGTAAGTAGTAATTTGATCAGCAGTAATAACTTTGGCTCTGCTCAAATTTCTAGATGAAAGAATTACGTTGTCGTCAACCTGGGAAATGATCAATAAAGTTTTCTTATCCTGTAAAGACAAGCTATTTAAAAACGTTATATAATCTTTTGTTTTTGGAGACTGAAAAGTAAAGTCACTGATTACAGAAATATTAGCTTCGGTAGCCTTATAAGATAAAGCTGATTTCCTAGCCACCACTTTCAATTTCTTGTTCAACTTGAAATGGTAGTCTCTAGGTCTTGGACCAAATGCTCTACCACCTTTTCTAAATAAGGGTGATTTAACACTTCCAGCTCTTGCACCACCTGTGCCTTTTTGTTTTTTAATCTTTTTTGTTGAAAAAGCAACTTCAGCTCTTTCCTTTGACTTGTGAGTTCCCTGACGTTGATTTGCCAAATATGATTTGATATCTAAATATATAGCATGATCATTCGGCTCAACATTAAATATATCTTCAGCCAAGGTAATTTTTCTACCTGTATCTTTTCCAGTATTATCTAAAACTACTAGCTCCATATTCTATTTTTCTAACAATACGTATGAATTATTGGCACCGGGAATAGCTCCGCTTATTAATAACAAGTTGTTATCAGCAAGAATTTTAACTACTCTTAGATTCACAATCTTTACTCGATTATTTCCTGTTCGACCCGCCATTCTCATTCCTTTAAATACTCTGGAAGGAAAAGAACATGCACCGATGGACCCAGGATGTCTTTGTCTGTTATGTTGTCCGTGAGTCTGACCTCCTACTCCCCCAAATCCATGTCTCTTTACGACACCTTGGAAACCCTTACCTTTCGACGTGCCAATAGCATCAACAAAGTCTCCCTCTACAAAAACGTCTGCTATATTAACAGTATCCCCTAAACTTACCTCTTTAGCAAACTCTTTAAACTCGACTAATTTTCGTTTTGGAGAGGTATTTGCTTTTGCAAAATGTCCTTTTAAAGCCTTCGTAGTTCTTGATTCTTTCTTCTCATCAAAACCCAACTGAATAGCTTCATATCCATCCTTCTCCTCAGTTCTAACCTGAGTTACTACACAAGGACCTGCCTGAACAAGCGTACATGCCAAATTTTTACCTTCGGCATCAAAAACACTCGTCATTCCAATTTTTTTTCCGATTATTCCAGACATTATCTTACTCTTTAATTTTTTGAAATCTGCTTCTAAATCAGTGTTTAGAAGCGTTCTTCTATAAAAAGGAGTGCAAAGTTAGTAAAATAAAAACATTACACAAGTCCTTTATTAAAAATATATTTTATTCTCAGATCAAAAAAAAGAACCAATAAAGACCTTATTGGTTCTCGAAATATTCCTGCAAAAACTTAATTATACTTTTATTTCTACGTCAACGCCACTCGGTAATTCAAGCTTCATTAATGCGTCAACAGTTTTAGTACTGGTTGAATAAATATCAACCAATCGCTTATAGGTACATAACTGAAATTGTTCTCTTGATTTTTTGTTAACGTGCGGAGAACGAAGTACTGTGAAAATTTCTTTTTCAGTAGGAAGCGGAATTGGTCCGCTAACTATTGCTCCAGTAGTTTTTACAGCCCTTACAATTTTTTCAGAAGATTTATCTACCAAATTATGATCGTAAGACTTAAGTTTTATTCTTATTTTCTGATTCATTATTCTAAATGATTTCTTTAAACGTTAACAGTACCTTTTGCTTTAGCGATGATTGATTCCGCAAGGTTGTTTGGTACAAACTCATAATGAGAGAAAGTTAATGAGGCTGTTGCACGACCTGAAGTAATTGTTCTAAGGTCTGTGACATATCCAAAAAGTTCGGACAAAGGAACATCAGCTTTTATAACCTGACCTCCTATTTTCTTATCCATACCTTTCATAAGTCCTCTTCTTCTATTTAAATCTCCTGTTACAGGTCCTGTATATTCATCAGGTGTAACAACTTCCACACTCATAATCGGCTCGAGTACTCTTGGCCCTGCATTTTTACCAGCCTCTCTAAATCCAGCCCTTGCAGCCAATTCAAAAGATAAAGCATCTGAATCCACATCATGAAAAGAACCGTGGAATAGTCTCACTTTCATAGATTCTATAGGATAAGAGGCAAGCGGCCCATTTTTCATAGCCTCTTCGAATCCTTTTTGAACTGGGCCAATAAATTCCCTCGGGATTATACCACCGACAATATCATTTTTGAATTCAAGACCTGGTTTCCCATCTTCTCTTGGTCCGATCTCAAATACGATGTCTGCAAATTTACCTTTACCTCCAGTTTGTTTCTTATAAACTTCACGATGTTCAAAGCTCTTAGTAAGAGTTTCTTTATAAGCAACTTGTGGCGCACCTTGGTTGATCTCTACCTTAAACTCTCGTTTTAAACGGTCAATAATAATTTCAAGGTGAAGCTCTCCCATTCCTCTAAGGATAGTCTGGCCTGTTTCATGATCGGTGGACACATGCAACGTTGGATCCTCTTCAACCAATTTGGCAATAGCCATACCCATTTTATCAGAATCTGCCTGAGTTTTAGGCTCAATTGCATACCCAATAACAGGCTCAGGGAAATTCATGGATTCAAGGACTATTTTGGCCTTCTCATCACAAAGAGTATCTCCTGTTTTAATATCTTTAAAGCCTACAACGGCACCAATATCTCCAGCTTCTAGTCTTTCTATTTGATTTTGTTTATTTGCGTGCATTTGAAATACACGGGAAATCCTTTCTTTGTTCTCAGAACGGGTATTATAAACGTAAGACCCAGATTCAAGAACGCCAGAATAAGCTCTAATAAAGCATAAACGCCCTACATAAGGGTCTGTAGCAATTTTAAAAGCCAATGCCGAAAAAGGCTCTTTTGTATCAGGTTTTCGTGTTACTTCTGCACCTGTATCTGGGTTAATTCCAGTTATATTTTCTTTATCCAATGGTGACGGACATAAAGCCATCACATAATCCAACATGGTTTGAACTCCTTTGTTTTTAAAAGAAGAGCCGCAAAGCATTGGAACTATCTTCATAGAAATTGTTGCAGCACGAAGCGCTGCCAGAATCTCATCTTCGGTTATTGAATTTGGATCATCAAAGTATTTCTCCATTAATGTATCATCAAACTCAGCAACGGCTTCCAGTAATTTCTCCCTATATTCCTTGGCTTCTTCCAACATATCATCAGGAATAGGCACTTCAACAAAAGTCATTCCTTTGTCATGTTCATTCCATTGTATACCTCTGAAATTAACGAGGTCAACTACACCCTTAAAGCTTTCTTCAGCGCCAATTGGTAATTGCAATGGAACAGCATTACTTCCCA
The DNA here is from genome assembly GCA_035628645.1 of Cytophagales bacterium. Classification (GTDB taxonomy): domain Bacteria; phylum Bacteroidota; class Bacteroidia; order Cytophagales; family Cyclobacteriaceae; genus DASPJL01. The sequence continues at coordinate 114,203 of DASPJL010000195.1, read as the reverse complement.
ACATTTCTTTAACCTGCTTACAGACATTTAAAAAGTCCGCACCGGCCCGGTCCATTTTATTAACAAAACCAATTCTTGCGACATTATAATTATTGGCTAATCTCCAGTTTGTTTCTGATTGAGGTTCAACACCATCAACCGCACTAAATAAGAAAACAAGTCCATCCAATACACGAAGTGAACGATTTACCTCAACAGTAAAATCTACGTGACCTGGGGTATCAATAATATTTATATGATACTTTTCGCCTCTATAATTCCAATTTACTGTAGTAGCAGCAGATGTAATCGTAATACCTCTTTCCTGCTCCTGAGCCATCCAGTCCATAGTAGCAGCTCCCTCGTGTACCTCACCTAGCTTATGACTAACTCCCGAATAATATAAAATTCTTTCAGTTGTTGTTGTTTTACCAGCATCAATATGAGCAGCTATACCTATATTTCTTGTATATCTTAAATCGCGTGCCATGTTAATTTTTAATTAAAATTTGAAATGTGAGAACGCTTTGTTCGCCTCAGCCATTCTATGAGTATCGTCCTTTTTCTTAACAGCAGCGCCTTCACCTTTTGAAGCAGCGATGATTTCTCCTGCAAGTTTATCCGTCATTGTTTTCTCCCCTCTTGATCTGGCATATTTTATAAGCCATTTAACACCCAGAGAAACTTTTCTATCAGGCCTTACTTCTGTAGGTACCTGGAATGTCGCTCCCCCTACCCTTCTACTTCTAACCTCAACGGAAGGCATTATGTTATTCAATGCTCTTCTCCATACTTCTAGCCCATTTTCACTTGTCTTTTTTTCTATGACATCAATAGCATCATAAAAAATTGAATAGGCTATACTTTTCTTCCCATCGTACATTATGCTGTTAACGAACTTTGTTACCATCGTATCCTTGAACTTAGGATCAGGAAGAATATATCTTTTCTTTGGTTTAGACTTTCTCATTTATCTATATACTCTTATTTCTTTTTACCTTTAACTGGAGCAGCTGCAGCACCTGCTTTTGGTCTCTTAGCTCCGTATTTGGATCTGCCTTGTAGCCTACCACTTACACCAGCAGTATCTAATGCACCGCGGATAATATGGTATCTAACTCCTGGTAAATCTTTTACTCTTCCACCTCTGATCAACACAATAGAGTGCTCTTGCAAATTGTGTCCTTCTCCAGGAATATAAGCATTAACTTCTTTTCCGTTTGTCAACCTCACCCTGGCAACTTTTCTCATCGCTGAGTTAGGTTTCTTAGGTGTAGTTGTATATACCCTTGTACATACACCTCTCTTTTGGGGACATGAATCAAGAGCGGGAGACTTTGATTTAGTAGTTAATTCCTTTCTACCCTTTCTAACTAATTGTTGTATAGTAGGCATTTAAATAAATACTTTATTATGCTTGTAAAAATTGGATTGCAAAGTTATACAAATAGATATATTTTACAAAAAAATATTTTTATTTATTAACATTATTAATTAAGCTTCGCCGACAGGTCCTCCAAAATTTAATGGAAATCGAGGTGCATCATCAGTTTGCTTAATACTTCCAAAGGTTTCTTCGTACTTTTTAATATTATCTTTCAGCGCATAAAGAAAACGTTTGGCATGCTCAGGAGTAATAACTATCCTGGATTTAACCTTTGCTTTAGGAACTCCGGGCATTAACCTTATAAAATCAATAACAAATTCACTGTTTGAATGGGCAATCATCGCCAGATTAGCATATATTCCTTCTGCTATCTCTTCAGTCAATTCAATGTTTATCTGATTTTGTTCTCCGGGATTGTTTTTATCTTCTGCCATATCCTTATTGTAAAAATTAAAGTCTAAGGAAGAGCCATTTAAAGCTGACCTTAGACTTTAAAACTGATTTTCATTTAGTCTTGTAACTCTTTCCTTTTCTTAAACTCTTCCTTAGAAGCTACAAGCGCTTCGTACTCTTCTTTAGAACCAACGATTATGTCCTGATAGTCTCTTAAACCTGTACCAGCAGGTATTAGGTGTCCTACAATAACATTTTCTTTTAACCCTAATAAGTAGTCTGTTTTTCCTCTTATAGAGGCTTCACTCAATACTTTTGTAGTTTCCTGGAATGAAGCTGCAGAAATAAAGCTCTCGGTACCCAAAGAAGCTTGAGTTATACCTTGAAGCGTAGGCTGAGATACTGAAGGTTCTGCGTCTCTCACCGTTACAAGCTTCATATCTCTTCTTTTCAGGCTCGAATTCTCGTCTCTTAATCTCCTTGAAGTAACAATTTGACCAGGTTTTAAGCTTTCTGAGTCACCGGCATCAATAACTACTTTCTTATCAAGAATCGCGTCATTTTCTTCGCGGAACACTATTTTATCCACTACTTGTCCTTGAAGGAAATTAGTATCTCCAGCCTCAATAATTTCAACCTTCTGCATCATTTGGCGAACAATCACTTCAATGTGTTTATCGTTAATCTTTACACCTTGAAGCCTATATACCTCCTGAATTTCATTTACTAAATATTCCTGAACTGCCGTTGGACCTTTGATAGATAGAATATCTGAAGGAGTAATAGCACCATCCGATAAAGGATAACCTGCTTTTACAAAGTCATTATCCTGAACAAGAATATGTTTGGAAAGAGGCACCATGTATCTCTTTTTTACCCCATCTCTTGATTCAATATAAATTTCTCTGTTTCCTCTTTTAATTCCTCCGTAGGTAACTACTCCATCAATTTCACTTACGACTGCTGGATTAGACGGATTTCTTGCTTCGAAAAGTTCAGTTACCCTTGGAAGACCTCCTGTGATATCTCTTGTTTTACCAATTGCTCTTGGAATTTTAGCCAAAATCTGACCGGCCTTAATCTTGCTCCCTTGATCAACTGCCAAGTGAGCACCAACAGGCATATTGTATCCTTTTGGATCTGACTTTGTTGAGTTAACAATAATAACAGGATTTTTTGCCTTGTCCTTTGTATCAATAATAACCTTTTCTCTATGTCCTGTTTGTTCATCAAACTCTTCACGGAAGGTTATACTTTCTTCAATGGATTCGAAATCAATTGTTCCGTCAAATTCAGACAGGATTACAGCATTATATGGATCCCAGAAACATATTTCGTCACCTTTCTTAACTTTTTGCCCGTCTGTTACTTTTATGAAAGCTCCATACGGAACGTTATTGGTAATCAATACTTTTCCAGTCCCTTCTTCCGCAATTCTAACTTCACCGGACCGTCCCATTATGACGTTTACCTTTTCCCCTTCATTATTGGTTGTGGCAACTGCTCTGATTTCTTCAAATTGAACGACTCCGTCAAACTTAGCTCTGATGGTAGCATCAACAGCAATATTAGAAGCAGTACCTCCAACGTGGAAAGTTCTCAGTGTCAACTGAGTACCTGGCTCTCCAATGGATTGGGCCGCAATTACACCAATTGATTCTCCTTTTTGAACCATTCTGCCGCTTGCAAGATTTCTGCCGTAACATTTTCCGCAAACACCTTGTCTTGCTTCGCATGTCAACACTGATCTGATCTCTACAGACTCAATACTGCTTTCATCAATGTGATGCGCTACTTCTTCAGTAATTTCTTCACCGGAAGCAACTATTATTTTGTTTGTTAGCGGGTCAAAAACATCATGAACAGAAACCCTACCTAAAATTCTTTCAGAAAGAGGTTCAACAATGTCTTCGTTATCTTTTAGTGCAGTAACTGTCAAGCCTCTTAAAGTACCACAATCTTCCTCATTAACCACAAGATCCTGAGCAACATCTACCAACCTTCTGGTTAAATAACCAGCATCAGCCGTTTTTAAAGCTGTATCTGCAAGACCTTTTCTGGCACCGTGAGTAGAAATAAAGTACTCCAATACATCCAGTCCTTCTTTAAAATTTGAAAGAATTGGATTTTCAATAATTTCACCTACAGATCCTTGAAGATTCTTTTGTGGCTTAGCCATCAAACCTCTCATTCCACCTAACTGTCTGATTTGCTCTCTTGAACCTCTGGCTCCGGAGTGCATCATCATGTAAATGGAATTAAATCCTTGCTGATCTGCCTCTAATTGATGCATCAAGGTCTCAGTGATTTGTGAATTCACCCTTGTCCAGATATCAATTACCTGATTATATCTTTCATTGTCTGTAATTAACCCCATGAGGTAATTATTCCAGATTGCATCCACATCTTTCTTGGCTCCGGTAATCAGTTCAAGTTTTTTATCAGGGATCATAACATCTGATAGACCGATTGATAATCCTCCTCTAAATGCAGACTGGAACCCTAATTCCTTAATATCATCCAGGAACTTAGCAGTTCTGGCCATTCCAGAGGTCTTAAATACTAAGGAAATGATTTGTTGAAGCTTTTTCTTAGTTAAAAGTTCGTTTACAAATCCTACTTCCTCTGGGATATGTTGATTAAATAATACCCTTCCTGCAACGGTCTCAATTACCTTAGTAACCAAATTGCCATTTTCATCCTTAACTATCGCCCTTACTTTTATATGGGCATGTTTTGACAGTCTCTTTTCATTGATTGCAATAACAACTTCTTCAGCGCCATAGAAAGTCAATCCTTCTCCCGCAACTGGCAATTCGGGTGTTGCTTTTCTGCCTTTGGTTACATAATATAGTCCAAGAACCATGTCTTGAGATGGCACCGTAATTGGAGCACCATTAGCAGGGTTAAGAATATTATGTGAGGCAAGCATTAACAAAGAGGCTTCCAGTATTGCCTCATGTCCCAAAGGAACGTGAACAGCCATCTGGTCACCGTCAAAGTCCGCATTAAAAGCAGTACAAACCAACGGATGAAGCTGGATCGCCTTTCCTTCAATCAATTTAGGCTGAAAAGCTTGAATACCAAGTCTATGCAGTGTCGGAGCTCTATTTAGTAATACAGGGTGCCCTTTCAATACATTTTCCAGGATATCCCAAACAACCGGATCCTTACGGTCAACAATCTTTTTAGCAGATTTAACTGTTTTTACAATACCTCTTTCAATCAGCTTTCTGATGATAAATGGCTTGAAAAGCTCAGCCGCCATATCTTTTGGCAGTCCGCACTCGTGAAGTTTCAATTCAGGCCCTACAACAATTACAGAACGACCTGAATAATCAACTCTTTTTCCAAGTAAGTTTTGACGGAAACGTCCTTGCTTACCTTTAAGCATATCACTTAAAGATTTAAGGGCCCTATTACCATCTGCTCTTACCGCATTTACCTTTCTTGAGTTGTCAAATAGTGAATCTACCGCTTCCTGAAGCATACGTTTCTCATTTCTGAGGATAACTTCAGGCGCTTTAATATCTATAAGTCTTTTTAGACGGTTATTTCTAATAATAACCCTTCTATACAAGTCATTTAAGTCAGATGTCGCAAAACGACCACCATCCAAGGGAACTAGAGGACGAAGTTCTGGAGGAATAACAGGAACCATCCGGATAATCATCCATTCAGGTCTGTTTTCAATTCTGGTTTGTGCTTCTCTGAAAGCCTCGACAACTTTTAATCTTTTTAAAGCCTCTGCTTTTCTTTGCTGAGACGTATCATTAGCAGCAGAGTGTCTTAAGCTGTATGATAATTCATCCAAATTAATTCTGCTTAATAATTGCTCAAGAGCTTCTGCGCCCATTTTTGCAATAAACTTGTTCGGATCATCATCATCCAGCATTTGATTTTCTCTCGGAAGCTTATCAATAATATCCAAGTACTCATCTTCTGTTAGGAAATCAAGATAGTTAACTCCGTCTTCAGCTTTTATACCTGATTGGATAACTACGTATCTTTCATAATAGATGATTTGATCAAGTTTTTTAGTAGGTAAGCCTAATAAATAACCAATCTTATTTGGAAGAGATCTGAAATACCAAATGTGTGCCACTGGAACAACCAATTCTATATGGCCCATTCTTTCCCTTCTTACTTTCTTCTCAGTTACCTCAACTCCGCATCTGTCACAAATAATCCCTTTGTACCTAATTCTTTTATATTTACCACAATGACACTCCCAATCCTTTACTGGTCCGAAGATTCTTTCGCAGAATAGTCCTCCCATTTCAGGTTTATAAGTCCTATAGTTTATTGTTTCAGGTTGTGTTACTTCGCCATGAGAACCTTCTAAAATTGATTCAGGAGAAGCCAAACTGATAGTAACTCTAGAGAAGTCACTTGTGAGTTTTTTGTTTTTTCTAAATGCCATAATTTAAATATGATATTTTATTTATGTGCTGCTAATAATATTTAAAGCTGATGTGTTAATTATTAGCAAACTAACACATCAGCACATTAGCCTCTTTTAGTCTAAGGTAATTTCAAGGGCCAAGCCTCTTAATTCATGAACCAATACATTGAATGATTCAGGAATATTTGGTTTTGGCATATTTTCACCTTTAACTATAGCCTCGTAAGCTTTTGCTCTTCCAATTACGTCATCAGACTTTACTGTTAAAATTTCCTGAAGAACGTGTGCTGCACCAAATGCTTCCAGTGCCCAAACCTCCATTTCTCCAAAACGCTGACCTCCAAACTGTGCTTTACCGCCAAGAGGTTGTTGAGTAATGAGAGAATATGGTCCGATGGATCTTGCGTGCATTTTATCATCAACTAAGTGACCCAGTTTCAGCATATAAATTATACCTACTGTTACTTTTTGATCAAATCTTTCTCCGGATAAACCATCGAATAAATAGGTCCTGCCAAACTCAGGTAAATCAGCCTTTTTCAATTCAGCAACCACTTCTTCTTCTGACGCTCCGTCAAAAATTGGAGTAGCATACTTTTTGCCTAGTTTTAATCCAGCCCATCCTAATACAGTCTCATAAATCTGACCAAGGTTCATACGAGAAGGTACACCGAGTGGGTTAAGAACAATATCCACAGGCGTTCCATCAGCAAGGAAAGGCATATCTTCAGCTCTGACTATTCTAGCTACCACACCTTTATTTCCATGTCGACCCGCCATTTTATCCCCAACCTTCAGTTTACGCTTCTTAGCAATGTAAACCTTAGCCAATCTAACAATACCTGCAGGCAATTCATCACCTACTTCCAGCGTAAATCTTTCTCTTTTAAACCTACCGGAAACCTCATTTCGCTTCTTATTATAATTCTTCACCATTTCCAAAAGCAATTGATTTGTTTTTGGATCGTCTGTCCAATTATCGAGAATTACATCAGAAATTAAATTAACTTCCTCGGCTACATTGTATGTGCTTTCGTCTCTGTAAATGTTTTTTTCAGGGAATAGATTTTCAGAAATATTCCTCACATTAAACTTTACACCTTTACTGATAAGCTCATCACCGAATTTATGCTTAACCCCTTGAGAAGTCTTTCCATCCAGAAGCGTAACCATTTTCTGGATCATATTGGCCCGAATCGAATTAAGATCCTTACTGTATTTGCTCTTTAACAGGTCAACTTCCTTCTTTGATTTAGCTCTTAAATCTTTATCCTTTTTAGGTCGGGAGAATAGTTTTGTATCTATAACGACACCTTTTAAAGATGGCGGCGCCTTAAGAGAAGCATCCTTCACATCACCGGCTTTATCTCCAAATATGGCTCTTAATAGTTTCTCTTCCGGAGTAGGATCGGTTTCTCCTTTTGGAGTAATCTTTCCAATTAATATATCTCCTTCTTTAACTTCAGCGCCTACACGGATTATTCCGTTTTCATCAAGGTTCTTAACTGCTTCTTCACTTACGTTTGGAATTTCAGAGGTAAGTTCTTCTTCTCCCCTTTTTGTATCCCGAACTTCCAACTCAAATTCTTCAATATGAACCGAAGTGAAAATATCATCACGAACAACTTTTTCAGAAATAACTATAGCATCCTCAAAGTTGTACCCTTGCCAAGGCATAAAGGCTACCTTAAGATTTCTACCTAAAGCAAGTTCTCCGTTATTTGTAGCATAACCTTCACACAGTACCTGTCCCTTCTTTACAACTTCTCCTTTTCCTACTAGGGGCTTAAGATTAATACACGTGTCCTGATTGGTTCTTCTGAATTTAATAAGATCATAAGTAACAAGCATTTCATCAAAAGTTATTAACCTTTGATCATCCGTTAAATCATATTTCAGAACAATCTTAGAAGCATCAACAAAATCAACAACTCCGTTTTCCTCAGCTAAAACCAATGCCCTGGAATCCATTGCAACCCGACCTTCAAGACCAGTTCCAACAATAGGAGCCTCTGGTCTTAATAAAGGAACCGCCTGACGTTGCATATTGGAACCCATCAAAGCTCTGTTTGCATCATCATGCTCCAGGAATGGAATTAAAGACGCAGCAACGGATACAATTTGATTTGGAGCAACGTCCATGTATGTAACCTTATCTGGTTCTACTACAGGAAAATCTCCTTCGTACCTTGCCTTAACTTTATCACTGATAAAATTACCTTTGGTATCAATTTCGGCATTTGCCTGGGCAATATTATGTGTATCTTCTTCTTCAGCAGTTAAATAAATTACTTCTTCATCTAACTTAACCTTACCGCTATCAACTTTTCTATATGGAGTTTCGATGAATCCCATATTGTTAATCTTCGCATGAACACAAAGGGAGGAGATCAATCCAATATTCGGACCTTCAGGTGTTTCAATTGTACATAACCTACCGTAGTGAGTATAGTGAACGTCACGAACCTCAAAGCCTGCTCTTTCTCTCGACAAACCACCCGGCCCTAGCGCTGACATCCTTCTTTTGTGTGTAATTTCAGCCAATGGATTGGTTTGATCCATAAATTGGCTTAACTGGTTTGTACCAAAGAAGGAATTGATAACAGAAGAAAGCGTCCTAGCATTGATCAGATCAACCGGCTTAAAATCTTCGTTATCCCTAACGTTCATTCTCTCCTTGATTGTTCTGGCCATACGTGCAAGACCTACACCAAACTGGCTATACAATTGTTCTCCTACAGTTCTTACCCTTCTGTTACTTAAATGGTCAATATCATCCACAACTGCTTTGGAATTTATCAAACCAATTAAGTACTTAACGATACTTATGATATCTTGAGTAGTTAACACTCTGATTTCAGAGTCAATTTCCAACCCAAGCTTTTTATTTAATCTATACCTACCTACTTCACCAAGGTCATACCTCTTATCACTAAAGAAAAGATTATGAATAATATCCCTTGCAGTTTGCTCATCAGGAGCTTCTGTATTTCTTAATTGACGATAAATTTGCTCTACTGCTTCTTTTTCGGAATTGGAATTATCCTTTTGAAGTGTATTGTAAATAATGGCATAATCGGCAATATTTATGTCTTCTCTGTGAAGAATAACTGATTTTGAACCTGATTCCACTATAACTTCCACATCCTCCTGCGTAATCACAGAATCCCTTTCCAACAGAACCTCAATTCTATCAATAGAAACAACTTCTCCAGTATCCTCATCAACGAAATCTTCTGTCCAGGTCTTCAATACCCTTGCAGCTAATTTCCTTCCGATTACCTTTTTAATATTTGCAGAGGTAGCTTGTATTTCTTCACTTAAACCAAATAAATCGAGAATATCTTTATCGGAACCAAAACCGATGGCCCTTAACAAAGTGGTAACTGGAAATTTTTTCTTCCTGTCAATATATGCATACATAACGTTGTTTACGTCTGTAGCAAATTCAATCCAAGAACCTTTGAAAGGAATAATTCTGGCTGAATAAAGTTTTGTGCCATTAGTATGTTTGCTTTGAGCGAAAAATACACCTGGCGATCGGTGAAGCTGAGATACAATAACTCTTTCAGCTCCATTTATAACAAATGAACCACGACGTGTCATATAAGGAATATTTCCCAAAAACACCTCTTGTTCTATAGTTTCAAAATCCTCGTTATCCTCGTCATTATTTGAAAGCCTAAGTTTGGCTTTAAGAGGAACAGAATAGGTAAGGCCTCTATCTATACATTCATCGATTGAATATTTAGGAGGATCAACCATATAATCAATAAATTCAAGGATAAAATTTTCCCTTGAATCTGAAATCGGAAAATTCTCTGAAAATACTTTAAACAATCCCTCCTGAGATCTGCTTTCCGCAGGAGTTTCCAACTGAAAGAAGTCTTGAAAAGATTGTAATTGTATATCAAGAAAATCCGGATATTCAATAACCGATTTTACAGAAGCAAAACTTACTCGGTTAGGTTTTTTATCAGTAATCAAAATTACAATTATTTAAGTGAATGAATAACTAAAATTACTCGTGGAATCCCATCAACACTGCTACATAAAATTAGGTATAAACAGGAAAAGACCCCGACTTAAATCGGGGCCTTAACTGATAAGGCTGCCATTTAATAAATAAATGGGAAAACAATTATTTAAGTTCTACCTCAGCGCCAGCTTCTTCCAATTGTTTTTTAAGAGCTTCAGCTTCGTCTTTAGCTACTCCTTCTTTAACAGCTTTAGGAGCGCCATCCACTAAATCTTTAGCCTCTTTTAGTCCAAGTCCTGTAAGGTCTTTAACTAATTTTACAATCGCCAATTTAGCTCCACCTGCTGATTTTAAGATAACATCAAACGATGATTTCTCTTGAGCTGCAGCACCTGCATCACCAGCACCAGCGCCACCAGCTACCATTACCGGAGCAGCAGCAGCAGGCTCTATACCATACTCGTCTTTTAATATTGTAGCAAGCTCATTTACTTCTTTAACAGTCAAATTAACTAATTGCTCTGCGAATGCTTTTAAATCTGCCATTTTAGTTTACTCTTTTTAAAAATTTTAAAATTATTTTTCTTCTCTTTCAGACAAAGTCTTTAATATTCCTCCCAGTTTATTTCCACCACTTTGCAAAGCAGAAATAACGTTTTTAGCAGGAGATTGTAACAATCCAATGATTTCTCCGATAAGCTCATTCTTAGATTTAAGCGTAAGAAGCGTATCTAGAGATTCATTACCTATAAAGAGATCATAATCGATGGAAGCACCCTTTAAGATAGGTTTTTGACTGTCAATTTTCTTTCGAAAATCTTTTATTACTTTAGCAGGAGTTTTTCCTGATTCACTTGAAAACAATATTCCTGAAAACCCTTTAAGAACTTTAGCATTAAAATCTGCGAAGTCGGTTTTAGTATCTAGGCTTTCTAAAGCTTTTTGAATTAATGTATTTTTAACAACCAGGTATTCTACACCATTTTCAAAACATACTCTTCTGAGCGTATTTACTTGAGCTACGGTCATACCAGATGCATCGGTGATATAGAAATATTGGTTATTTGCAAACTTTTGACTTAACTCGTCAATTATTTGTCCTTTTTCTTCCTTTGTCATGCTTATAATCCCGAAATTGTGCTTTTGTCAATAGATATACCTTTACTCATTGTACTTGACAATGAAATACTCTTAAAATAGGTACCTTTTGCAGAAGAAGGTTTTAATTTAGCTATAGTATTAATCATTTCGATTGCATTTTCCTGAATCTTGTCAGGAGAAAACGAAACTTTTCCAATACTTGCGTGAATAATACCGGTCTTATCAACTTTAAAGTCAATTTTACCAGACTTAACTTCTCTAACAGCTTTTCCTACTTCTAAAGTAACCGTACCAGATTTAGGATTTGGCATCAAACCTCTTGGTCCAAGAACTCTACCTAATTTACCTACCTTAGCCATCACAGTTGGCATGGTAATAATTACATCAATATCGGTCCAGCCTTGTTCTATCTTTTGAATATAGTCATCCAATCCAACAAAATCAGCTCCGGCATCTTTAGCTTCAGCTTCTTTATCAGGAGTACAAAGCACTAATACTTTTACATCTTTACCTGTACCATGTGGAAGGGCAACAACCCCTCTTACCATTTGGTCAGCTTTTCTAGGATCAACCCCTAATCTGATATCAATATCAACAGATGAATTAAATTTCGTAAAAGTAATTTCCTTTACGATATTAGAAGCTTCACCCAATGTATAGTCTTTGTTAGGATCAAATTTAGCTAGAACAGCTTTTTGATTTTTTGTCAATTTTGCCATAATTAAGAATTAATTTTCCCAGGGAGCTTTCCCTGTTACTGTTAAACCCATACTTCTTGCGGTTCCAGCCACCATCTTCATAGCAGAATCAAGTTCAAAAGCATTCAGGTCAGCCATTTTAGTTGAAGCGATTTCTTTAACCTGATCCCAAGATACTGAGCCAACTTTATTTCTATTTGGTTCCGCTGATCCCTTTTTTACTTTAGCAGCCTCCATAAGCAATACAGGTGCAGGAGGTGTTTTTATAACAAAATCAAATGATTTATCTGTATAAATTGTAATTAACACAGGTAAGATCACACCTTGTTTGTCTTGTGTTCTAGCATTAAACTGCTTACAAAACTCCATGATGTTCAAACCCTTACTACCTAGTGCAGGACCAATTGGGGGGGATGGATTAGCCGCTCCGCCCTTCACTTGTAACTTAAGATATCCACTTATTTCTTTAGCCATTGCTAATCTTGTTTTTCAACTTGCATATAATTTAACTCTACTGGAGTATTCCGACCGAAAATCTTAACCATTACGTTAAGTTTCTTTCGCTCTTCGAATACCTCCTCAACGGTGCCGGCAAATCCATTAAAAGGACCGTCCATAACTTTCACCGTCTCCCCTACTATAAATGGAGTTTCAAGCTTTTCAGTTGATTCTGTAACATCATCAACTTTTCCTAAAATCCTATTGATTTCAGATTGCCTCAAAGGAACCGGAGTTTTGGAAGCCCTCCCGTCACTTGAACCAAGAAATCCTATTACACCAGGGATACTGTCAATAATGTGTTTTACTTCGCCATTGGTAAGATCAGCAAATACAAGTACATAACCAGGGAAGAAATTTCTTTCACGAACTCTCTTCTTGCCGTTACGCATTTCATAAACTTTTTCAGCAGGTATCAGAACCTGAGGAACGAATTCAGATAAATTCTGTCTGGATATTTCGTTCTCCAGATAGTTTTTAACCTTCCTTTCCTGTCCACTGACAGCTCTTACCACATACCACTTTAATTCACTCATCAACAGTAATTTTATTATTATGATTTAGAAGGACCGGTAAATCCAATCCATTCCATTCTCCAAAAGAAAGTCGATAAGACCAACAAACAAAGCAAAGATCAAAGAAGCTATTAGCACCAAAATAGCGCTTCCCTGCAGTTCTTTATATTTTGGCCAGCTAACCTTATGAAACATCTCATCATAAGATTCTTTAAAAAAAGAAATAACTTTGTTCATTGCTATAATAAAAAGAATTCCAAAATGCACGGGTGGAGAGACTCGAACTCCCAGCCAACGGTTTTGGAGACCGCTACTCTACCAATTGAGCTACACCCGTTTTTCGCATTGTCCAAAAACGGACTGCAAAGATATAGAAACTGTTTTAATAAACAAATGCGTTCGAAAAATTTTTTCAGAACGCATTTTATTTATAAATGTTTTCTAATAAAAAAGTCTCACCCCTCCCTGTGGAAGAAAATGAGACTTAACAAGAATATTATTTTAAAATTTCAGTAACCTGACCGGCACCTACTGTTCTTCCACCTTCCCTTATAGCGAATCTTAATCCTTTCTCCATCGCTACAGAGTTGATTAATTTAACAGTTATAGTGATGTTATCACCAGGCATTACCATTTCAACGCCTTCAGGAAGAAGAATTTCTCCTGTTACGTCAGTAGTTCTGAAATAAAATTGAGGTCTGTATTTGTTGAAGAATGGAGTATGTCTTCCACCTTCTTCTTTTGACAAGACGTAAACTTCAGCTTTGAACTCCATATGAGGTGTTACAGAACCTGGTTTACAAATTACCATTCCTCTTCTGATATCAGTTTTTTCAATACCTCTTAAAAGAAGTCCTACGTTATCTCCAGCTTCTCCTCTGTCAAGGATCTTTCTGAACATCTCAACTCCAGTAACAGTAGATTTCAAGTTCTCAGCTCCCATACCAAGGATATCTACACCTTCACCAGAATTAATGATACCTCTTTCAATTCTTCCTGTTGCAACAGTACCCCTACCTGTGATAGAGAAAACGTCCTCAACTGGCATCAAGAAAGGTTTGTCAGTCAAACGTGGAGGAATTGGAATAAAAGTATCAACAGCTTCCATCAGGCTTAACACTGTTTCAGTCCACTTAGCGTCTCCGTTTAATGCACCTAGAGCAGATCCTTGAATTACAGGAATATTATCTCCATCGAATTCATAGAAGCTTAAAAGTTCTCTGATTTCCATTTCAACAAGCTCCAACAATTCCGGGTCGTCAACCATATCCACTTTATTCATAAATACAACAAGCTGAGGTACACCTACCTGACGAGCAAGAAGTATGTGCTCACGAGTTTGTGGCATTGGTCCGTCTGTAGCTGCAACAACCAGAATAGCTCCGTCCATTTGGGCAGCGCCGGTTACCATGTTTTTTACATAGTCAGCGTGACCAGGACAATCTACGTGTGCATAATGTCTGTTTTTAGTTGCATATTCTACGTGTGAAGTATTGATAGTAATACCTCTTTCTTTTTCTTCAGGAGCATTATCAATTGAAGTGAAATCCCTCATTGTTGCCAGCCCTTGCTTTGCTAAAACTGATGTTATCGCTGCAGTTAAAGTTGTCTTACCATGATCCACGTGACCTATTGTACCTATATTTACGTGTGGTTTAGAACGGTCAAATGCTTCTTTAGCCATGTTTGAAAATCCGATTAGGGTGAATTATTGCTTTATTTATTTTTAATTAATTAAATACTTTTTAAGAGCCAATGATGGGAATTGAACCCACGACCCCTTCCTTACCAAGGAAGTACTCTACCCCTGAGCTACATCGGCTTGATAATTTAGAGTTTAGAGTTGTCAGCCATCAACATCCATTAACTGAAAACAATAGGCTCTTTTTAAAAAGAGCGGGAGACGGGGCTCGAACCCGCCACCTATAGCTTGGAAGGCTATCGCTCTACCAAATGAGCTACTCCCGCATTATTAAAAGACTACGTTTTACAAATAGGATGCAAATCTATAATCTTTTTTCCAAATATTCCAAAGTGGGGAGAGTAGGATTCGAACCTACGAAGACATAAGTCAACGGATTTACAGTCCGTCCCTGTTGGCCACTTAGGTATCTCCCCAACATTACCCCCTTAAGCAGCTTAAATTATTAGTTATAATCCCAGCCGTTTTTTTTAAGGAGGCTGCAAAATTATACGCTTTTTCTTTTTATTCAAACTTTTTTAAAAAAATTATAGAAAAGGTTTTTAAAAGATCCTAACCTTAAATATTAATGGCTAGTTTTAAGACTATAAAAACAACTTATGTTTAAAGCGATTTTCAACAATCAGCAAGCATTTGAGATAGAAATTAAAGAAAATAATTTTTATATCGATGGCCAGTTATTTGATTTGGATATCTATCAAATAAATGAAAACAATTTTCATATTTTAAAAGAAAGTAATTCTTTCAAAGCAGAAATCATTACCACTGATAAAACTGAAAAGAAATTTTTCATTAAAATCAATGGAAATGACTACCCGATAGATATTAAAGACAACTCAGATATCTTACTAAACAAACTTGGCATCAACGCTTCACTCTCGAATATCGCTTTAGATGTAAAAGCGCCAATGCCAGGACTAATCCTTGACATTTTTATATCCGAAGGGTCTGAAATAAAGAAGGGCGATCCTTTATTAATCCTGGAAGCGATGAAAATGGAAAACATTCTTAAAAGCCCCAGAGACGGGATCGTTAAAAGTGTAACTATTTCAAAAGGAAAAAGTGTAGAAAAAAATCAAATTTTGATTAAGTTTTAAAATTAAAAAAAATATAGATCATATATTTGCCCTATTTTTTAATGTGTTTAAAAATAGGGCAATTGATTTTACGCTTAATTATTGATAATTATAACATATTCCAAAATTCCATTTTAAATATAAAACTGCACTAATGAAATATAAACGAATACTATTAAAATTAAGTGGTGAAGCCTTAATGGGAAGTCAAAAATATGGTATTGACCCTATGAGACTTGACCAATATTCTAAAGAAATTTTAAAGGTTAAAGAATTAGGAATAGAAGTGGCAATTGTCATTGGCGGAGGAAATATTTTCAGGGGCGTCCAGGCAGAAAATGCAGGTATAGACCGTGTACAGGGAGATTATATGGGAATGTTAGCAACAGTGATTAATGCGATGGCGCTCCAAAGTTCGTTGGAAAAAAATGGCATGTATACCCGACTTATGTCAGGAATAAAAATGGAGCAAGTCTGTGAGCCTTTTATCAGAAGAAGAGCGGTTCGTCATTTAGAAAAAGGCAGAGTTGTAATCTTTGGTGCTGGGATCGGAAATCCTTATTTTACTACAGACTCTACGGCAAGTCTTAGAGCCATAGAGATAGAAGCAAATGTTGTTCTAAAAGGGACACGAGTAGATGGGGTTTATACTTCAGATCCGGAGAAGGACCCTACAGCAACAAGATTTTCGTCAATAAGCTTTCAAGAAGTTTATGAGAAGGGCTTAAATGTAATGGATTTAACCGCCTTTACTTTATGCCAGGAAAATAATTTACCCATAATTGTTTTTGATATGAACAAACCTGGAAATTTATATAATTTGGTGATGGGAGAAGAAGTAGGAACACTTATCGCATAATAAGAAATATAAAATATAAAATATAATAAAACCTATTAATAATGGAAGAAATTCAGTTCTATTTGGAAGACGCAAAGGACTCCATGGACAAGTCATTAAAACATACTGCTTCTGAGTTCACCAAAATCAGAGCTGGGAAAGCAAATCCCTCTATGTTAGATGGAATTATGGTTCAGTATTATGGGGCTCCTACTCCTTTAAACCAGGTAGCATCAGTAAATACTCCAGATGCAAGATCTATCGTTATAAAGCCTTTTGAAAAGAAGCTAATTTCAGAAATTGAAAAAGCAATAATGAATAGCGATTTGGGTTTAAATCCTCAAAATGATGGAGACATTATAAGATTAAATATTCCGGCATTGACTGAAGAAAGAAGAAGAGACCTTGTTAAAAACGTAAAAAATGAAGCTGAAAGTGGCAGAGTAAGGGTTAGAAATATTAGAAAAGAAACTAACGAAGAATTAAGAAAGCTTTTAAAAGAAGGTGCTTCTGAGGATGATGTAAAAAAAGCGGAAGACAAGGTTCAGCAATTAACAGACCTTTATATTAAAAAAGTGGATGAACTGGTTGTGGCAAAAGAAAAAGAAATAATGACTGTATAAACAGTTTCAGAGAAAAAATTTTTTATAAGAAATATATCTTTCCACTTCATCGGGTACTAAATATCGGATGGAGTGGTTTTTTTTTATGGCGTTCCTGATATAAGTTGCAGAAATATCCAAAAGAGGCGCTTTTACCATTTTAACTTTTGGATGATTGCTCAGTTCCGACTGGTTGACTTCAGGTCGAGGATAAACATATAAACTATAGTCCTCTAATATTTTCTTATAATTTTTCCATTTGGGAAAATCTGCAAGGTTATCCTCTCCTATAATAAGAACGAACTGATTTTTAGGATGCTTTTCAGATAGATAGGTCAATGTATCAATGGTATAGCTGGGCCTTGGCATATTAAATTCTATATCCGTAACATCTAAATCAACATTGTCATTTATGGCCAACCTAACCATATCAAATCTATCAAATTCATGAAGAAGGGTTTTACTTTTTTTTAACGGATTCTGTGGAGAAACAACAAACCAAACTTTGTTTAAATCAGTATTTTGGGCCATTATATTTGCTATAATCAAATGGCCTACATGGATGGGATTAAAGGAACCGAAAAATAAACCTACCTTCAATTTGTCTTTTTATGATTTTTAAAATCTATTTGCTCAAAAAGTTAACTATCAATTCCTGAGCTCTTTTCACAGCTTCTTCTAAATTTTCATTTACAATTGTTGTATCAAATCTATCTTCAAAGGACATTTCAAATTTTGCTTTGAACAATCTGCGCGAAATGCTTTCCTCCGAGTCCGTATTTCTTTCTCTTAGCCTTTCTTCCAGTACCTCCATGGAGGGCACTTTAACGAAAATCGCCAAGGCGCTTTCCTTGTAATAATCTTTTAATTTGATACCACCTTTCACATCTACATCAAAAAGAACGTGCTTGCCCTGGGCCCAGATCCTTTCTATTTCTGACTTTAAAGTACCATAAAAAGCCCCGGGGTAAACCTCTTCCCATTCTACAAATTCATCTTTATCAATTTTTTTTTTGAATTCTTCAGGGGTAAGGAAGTAATAATCCTTTCCATGTACCTCATTTCTTCCTCTCCTGTCACGCGTACAGGCGGAAATTGAAAATCCGAAATTGGAATTATGGCCAAGCAGACTTTTTACGATGGTAGTTTTACCTGACCCTGAAGGAGCCGAGAATATTATAAGCTTCCCATTATGCATTTGCTAAAATTTAAGAATGCAATTAATGAAAGTATTTAATATAAATAAAATGAATAGTTAAAAATGCGGGTAAAAATAATAAAGATGACAAATTATGTCGATCAACAATAAAAGGTAAAGCGTTTAAGCGATATTACCGATTCTAATTCTTATTTCTTCCACAAGATTGGGAGGGACTTCTTTTTTACAAATCTTTGTCTGAAGCGCTAGTTTAATAGACTTATCTAAGTGATATTGCTCAAAACAGGGGATGCAGGCAATTATATGCTTTTCAAAATGTTTCTGCTGTTCATCCGTAGCTTCCCCATCCAGAATATATTGAATTACTTTAAGACAGTCCCCCTTTTTTTTCTCACAAGGAGAGGGCTGCTCCCCGATTGGTTTTATTTCCAAACTGTTCAACCAATTAGTAATTGATAAGCTCATATTAATTATTGTTTGTTATAACCCATAGACTTGGCATAGCTATTTAACTTGTCTTTAAGAATATTCCGCGCACGATGTAATCTTGACCGCACTGTTCCTATTGGTATGTCTAATATTTTTGCCATTTCTTCATATGTAAATCCTTCCAGGTCACATAAAATTATAACTGTTCTGAAATCAACCGGCAATGAATTCAAGGCATTGGACACCTCATCACCAATCATATCCTGAACTGTTTCTACTCTCAGGTCAGTAGTGATATTAGTATCAACATCATCAGAATTGTAAAAAGTTTCAACGTCCTGATAGTCTACTTTTGCAGGCTCTTTACTTTTTTTCCGGAAGTCATTAATAAAACTGTTCTTAAGAATTCTAAACAGCCAGGCTTTAGCATTTGTGCCTTTTTGAAAAGATGAAATAAACCGAAAAGCTTTGAGATAGGTATCTTGTACCAAATCCTTCGCATCGTCTTCATCCAAAGTAAGTCTAAAGGCAAAATTATACATTGAATTTATCTGAGGCATAAATTCACCTTCAAATATTCTGAGCTTTTCTGTTTCTGTATAATTTTGACGAGGTTCCTCTATCATAACCAAGTAATTTTATAGTAATATATTAACTTATAAAATTTCAATTTGTTTAACCCAAAGAAATATTTCTAGTTTTTCAATAGATTTAGGCTAAAATAAGCATCTTAATCATAATTAAAAAAGTGATAAATCTTTCAGTAATAATTATTACGTTAAACGAAGAAAAAAATATAAGTCGATGTATAGAATCTGTTAAAAAAGTAGCTGATGAAATTATTGTAGTTGATTCTTTTTCTACAGACAGAACAAAAGAAATCGCCGTTCGCCTCGGGGCAAAATTTATTACAAATGCCTTTAAAGGCCACATTGAACAAAAGAATTTCGGATTAGCACAATGCTCAAATCATATAGTCCTTTCCCTCGACGCTGACGAGGAATTATCCGAGGAACTTATTCAGTCGATTTTGGAAGCAAAACACAATTGGAAGTACGATGGATACTATATGAACAGATTAAATCGTTTCTGTGGGAAATGGATAAAACACTCAGGCTGGTATCCTGATAAAAAAATCAGATTATTTGACAAGCGAAGTGGGCAATGGGGCGGCACAAATCCACACGATAAATTTATTCCAAATAAAAATGCATCGATCGGTCCTTTAAAAGGAGATCTTCTCCATTACACAATAAATTCCATTGAAGAACAAATTAAACAAAATAATTACTTCTCAAGTATCGCGGCTAATATGGCTTATGACAAAGGGAAGAGAAGTTCTTTATTCTTAATTCTGCTAAGTCCTTTATTTAAATTTATTAGAAATTATTTTTTTAAGCTCGGGATTCTTGACGGATATTTCGGATTTGTCATATGTATAAACACCGCACATGAAACCTTCTTAAAATATATTAAGCTTAGAGAACTTCAGAAGAATAAAAAGACGCTATAGGATTTTGGTCAAATATTTAACATCAACTTAACCTTACATTTTAATTCCCCTATTTTATACTTAAGATTTCGTTCCGGCTTTCCAAGTAAACCCTTATAGTCTTGCCCCAACAATAAATAGTGCTTATAAAACAAGCTGGAGGATATACCCCATTTTTTCAGGAATTGTTTCCGTCCATCGTTCTTCTTTATTCTTTTGGTGCTTTTAGACATAAAATGATAAAAAAGGCTATTGCCTATCCCTCTGAAATTTCTGCAGCCTGTCATCCACAGTTTCATGGATAAGTCAGGGTCTGAATACATTCCCGGACTAAATTCAATACTGAAGCCGCCAACCATATCCCATAATGTTTTGTGCATAATAGATGGCGGCCAGCTGCTTCCACTCCAGTCTGGCCTTATAAATTCCGGGTATCTTTTGAGCAGAGTTTCTTCTTGAAAATTTTCTGGAGAATCTCCAAAATTAAAAGGCGGCGCCGTACACTTATTCCCTGAATAAACGGGTTCAATCATCGTAGCCGAAAAGTAAAAATCATTCTTACCGTAGTGCTGAATCGCATCCATTAAATACTTGTCCCAATCCGGACAAGCATACATATCATCATTCAAATAAACAATATAATCTGTTGCAGCCATAGACGAAGCTGCATTGCAAGCAATACAAATTCCAACATTCTCCTCACTATGAGTGTAATCTAAATTATTTGCTTTCGCCCATTCAAGAGTACCATCGCTTCCATCGTTGATGTGTAGTATAATTTGATGAGCATAAAAGGAGTTTTTCTTTAAACTATCCACACAAAGTTTTATGAAGGGTAAATTATTCCAGGTCGGAATTATAATGGAGGTAGTAAATGACTTATCAGAAATAGTATTGTTGTGAAAGGTAATCATTGAGGGATAAAAGAAATTTGTTAATGGCAATCAAAAACATTAAAACCATAAAAGATTCAACATTAACATTTTTTATGAAATTAAATTAGTTGTTTGTCAGATGTGAGCGCACTTAATCAAAAAATATCCACTTTTTTCTGTTCTCTTTTCTTTCTTGTTTTTTTCTTTTCTTAATATAATTCTTTGCTTCATCGTAAGTAGGATGATCCTTTTCTGCATGTTCGAGAACTTCCTGGTAATATTTTTTAGCCTCTTCCTTATTTTTTTCTGCAAGGCAAAGTTGTGCAAGGTTAGTCAACGAGTACAAATAATATCCTGAAGTGAGGGCATCGACTTCCTTAGAGTATTCAATTGCTTTAACATAGTATTCCTTTGCCTTACCGGGATTTCTAAGTGATTCATATACTTGTCCCAGATAAAAAGCGGCATAGCGCCCACTGGTGCCTTCATATCCGGGCATTTTCCTTTCTATTTTATTTAAGATATCCAGCGACACCGCTTCTGTTTCCTTATAATTGCCCATGTAATATAACATTCGGGCATAAAACCTTTGAAAATAGGAGTTGTCTGGAAAAGTTTCAGCCAAGTATTTGGAAATGTGATAGGCTTCAAGATTATTATTTTCAGAAATAGAATAGATATTCATCAAAAAATTTTGAGCCTCTGTTCTGGTATAAAAAGCATTGTTCGCCACTTCCTTTAATTGCTTAAGGCCAAGTTGCTTATCACCCTTGGGGAAAAAATACAATATGGGTTTTAAAACAGGATAATTTTCGGGAATCCAGATAGAATAATAATTATAAAGTGCATCACCAAATAGAAATTCGGGACTCAGATCATTACCATTTTTGCTCTTATCCAGGTACTTCAATGAATTTTTCCCTGCAAAAGCAGCCTTTGTCCACTCGCTTCTTTCCGAAAAAAGCCGTCCTTTAAATCCATAGGCAGCGGCAAGGAAAAAAGCTGCTTCAATGTCATCTTCATTCAATTCAAAAAGTTTCTCTGACCAATAAATTGCAGTATCCATATAGGCGATAAATTTATCGTCATATGCCTTGTTACTTATATTAGGTACAATTTTCCACCATTCATTTAATCCCAACAAAAAGTAGGGCAATGGATGGGTGCTGTACATTTTTTTTAACTCTTTAAACTCCTTTTCCGCTCTGTCAAACTTAAAATTATACATATAATTTACAGCGTCTGTGGATTGCAACTGAACTGTATTGTCCAACAAAAGCATTCGGCTTTGAGCCTTTACTGCTGAGGAAAAGTTTAATAGAAACAAGAATATGAAAAAGCCTAAAGGACAACCCCTGGGTTTCATTCGGAAATTCTTACTGCTGGTCTTAATTAATTTTAACAATCAGAATTATATTTAATTTTTATGGGTAACAAATTTAGTTTATAGTAGTGATTATAGACGTATGGCTTTCAATCAAAAGGTACATATATTTTTAACAATTCGGCATTATTTAAATTGCGGGTCCAAAAGAAATTTAGAGCTAAATTTGATCATTATTTAAATTAGAAACTTTTTGAGCTCAGAAGACTTAAATCTCATCAAAACGCTTTGTTCGATTCATGCTCCCTCAGGAAATGAACTTTTAATGAAGCAATTTATTTTAGATTATATTGAACAAAATAATCGTGGTTGGAATTCCAAACCTGAAATCTTTTCGGGTGAGGATTTTCAGGACTGTATTGTAGTGGCATTCGGCAAGCCAAGGACGGCTGTATTTGTTCATATGGATTCCATTGGTTTTACGGCCCGATACAATAACGAAATAATTCCGATAGGAGGGCCGGACGTAGAAGAAGGTTATATTCTCACTGGAAAGGATAGCAAGGGAAAAATCGAAGGACCTTTAAAAATTGATGAACAACACCGAAAACTTTCTATTGACTTTGAAAGAATCATTGATCCGGGTACTGAATTAACATTTAAGCCTTTTTTTAAGGACACTTACACCTCTCTTGAATGTTGTTATCTGGATAACCGCCTAGGCGTTTATGTTGCTTTAAAACTTTTTGAGACAATAGAAAATGGACTGTTTATTTTTTCATGTTGGGAAGAACACGGAGGAGGTTCCGTGCCTTATCTGGCAAAGTTTATTTACGAAAAGTATAAAGTCAAACAAGCTTTAATTGCCGACATCACGTGGGTGACAGAGGGAGTACATCCAGGAGAAGGTGTGGTAATTTCATTGAGGGATAAATCCATTCCAAGAAGAAGTTACGTCGATAAAATAATTGAAATAGCTAGAAAAAAAAATATAAAATATCAATTGGAAGTGGAAGCTTCCGGAGGGAGCGATGGAAAAGAGCTTCAGGCTTCTCCCTATCCATTCGACTGGTGTTTTATAGGAGCAGCGGAGGATAATGTGCATTCACCTAAAGAAACTGTAGATAAAAAAGACCTCTTAAGTATGATAGAAATTTATAATGTTTTGCTGGAAGAACTATAGGTTTTAACATACTTCATTTGAGCTATAAAAAAACTCTCTTCCCCGGAGAACTTTTTCTATTATATTTGTGTAGTAATAGCATAATTTTTAAACATAGAAACAACATGGCTAAAGCAATTGAAATTACGGATGCGAATTTTGAAAAAATACTCGCCACAGATAAACCTATTCTTGTAGATTTTTGGGCTGAATGGTGTGGTCCTTGTAAAATGATTGGCCCTGTTGTAGAAGAATTAGCCGGTGATTTTGAAGGAAAAGCCGTAATTGGTAAGGTGGATGTAGACAATAATCCTGCAACTTCCGCAAAATATGGCATCCGAAGTATTCCTACTTTATTGGTAATTAAAAATGGAGAAGTAGTTGAGAAACAAGTCGGTGCAGTACCTAAAAATGTACTTACTGAAAAACTATCTACTCATATTTCTAAGTAGATAATAAGAATACTTTAAAAAAACAGAACCATCCTCAAAAGGGATGGTTTTTTTATTTTTAAAATTACAGAGGCAAAAAATTAAGACTATTTGTCAAAAGTTGTTTGTTGAAGAAGCAAAGAATCACTTTTTAACCATTTTTAACTAAAAACAAGTCTTACAACCAATAAACTTTCCTACTATAAACATTAATTTTACTATTTTTAGCCCTTCATTTAATATCTGATATGTTTAAATTCTCAAGGATCAACAATATTATAGGTTGGACAGTTTTTGCCATTGCTACTATTGTTTATGTATTAACCATTGAACAGACTGCAAGTTTTTGGGACTGTGGTGAATTTATTGCGGTATCCTACAAATTAGAAGTTCCTCATCCACCCGGAGCTCCTTTATTCCTGTTAATAGGAAGGATGTTTTCTTTTTTTGCCAGTGATGTAACAACAGTGGCTTTCTGGATAAACATGGTATCCGTGCTTAGCAGCAGCTTTACAATTTTATTTTTATTCTGGTCAATAACTTTGTTGGGAAGAAAAATCCTTAGCAAAACAGCAGAAGAATTATCACAGGGACAAACTTTGGCCGTAATGGGTGCAGGAATAGTGGGAGCGCTTTCTTATACTTTTTCTGACTCCTTTTGGTTTTCAGCTGTGGAAGGCGAAGTGTATGCAATGTCATCATTCTTTACCGCATTTGTTTTCTGGGCAATATTAAAATGGGAATTGGTTGCCAATGACAGCAAGGCAAACCGATGGTTAATATTAATCGCCTACATGATGGGCCTTTCAATCGGTGTCCATTTACTTAACCTTGTGACCATTCCCGCTTTAGCGTTTATCATCTACTTTAAGAAATATAAGCCAACTTTATGGGGAGTAGTAGCAACGTTTGTGATCAGCGCTGTAATCATCGTAGCCATCATGTCTGGCGTTATTACTGGTCTTCCTTCCATTGCAGGTCAATTTGAGTTATGGTTTGTTAATGGGTTTGGATTACCATTTGGATCTGGAATTATATTTTTTATGATTTTATTCTTTGGCGCATTAGTTTATGCCATTTTATATTCAATAAAAAACAACAAAGAACTTTTAAATACGGTCCTCCTTTGCTTCGCTTTTGTTTTGATTGGATACTCATCCTATGCGATTATCGTCATTCGGTCAAACTTCAATCCTCCAATTGATGAAAATGATCCTCAAGACGTGATGAGTTTTATATCTTATTTAAAAAGAGAACAATATGGGGACAGGCCATTATTATACGGTGCTTATTTTACAAGTGAAGTTGAAGACCAGATAAAAGGTGATGCTGTATACAAAAAGGGGAAAAATAAATATGAGATCATCGATTACCGAATAAAGAATGTTTATTCGCGGGAAAGTGAAACGCTGTTTCCAAGAGCTTATAGTAAACAGCCTTCCCATATAGAAAAATACAGGCAAATCATGAACCTCGGACCTGAAGAAAAACCCAAGATGTCTGATAACCTGGAATACCTGTTTAAGCACCAATTAGGACATATGTATTTCCGGTACTTTATGTGGAATTTTTCCGGAAGGGAAAGTGATATTCAGGATGCAGGATTTCTTACACCATGGAGTAGTTCTGAATTATTACCCAGTTCTATCAAAAACAACAAAGGCAGAAACAATTATTTTATGCTTCCGCTTGTCCTTGGTCTTCTCGGTCTTTTCTTTCAATTAAATAAGGATAAAAAAAGATTTTGGGTGGTAATGATGTTCTTCTTCTTTACAGGAATTGCAATCATCCTATACCTTAACTCTCCCCCTATCGAACCTCGGGAAAGAGACTATGCCTACGCCGGTTCATTTTATGTATTTTCCATCTGGATAGGATTTGGCGCGCTGGCAATTTTTGATTTGCTACAAAATACATTAAAAAATGAGAAACTCCGGGCAGCAACAGTTACATTACTTTGTCTGTTTATTCCCGGAATAATGGCCGCTGAAAACTGGAATGACCACGACAGAAGTAATCGTTATTTTTCAGTTGATTCTGCTAAAAACTTCTTAAACTCTTGTGCACCCAATGCAATCCTATTTACCGGAGGAGACAACGATACTTTCCCGTTGTGGTATGCACAAGAAGTAGAAGGATTCAGAACAGACGTAAGGGTAGTAGTACTGAGCTACTTAAGCACAGATTGGTACATCCGTCAAATGAAGATGCAGGTAAACAAATCTGCTCCGCTTCCAATTTCATTAGGTAACGAGGTTTATTTGCAAGGGAAAAACGAATATATTCCTGTAATAGAAAATCCGAGCGTAAAGGAAGGTATTAACTTAAACCAATACCTTAAACTTATAAAGGAAAAACATCCTGCTATCATGGTTCCACTTCAAACCGGTGATGCAACTATAAAAGTGCCTTCCAAAAATCTATTTATGCAGGTTGATAAACAATCAGTTCTTAATAGTGGAATTATTCCTAAATACCGGGAAGATCAGGTGGTAGATTTAATGGCCTGGAATATTAAAGGAAGCCACCTTGAGAAAAATGACTTGGTAATTTTAGATATTATAGCTTCCAATCAATGGAAAAGGCCAATATATTTCAATAATACATCCTTACAAAGCACAAATTTAAATCTGGAGCCTTTTGTTCAAATGGAGGGAAATGCTTTTAGACTTTTACCTGCCGAAAACCCAACAGGAGGAGATTTTGTAGCCTCGGATATTATGTACGACAATTTGATGAACAATTTCTTCTATAGAGAACTTGACAATCCGGATGTATATTACAACGATGATTACAGAAGCTTTGTATTGAACCATAGAGCAAGTTTTCATGCCCTTGCAACTCAATTAATCAATGAAGGAAAAACAGACCTGGCTAAAAAAGCCCTGTTAAAATCTTTGTCTGCAATGCCAGATGAAGGTGTGCCTTATGATATATACAGCTTCCAGTACATCCCTCTTCTATTAACAGTAGGGGCGGAAAAAGAAGCTGATCACATAGCTGACATTTTAAGTAAAAGAGCTCAGGAAGAGGTACGGTTTGCAACTTCAATTGGGGACAGAAAGAGTTTTAACCTTCAAAGGAATATTTATATGCTTCAGCAATTGGGAGAGTTTTACAAGGAAGCAGGTAAGGCTGACAAAGCTTCAAAATATGATACTATATTTAATAATGAATACAATAGGATAAGCAGATAGAAAAATATTTATCTTCAGAAAAAGACATTAGGCAAAAGTCTGGTGTCTTTTTTATTTTGTTGGTAACAGGTTTAATATTGTTTTCCGTTATTAAAAGGTTCGATCTAAGAATTAGCATCACCAGAACTATTTTGATTAAATTCCAATCGTAGATGACAAGAACAGAAATATTCACACAGAGTTCTCCATGGTATATCTTATTGTGTTTACTTGTGGCTGCCCTCTATGCCTTTCTTCTATACAAGAAAATACCCGATTGGAGCAAAGTGTTCAATTATGTTCTTGCTGGTTTACGTTTTCTTACTGTTTTTATCATTTGTTTTCTTTTATTGGCCCCAGTTATAAAACAGATAAGAAATTATATTGAAAAACCAATCGTACTAATAGCCATCGATAATTCTCAATCGATAGCCAATATTCATGATAAACGTTTTCTAAATAATCTTTTGCAAAATCTGGACATTCAGGCCAAGAAGCTTCGGGATGAATTTGAGGTAGAGATCGAAAGTTTTTCATCAACTGAAATAAAAAATCCGGATTCAGTAAAATTTAATCATCCCGTTACCAATATCAGTTCCTTTCTCTCAGGAATTCAATCAAAATATGAGAACAGTAACTTAGCTGGCGTCGTCTTCCTTACTGATGGAATATTTAATCAAGGGACGGCGCCTAATTATTCCCCCTATAATTTTACATTGTTCCCTCTGGCAATTGGGGACACTATCCCTAAAAAGGATTTGAACTTAAAAAACGTCATTTATAATAAAGTTGCTTATCGGGGGAATAAATTTCCCATCGTGCTGGAAATCACAGGGGAAGGATTCTCTAATGAAATGGCGACAGTAAACCTTTTAAAAAATGGCAAGGTGCTAGACTCAAAAACCATCACCATTGCTGAAGATAATATAAATCAAACTACCTTTTATACTTCAAGTTCAGAACCAGGTGTACAGCATTATACGGTTGCTGTAAATCCATTACGAGGCGAATATTCCAATAAAAACAATACGGGGGAAGTATATATCGACATCATTGATAATAAGGAAAAAATATTAATGGTTGCACTTGCTCCTCATCCGGATGTGAAAGCAATTAAGTCGGCCCTGGAAAATAAGGAGAACTATGAGTTCACTTTATTTATTCCGGGGATAAGCGCTCAACCTGAAGACCCAAAATTTGACCTTGTCATCTTTCATCAGATTCCTGATATATATAACAATGCATTATCTGTCTTTAATCAATTTAAAACCAAATCGAAAAATCATCTATATATTTTAGCTAATCAATCCAATTTAAATCAGTTCAATGCATCAACCTCCTCTGTTGACATTCACCCACATGGAATTCAGAAAGATGAGGTGTTCCCGGTATTTAATAAAAATTTCAACAAGTTTACTTTAACCGAAGATCATCAAAATACCATTCTAAAATATCCTCCTATAATAGTGCCTTTTGGAGATTTTCAGGTTCCGGCAGATTTTGAGGTATTCTTATATCAGAAAGTGGGAACAGTGAGTACTGATAAACCTTTAATTGCAGTAGGAAGTACCGAAAACTCAAAGAGTGGAGTAATCATAGGCAATGGCATTTGGGAATGGCGCCTTCATGAATATTATCTTAACAATAGTACAGTGGTTTTTGACGAAGTGGTGACGAAACTAGTTCAATATCTTTCTTCAAAAGAAGATAAAAGAAAGTTTAGGGTTTATCCTATCAACAATGAAATTTATGATAATGAACCCGTAGTATTTGAAACAGAGGTTTATAATAATATTTATGAAAAAATATATGGACAGAAAATAAATCTGGAAATAACCGATGAATCCGGTCGTGCCTTCAAATATTCCTATATTAATAGTAAGAATAATTCCACCTATGATGTTGGAGGATTGAATGCAGGAATTTACAAATACACAGCCTCTACACAATTGGACGGAAAAAAAGAATCGGTCTCAGGACAATTTATAATAAAAGAATTGCAGCTAGAGTCCTTGAATACCACTGCAAACCACGCGGTATTAAGAGAGTTGGCAAACAATACCGGAGGAAAGGTTTTTTATCCTTCTCAAATTTCCTCTCTTACTGAAGAATTACTTAAAAATAAAGCCAAGGGAAAAATCCACAATTCGGAAGAAAACCTTGAACTAATCCATTTGAAATGGTTATTCTTTTTACTTCTGATACTTATTAGTATCGAGTGGGGATTAAGGAAATACCATGGAGTCTATTAAAGAAGTAAAGGAGCCTTATGGCTCCCTTTACTTCTTTAAATCAAGCTTTGGAATTATTTTATTTCTATAGCTTTTGGCTCCTTTACCTTAGCTTCTTCTTTTTTAGGAATTGATATTTCCAATATACCATTCTTATATGAAGCTTCAATTTTTTCCCCGTCTATGCTTTTAGGCAAAACAAAAGTTTTTTCAAATGGACCAAAAACAAACTCTCTTTTACTATACCGCTTATCCGAGTCTTTTAAGGAATGTTCTTTCTTAGTGCCAATGGTCAGAACATTGTTTTGAAGGTCAATTTTAAAATCTTCTTTATCAAAACCTGGAACGGCAAGTTCAATGAAAAATTCATCTTTGGCTTCTATAATATTAACAGCAGGATTATTTAGCGCTGCTTTAGGAAACCAGACATTATCTGAAGAATCTTTGCCGAAATAGTCTTCTAAATAATCTGGCCAGGTTGCATTAAATTTTCTCATAAGTGTCATAATTATCTTTCTATTTTAAGTTTAAAAGACGGGATGCAAGTGATATGCCATTGGAATTATTAATAAAAAATCAGAAAAAACATGACGATTTGACACTAAAATTTAATTAAATAATGTCAATTTGACTTTGTTTAATATTTCTGAGATGAAGAAAAAATGTTGAAAATGGTCGGTATAACGTTTGAACAGCATAAAAATATTATCGTTGAACTCATTAAAAAGAGAAAATATGGAGTATAAAGATTATTATAAAACTTTAGGTGTTAATAAAAATGCTTCTCAAGAAGAGATAAAAAAGGCGTATAGGAAGCTTGCAGTAAAATATCATCCCGACAAAAATAAAGGAGACAAAAAATCTGAAGAGAAATTTAAAGAGGTTTCCGAAGCATATGAGGTGCTGGAAGATCCTGAGAAAAGAAAAAAATATGATCAACTCGGTTCGAACTGGAAGCAATATGAACAAGCCGGAGGAGGTTTTGATTGGTCTCAGTATGCAAATACAAATAAGGGCGGAACGCGCTTTGAATTTGAAGGAGACCCCAATGATTTTATGGGCGGCGGCGGATTTTCTGATTTTTTCAAAAGCTTTTTTGGAGGTGGATTTGGGGGCGGCGCACAATCCCAAAGTAACTCGGGGTTCTATAAAGAACCGGATTTGGAAGGAAGAATAGACATAAGTATGGAAGAAGCCTTTTCAGGGACTTCAAGAATTATCGACTTAAGTGAAAGGAAGTTGAGGGTAAAAATTAAACCAGGAATAAAAGACGGGGAGATTCTTAGAATAAAAAATCAGGGAACCAAAACACCTAATAAAGGCGATCTTCTTCTAAAAGTCAGCATAAAAATAGATCCAAAATTTGAAAGAAAAGAGAATGACATCTATACAGATGTCCCGGTAAGTGTTTATGTGGCTGTTTTAGGTGGAAAAACCAAGGTAGATACATTAGGAGGAAGTGTGAATATAAATATTCCCAAAGGAATAGCGGGCGGAAAAGTTCTGCGACTTAAAGGACTAGGATTTCCTGATTACAAGAATTCAACTATCAAAGGGGACCTTTATGCGAGGATTAATATTACGGTTCCTCAAAATCTTTCTGCTGAAGAAACCGAATTGTTTAGGAAGCTTGCAGAAATGAGAAAAGAACCCATTCCTGCCTAACAAAATCTTAAAGGATATCCTTGAGGACCTTCCAAACATTTTCAGAAAGGATTTGATGTCCTTCTGCAGTAGGGTGTATACCATCAGGTAAATTTAATGTTGGTTCACCCCCTACCCCTTCCAGCAAGAAAGGTATAAAATAGACTTTATTTTCAGAGGCAAGGTCTTTATACATCTGCCTAAACTCCATTGTATATTCCTTTCCCATGCTTGGAGGCATTTCCATTCCAGCTAACACAATTTTTACTTGAGGGTTTTCAGCCTTCACTTTATCTATAATTCCTTGTAAATTCCTTTTCGTTTCTTCAAGTTTTATTCCTCTCAAGCCATCATTTGCGCCTAGTTCCAAAACAAAAATGTCTACTTTTTGTTTAAGCACCCAATCCAATCTATTTAGACCTGCCGAGCTAGTTTCCCCGCTTACGCCAGCATTTATTACTTTATAGTTAAGGTCTAAGGAATCTATTTTCTTTTGAATTAATGCGGGAAATGCCTCAGACAAATCCAGACCATATCCGGCTGTAATGCTATTTCCATAAAATAAAATCATTTTTTGTGCAGCATCTGCTGCTTTAGTATCAGAATCTTGTGTCTCTTTTTGTCCTTCGCCTGCCTTATTCTGATTTTTACATTGAACAAAAATTACCAGAATCAAATTCAGTAAAAAAATTTTAACTAGAGTTCTCATATGTCTATAAAAAAAGCCAGCTAAACTGGCATTACTGATTATTTTACTCTTTCCATATACTCACCTGTCCGAGTATCAATCCGGACCTTTTCTCCAATATCTATAAATAAAGGTACCAGGATTTTTGCTCCGGTTTCTACTGTAGCAGGTTTTAACGTCTTTGTTGCCGTATCTCCCCTAATTCCGGGTTCTGTATAAGTGACTTCCAATTCTACAAAATTGGGCGCTTCGGCATAAATTGGAGAATCACCTTCAAAAGATATATTTACGATCATCTCTTCTTTTAAGAAAGCCGCTGAACTCCCAAAATATTCCTGAGGCACATATATTTGCTCGAAGGTTTCATTATCCATACAGACCAAATTGTCGCCTTCTCTATAAAGAAATTGGTGTGGTTTTACCTCAACCCTGACAAACTCGATATCTTCTCCTGCTCTAAAACGGTTTTCGACAAGCTTTCCGCTTCTTACATTTCGCATTTTAACTTGATAAAAAGCACGAAGATTTCCCGGGGTCCTATGTTCATATTCAAGGACTACTACCAATTCTCCGTTATATCTAATAAAAGCTCCACGCGATAAATCAGATGTATTCGCCATAATTGATTTTTATTCAAAAATATATTAAGGAAAGAAAACTTCAAGTATAGGATTTCCTTTTTTCTTCAGCATAATTAGAATCAATTACTTTTTCTTTTCAATTTATTATCAAGTATTAATATATAAGGACTTGATTCTCTCCATTTTTTCAATAACTCTATAGGAACTGGGGAGGGAGAAGTTATATACTTTCCAAGTGCTATGTCTTCATCTCCATCTTTGTCAAAATCTCCGCTTTCCATTGTTAACCATCTCCCTATCAACGGGTCTTCAAGTGTAGAAGCAACAAAATTATATTCTCCCTCATTTTTAAGATAAACAAATGGAAGTGGATTATCATGTTCAAAATCCGCGAAAAACGCAATCGCCGCAATATCCAAATCCCCGTCCTTGTCGAAATCACTGGCTATTGCTTTAGACGCTCCGTACAATGGATAAAACCATTTTCTTTGGAAATTGTTCTTTCCGTCATTCAAATAAATTGAAATGCCATGATAACTTTTTAAAGAATATGAATAATCTGCATTATCACCATTGACGTATAAAATATCTAAGAAACCATCTTTATTAAAATCAACCAAATCAAAATAATTGGATCCATTAATAGGAGAAAACCGCAAGAGATTCTCTTCTTTAAATTTTCCGCTACCCTGATTGTAATATGCAAATATTCCTTCATCCCCCTGAGACATTAACGCAACGATATCTATTAACCCATCATTATTTAAATCTTTAATAATGGTTTTCTGGGCGCCGGGTTTAGCTCTTAATACATGTTCTTTATAGGTATCCACACCTTTATTTTCATACCAAGATAATGATCCCGTATAAAATCCAAAACTCGAAACGACGATGTCCGGCAAAGTATCTTCATTTAGTTTTCCAATTGAAAAATCAACAGGTCTCTTCAATCCACCCAAAAGAACCCTGCTCAAACTCCCAAACTTTTTTCCATTTATCACAGTACTGAACAAACCCGTAGGCAAATCTGTAGGTGAAAGATTTCCTATATTCAAAACATAAAACCCTTCGCCATTTCTTACCTCTATATCTACTGCAGGACTTTTTGTTTCTAAAGTATTTATATGTTCCCCTTTATTGTTCAAAATGCTTAGCTTTTTATCTGAATCCCCAACATAAAACGTAGAACTTAATGAATCAAATTTCAAAAGAGACACATCTACAGGTTCTGTATAATTGAATTTAGGAATAATGACATTGAAACTTTTTAAGCCGCTTTTGGCATCTCTTTTTTCTGGGTGAGCAATACTATCTGGGGCTTGTGTTGTATAATATTTAACAATTTTATTCCAATCTTCTTTGGAGATTAAAGGCTTTGTTGGAAAAATACGGGCGGCATATATAATCTCCATTTCCTTAAAACTTAATCCATTAAGGGGATTAAGCTCTTGATGGTCGATTCCCAGTCTTAATCCCATCCGAGGTAAGATGCCTTTTTCCCATACGTCCTTTTCCAAAAAAGCGGGATCAGGATATGTATGACATTGCTGGCAATAGATCATAGATAACTGCTTCCCATCCAATGTTTTCGTTTCTTTTGGAATAACAAGGGTATCTGTGCCTACTACATATTCAATGGTTTTATCAGACCCGCTTTCTTCTTTTTTCGACTTACAGTTAATAAAAAAGGTAAACAGAATTAAGGACAACAGGATTCTTCTTTCAATCATCGAATATTAAAATTTAATTGTTCGTTTTTCGCCTGAAAATTGAAATATATCTATAGATTCAAGATTAGGCTGTATCTCAAATTTTCTGGAAGACTGGGACAGGTATGTAGATCCATAATAGAACTCCACCTTCTGTTTTTTCCCATCGTTAAATGTTAATTCTGCCCATGAATCATTACTATTAAGAGGTAGAATATTCGGATTATTTACCTCTTTGGCCTTTCCAATTTTAGAAAAAACTTTAAGGCTATCTCTGTTTTGAGTAACAATAATTAGTTTTTCACCTTTTTTCGTATAAAGTTCAGCCATTCCTTTTGCATCTCCGTCTACAAAAAAACCACTTTTGGATACCGGTATTGAAGAGAATTTCCCTTTCCCATCTCCTTTTAAATACAAACCAATCATGGCATCGTATCTTCCGGTGAAAACTTCAGTTCCATAATCGTTTCCTACAATCAATGCGTCAAGATTTCCATCGTTGTCAAAATCGTTACTAATCATACCAAAAACAGGAGCGTACTGAACCTCTTGTGGTAATTCAGTTATTTTAAACTTACCCGCTCCCAGATTCTCTATATAGCTGGAAGAAAAATAATTAGCGCTTAAAATAATGGCTCCTTCTCTTTCAGCAGGAGTTAGCACTTCATTTATTGTTGCAGTTGAATATGCTCCGTAAGTGGAAAACTTCTTTTTTATAGAAGGCATTTGAATAACCAAATCATCTCGTGTAGGCATTGGAAAAGGCTTCATTTCCCCCTTATCATCTTTTATATAACAGCTTAATATTGCTTTAAACCTTCCATTATTATCAAAATCTTTAGCATAAACACTTAACGGATGTTCCTTTGAAGCTGTATAGTGTGTGTTTTGCCCTAAATTTCCTGCTAAATAATCCATGTCACCATCATTATCAAAATCCCCTGGACTTAAACTGTTCCACCACCCTATTAACTCTCCGATACCAGATTGTTCCGTTACATTCTTTAATACCCCACTTGAGTTTTTGTAAAAAGTAATAGGCATCCATTCCCCAGCAATAATTAAATCTATTTGATTATCATTATCAAAATCAGTCCAAAGCGCGTCGCTTACCATTCCCAAATTTGTTAACCCAGGGCAAATGTCTTTAGTGGCATCAATAAATTTTCCACCATCATTCTTCAAAATATAACTAGAAGGCGCCATGGGATATTTGGCAGGAATCACTCTACCCGCTACAAACAGATCCAAATCCCCATCTTTATCAAAATCTGCTGCCCTGACACATGAACCTGATGAGGCAACTTCTGGAATTGCAGTGGTATCCAAAGCAAAAAAGCCTTTCCCTGAATTTCTGTAAAATTTATCCACTAGAAGAGGGGACTCTGAATCAAATTCATAACTTCCGCTAACTACATAAAGGTCCAAATCATTGTCACTATCTGCATCAAAAAATAAACTTCCCATATCCTCCTGACTATGCATATTGTCCTGAATTCTTAAAGAATCCAAAGTAAAAGTTCCATTATCTGATTGAATAAAAAAACATCCCTTTTTGCCAGCAGAACCTCCCAAATAAAAGTCGTCCAAGCCGTTGCCATCAATATCTCCTACAGATATACCCGGCCCTAACTGGGAAAGCTTATGAGGCATTGTTCTTTGTAAGTTAAAGTCTATTCTATCTGCTTCCTTATGTTTGAGTTTAATATTAAACTCAGAGGAAACTTCCTTAAAATGAGGGGTATTAGATGAGTTAGCAGGTTGAAAAGCTAATTTTTGCCCACTGGATTTTTGGTCTATAACAATCTTTTGGTCTGCTTTCACATTTGTTAAAAACTGATAATCACCATTGGGCCAATAAATTTGAATCGAATCAATATCATTAGATGTACCTAGTCCAAAATGTGCCGCATTTTCAATGGTTGAAAGATATCCCCTATATGGAGAGTGCTCGTAAAACTGGGTCTTCCCATTGTCATACCAAATTCTTAGCTTGGTCCCCAAAATGTTGCTTTTAGGATTATTCCCTTTCAATTCAATTCTTAGGAAATGATTTTGATCCTCAGATTTTACATCATACAGTTGATTCTTAAATAAGAAGGCTTCTTGATTGATATTGTTTATTACCACATCCAAATCACCATCATTATCTAAATCAGCATAAACAGCGCCGTTGGAAAAAGAGGGAACATCCAGCCCCCAGTCTGTGGTGTTGTTCTCAAAGTTTACATTTCCTTTATTTTTGAATCCGTAGTTAGAAATTTTTACTTCAGGAACCAGTCCAGCCAATTTAAGATTACTTGAAACAGCACCGGCATTACCTGCTCTATAAACAGCAAAATCTCGGTCAGTAACATCTTTGGGGTAGCCATTTGTAACAATTAAATCTCTAAGTCCGTCATTATCAAAATCAGCAACAAGTGGAGTCCAGCTCCAATCCGTTTGATAAATTCCGGCAAATTGCCCCACTTCACTAAAAACCGGATGACCACTAGGACTCATCCCTTGATTTAACTGTAAAACATTCCTAACATACTGATGCTGATAATTATAACGGTCAAAATTGACATAGGTGATATAGTTATTATCCTTTACCATCATCTTTTTTCTTATGTTGTTTTCCGGTAACATATCCAAAGAAATGATGTCAACAAAACCATCATTATTTATGTCTACCACATCAGTCCCCATGGAAGAGAAACAAGTGTGTTTAATATAATCAGTGATCTTATTTGTAAAAGTCCCATCCTGATTATTTATATACAATAAGTCATTAGATATATAATCATTGGCTACATAAATATCTGGCCAACCATCAAGGTTTATATCTGATATAGCAACGCCAAGTCCATAACCTTCCATCAAAATTCCCGCTTCTACAGACACATTTGTAAAAGTGCCATTCCCATTATTTCTGTAAAGCCTGTCATTGTTGACAGCAGTTCCATCAACAATTTGGTCTCTAAACATTACAGGAATTTTTTCGCTGATTACGTTCGTCAAAACGTACAGATCCACATCCCCATCTTTATCATAGTCAAAGAAAGCAGCATTTGTGGAATTACCATGGTCGGCTATTCCATATTCCGAAGCCGATTCCTTAAAGGTCGGAATATTCTCTTCATTGAGACCTTGATTAACATAAAGTAAGTTCCTTCGACTCAATGAGTCCTTTTTTAATGTAGACGCCACATAAATATCATTCCATCCATCCTGGTTAATATCAATTACGGCTACCCCTGAACACCACTTTCCTTCACCATTTACCCTAGCCACTTCAGTAATATCTTTAAACCGTAGGTTTCCCTCATTAAGATATAATTTATTAGAAACCATATTTCCGGTAAAATAAAGGTCAGGGAAGCCATCATTGTTAAAATCCCCCACTCCAACTCCTCCTCCGTTATAAATGTATTCCTCGGTGATAACATTGAAAGAATCACTTTCATAAATTGTATTTTCAAAATCAATTCCTGAATGTTCAGATGAAACGAGCTTAAATAAGGTAGACTTTGACTGATTACAGGAAAAAATTAAGAATACACTCAATCCAAGAAAAAAGAAATTAAGATTAGCTTTCATATTTTTTTAAATAAAGGAACAAAAATAAAAAAAAGCAAAAGAGGAAACTAATAAAAATAGATATTATGCCGGATTAATAATCTATAAATGAGCAATATTGGGGCAAAAAAAAAGGACTTTCCTTTTCAGGAAAAGTCCTTTTTTTAAAGTATTTTACTATTATCTATTTTGCTCTAAAGCACCATTTTGTAAATCAATTTGGGTTTGAGGAATAGGATAGTAGTTGTCAGTAGGTTCATCAAATGATGCCCCATCTAATGTATTAATATATTGGTTCTCGACAGCTATATAAGCATTTAACACCTCTCCGGCAATACCCCACCTGACAAGATCAAAGAATCTATGACCTTCCATGGCAAGCTCAAGCTTTCTTTCGAAACGGATAGCATTTACTCCAAAAGTCTTGTCAGCAAAAGAGCCTGCTGCATATTGTGAAATTACATAATTCGCAGCAGGAGCTGAACCGTCCAACGTTTTTACAAAACCATCAGGATTGGAAGCTCTCAAACGAATTTGATTAACATAACCCAGGGCTACATTAGGGTCTCCTGCTTCCATTTCGCACTCAGCGGCCATTAAAAGCACGTCTGCAAACCTGATCAGATTATAATTAAGCGCATTAATCGGTTCTCCCCAACTTGCACCACCTGCAGTTTCACCTAGTTCACCTTTATAATGAATATGTTTAATTGAAGCATAAGGCCCTGCATTACTTCTATCACGAACCCAAGAGTTTCCAGGGTTGATACCGTAATCAAGATAAGGAATACCTCTTCTACCTACTGTCCAATCCAAACGAGGATCTAATGGACCTGCATCTGGAGTAAACGCCTGGTTAGACTCAATTCCAAAGTCAGTTACTAGTTTTTGAGCACCATTATACTCAGCAGGAGTCAAAGGAAGTCCTCCTGGACTTACCCTATATGAATTGGCTAATTCGAAGCTAGGTTGAAAGAATCCACAACATCCCGGAGCGCCAGGACCAGCAGGACCATTTAAGATAAGGTCATAATTAGCATCAAGATAAACGCCGCCTGCTAAAGAAGCCTGAATTGCAAACACAGATTCAGTTCCGTCATATCCAGCGCCATTTTCAAAAGCAACATTAAAATTATAATGGAATTGAGGAGCCAATTTGTATTTATCTCCTGTAGCGTCCGTACCATTTGCAATTACCTGATCAAAAACAGCTTTGGCTTCGCCATGTTTGCCCTGATACAATAAAACTTTACCTAAGTAAGCTCCCGCAGCCCATTTATTCACACGACCAATCTGATTATATGGTGCAGCAAGAGTTCCATCTAAATTATCATACGCATGTTGAAAATCTGCCTGAATTTTAGCCCAAATTTCAGCATCTGGCAATGTATTTGGCACATTGTAATTTCCTTCTGCATAAGTAACCGTTTCATCTACATAAGGAATTTTATTCCACATTCTCTTTGCTTCGAAATGGTA
Organism: Cytophagales bacterium; assembly: GCA_035628645.1. Lineage (GTDB taxonomy): Bacteria > Bacteroidota > Bacteroidia > Cytophagales > Cyclobacteriaceae > DASPJL01. Next base: position 75,089 of record DASPJL010000195.1, on the reverse strand, counting down.
GTGGCCTCTCAAAAAGATGGCCTGCGCCAATAAGCTCTTTTTGTCAGCAGCAGAAATAGCTTCTTCATCTAATCCGTTTATAGCCCTTATCGCCGCATTAGCCCTTCCTACTCCTTGATATACAGCTTGCCATTTGGCATTAAAGTATGGATTGGTTGCATTGTATTCGTATCGCTCGATTGGATTGATATCAGATTGATCACCTTGGTTAGAACCTTTGTGAGCATCACCACCTGCCACGCTACCGTAAACCCAGTTAGTACCAGAAGCTGACCATTGTCCTGGGCCATTACCATTGAAAACCCCATCCAACATTGCATAAGCACCAATAACCAATTCTTCGGCTCCTAGTTTTGTCTGAACGTCAGAATCACTCAACTGACCGAGTGGATCCTGCTCCAAAAACTCCTCTTTACATGACCAAACCGAAAGCATTACGGCAGGTATCAGTAAAAGAAAACCTTTTTTTATAAATTTTTTCATATTTCAATTATTAATATTTTAATAAACAAAAATTATTATAGTCCCAAGCTCAACCCAACAAGGAATTGTCTAACTACAGGATAGTTACCATAATCAATACCAAAATTGGTATCCACACCACTAACACCCGGATCCAATCCTTTGTATTTAGTAATGGTAAATAAATTTGTACCCTGAATATAAATCTTCGCTCTTTCCATTCCTATTTTGCTGGCAATACCGGCTGGAAGATTGTAACCAATTTGCAGATTTCTGTTTCTTAAATACGATCCATTTTCCATGTAATATGAATTTGCTTCTTTATTTGTACTAAAGTTGGAAACATTTTCTAGGATTGGAGTTTTAGCACCCGTATTTGTTGGAGTCCATGAATTGTATAAAGCATCGTTACTCATAGCAGCTCCAGGGAAACCAGGATAGAAATCGGTGAACCATCTTGTATAGTTTATGATATCAGCACCTTGAACGCCATAAAAAGAGGTTTCAAAATCAAATCCCTTATATCCTAGCTTTATTGTCAAGCCGTAGGTGAAATCGGGATTAGGATTACCAAAGAAAGTTCTGTCATCAGGAGTTATTTTTCCATCATTATTGACATCCTTATATTTAAACCTTCCCAAACCAGCACCTTCCTGAACGTGATTAGGATCGTTTACCTCTTCAGGTGTTTGATACAATCCTTCCACCTCATAACCGAAGAATTCAGACACAGAATGACCTACCTGATTACGAGTGAAACCTGAACCAATTCTGGAAGATCCTACACCGCTTCCATCTATACTGTTGCTAAAGAATGGAACGTTATCGGCAATCTTAGTTATCTCATTCTTATAAGTTTGGAAAATAACATCTGCAGAATAGGTTAACTCACCAATTGATCCTCTTTTAATTATTTGAAGGTCAATTCCACTATTCTTCATACTTCCAATATTTACTGCAGGGCTAATACCTACAACACCAACTACAGCTGGTAACTCAGGTCTAAACAGAAGGTCTGTTGTCTTTTTGTTGTACCAATCTAAATTAACATCCAAAGTTCCATTAAGTAATGTTGCATCAAAACCGGCATTAACAGTTTCATTGGTTTCCCATCTTCCTGCCGGATTAGCAAGAGAAGATATAAGTAAACCTTCTGCCAAAGTACTATTGGTTCCTCCTATGTCATAAGAAGCAGTGGTAGGACTGGTTGTATAAAGATTAAATTGATTTTCAAATCCAACATTTGTTTGATTTCCCATTCTACCCCAACCTGCACGTATCTTAAACATGTCTACGAAGGCCACATTTTGTAAGAAACTTTCTTCTGACAGCATCCATCCGGCAGAAACCGCAGGGAATATACCAAAACGTTCTTCAGGACCGAAAGCACTGGAACCGTCTCTTCTCACTGTTGCACTCAATAAATATTTTCTATTAAGTGTATAATCAGCTTTTACAAAAAGAGAATAAAGTCTGGTTCCTGGAGCGCCGGAACTGAAAGCTCCACGACCTGATGACTGAGTAGTGTTAACAGAACGATAAGGAAGGCTTATAGTAAATGGGCTCACACCAGAAGCATTAACTTGTCGTCCAAATCCATCGTGAATAGACTCAATACCTCCTAAAGCATTAATTTCATGAATACCAAATTCCTTAGTGAAATTAAGCGTATTAGTGAAAGTCCATCCGTTGAAGTTGGCAAAACTCTCAAATATTTGCACTGTACCTATATTTTCAGAGTTTTCATATTCCCGCTGCGTAATACCTTGGCCTTGGAAGTAATTCATGTATCCTCCAAAACTAGACCTAAAAGTTAACCCTTTTAAGATATCAACTTCTCCATACACATTACCGAATAAAGTAAGAGCATTGGCTGAATTATCCTTATTTCTGTCTTGAATAGCAATAGGGTTTCTTGGGTTGTTAAATCCTTTAGCAAAAGTACCTGCATATCCTGTACCTGTAACGTCATAAACAGGAATTAAAGGATTCATTCTATAAGCATGAGAAAGAGCACTACCCTCATTCAAGTTATTAAACCCAGGATCCTTACGGAAAACAAAGGTCATATTTTCTCCAATTCGAACCCTGTTTTTGATATTAAATTCAGTATTGGCTCTAAGAGAAGTACGATTAAAATAAGAATGCTTAACTATACCTTGTTGATTATAGTGTCCAAGTCCTACATAATATCTTGCAGTTTCGCTTCCGCCTGATAGTCCTAAGGTATGGTTTTGGATAGGTGCTGGGTTTGTCAATTCATCAAACCAATCTGTACCTGATTTGTTTGCACCATATATTTGGTATATGCCCCCTTTGGAAAAATCATAATTTACAGGCGTATTAAATTTAGCTGCAGCAGTTTCATATCCCGGCCTAGGTGTACCAGTTATGTCTGACTGTCTAACACCATATAAATCACCTACTAAAATATAATCAGGCAATTGCCAATCTCCGTTCTGTCCATATTGGAAATGATCAAAATCTTCAGTCGAAGTACCTGAATTCACAAATGCTTGTCTTGTTGCCTCCATTTGTTCTGTAGGATTCAAGATGTCGTAGCTTTTACCAGGCACTTGAGTACCGTATGAGCCATCATAAGTCACATTAAACTTACCGGCTTTACCTTTTTTAGTAGTGTATACAATTACTCCGGCAGCAGCACGAGATCCGTAAACAGAAGCCGTTGCAGCATCCTTTAATATGGTAGTGGTTTCGATATCATTTGAATTTAACCAACTGATATTAGCAGCACCATTGTATGGAACTCCATCTATAATGTATAATGGTTGATTTCCTGTAAATGATCCAAATCCACGAACCCTAACCTGGCTCGCAGCACCGGGAGCACCAGAGGTAATAACGGTAACCCCGGCTACTCTACCTTGTAACTGCTGTTCTACGTTTCCTTGAGGAATTGCTACCAGGTCTTTAGCAGCAACTGTAGAAACAGCACCGGTAATGCTTCTTCTGTTTTGAGTTTGGTAACCAGTTACCACAACTTCTGAAAGAGAAGTTACATCTAACGCAAGGTTAATGTCAATGGTAGTTTGAGATCCAACTGTTACTTCTTCAGTAAGGTAACCAATAAAAGAGAAGGAAAGCACTGAGTTTTCATCAGGAACATTAAGGGAATAATTTCCATCAACATCTGTAACTGTACCAATTGTAGTTCCTTTTACTACAACACTTACTCCGGGAAGACCTGAACCATCTTCTCCAATTACTCTTCCTTTTACAGGAATTTCAAGATACTTACCAAACATAGGTTTGGCTGCCTGTGACTTGTCCTTTGACATTTGCGGGTAATTCGCCGCTAACGCCTGGCTAAAGGACTCTAGTGAATAGCTACACAACAGGCAGAAGAGTGTAACTTTCGACATAAGTAAAAACTTTCTCATAATTAATTATTTGTTTTAGAAATTTGCTTAAAGGGTTTCAATAAAATTTATTTTCCTTTTCGGGTTTTTAGTCTGCTTTAGATAGTACTTCAAATATTTATTGAGATTATCTGAATTCAAGGTTCCCGTAAACCTTCTTTATCGTTAGTTTATTAGACATCAGTAGAATAATTCTCCAATAATATGGATAATTTCTGCAATTGTAATATTTTATAAATTAATTTATTTTTCTTTTATACCGTATTGATTTTTGAATTTGATTTTTTTTTAACCCTCCTATCCTTTTGCTTCTCAAAAACAATATTGTCACCTGAAACCATTAAGAATGACTTACTTGTTTCTTCTATGTTTATTCTCAGTTTGCCTGAATTAACAATTATATCGGTTAAATTTTCTTTATTAGAAATGTTAAATTCTGTCCCTACATCTTCAATTTTTAAACTAAAAGCACGACCAAATTTATAGGTTTGATTTTTAAATTTGTGGTGTACCGAAAACAATGCATTTCCTTCTAAAAAAACTTCTCCTGATTTACTCTCCACTTTATAATTAGAATATACAAACAGGGAATTCGGATTAAGGGTAACTCTTGTTTGATCCGGCAGTACTAAATTCTTCTTCTCGCCTTGACTTGTAGAATAGACCCCAGGCGTTTTAATAATAAAAAAACAAAATATGGTAATAAATACTAATGTTAAGATGCCAGCAGCAACAGAAAACCTGATTAACCCATTATTTCGTTGAGAAAATCTTAGCCTTTCTTTATAGTTGATTCTATTATCCAGTTCTAACCAATTAAGGTGTACATATCCCATTGAAACTTTTTCTTCAAATACAGGAATGCCTTTTATTATCCTGGAGGCTACCTTAATTAGGTCCATCTGGTCCGGATTAGCGGATAAATAAGAATTCCAGAAATCTATATCGACTGGGTTTGATTGGAAAACCCAATTATGAAAAGTCTTGTCTTTCAATAATTCTTCGATTTTAAAGTTCGGGTAATTCACTTTTCCTTTAATTGTTAGCTTTAGGTTTTACAGGTTTCCTATAAGAGAATAAATATTCAGAATGATCGCCTTTTTTAAATAAAATTTTTAATAATTTTTTTAAAAATGATTATTCTGTGATTATCGTTAGTTTAGAATTACATTGAATGCCACTACATAACATCTCATTTTGAAATAAATAGGATGCTGACAAAGTGATTACTCACCAAATAAGTTACAATTAAGTATTATGAGATTGGAATCTTAAACTAAAAAGAAAAGTAAACATGTTTAAATAATAGGGTTAATAATAGATAGAATCTTTTGGAAATGTAAAAATTGCAAAATTATTTAAAAAGCCAAATTAAATTATGAAAAAAAATAAAATGCCAAATATAATAGAACGGCCTGCGAGGAAATACCTAGAAGAAAATTTTAAGGCAGAGGAGTGGAATAAAATTAAACCTTACTATGAAAACCTCCTATCAAGAGAATTGATTTCAGCATACGATTTAAAAAGATGGTTAAAAGATAAAAGCGAACTTGAATCGGCAATTTCAGAAGAGCTAGGATGGAGATATATAAGAATGACTTGTGATACTACAAACGAAGATCATCTAAAAAGCTTTGAATATTTCGTTTCTGAAATAGAACCAAAAATTTCCCCTTATACTGACAAATTGAATAAAAAAGCGATAGACTCTCCTTTCTTTCATACAATAAAGGAAAACGGCTTTCATATATTAAAAAGAAGCATTGAAAAGGACATTAAGATATTTCGAGAGAAAAATATTCCGCTAATCACTCAAATTCAAACGGAGGCACAAAAATTTGGCGCAATTTCGGGGGCCATGACAGTGCAAATCGATGGTAATGAACTTACCTTACCACAGGCAGGTGATCTTCTTCAGTCGTCAAACAGGGAATTAAGGGAAAGTGTATTTAAAAAAATAAATAATCGAAGACTAGAGGATAAAGACAATCTGAACAATTTGTTCAGCCATCTCATTAAGCTTCGGAACCAGGTTGCCAGGAATGCAGACTTTGAAAACTATAGAGATTATATGTTTTCCTCTCTTGGTAGATTTGATTATTCAGTTAAAGATTGTGTGGATTTCCATGAAGCAATCCAGGAGGAAGTAGTTCCTTTATTAAATAATTTGACAGAAAAAAGAAAGCAGGCCTTAAAAGTGGAAAAGCTAAGGCCTTGGGATATGAAAGTGGATATTCATGGCCGGGAAGCTTTAAAACCTTTTGATAACACTACTGAACTTACTGAAAATACCATCGCACTGTTCGATAAACTAAATCCTTATTTAGGCGAATGCCTGACCATAATGAAGAACATGGGCCATCTGGATCTGGAGTCAAGGAAAGGGAAAGCTCCCGGAGGATATAATTATCCATTGGCAGAATTGGGGGTTCCATTTATTTTTATGAATGCTACTTCCAACCTACGAGACCTGGTTACGCTTCTTCACGAAGGAGGGCATGCAGTACATTCCTTTCTAACCCGGGAACTGGAGCTAAATGAATTTAAAAATGTTCCTTCCGAAGTAGCGGAGCTCGCTTCTATGTCTATGGAGCTAATTTCAATGGATCATTGGGATATTTACTTTAAAAATGAGGAAGAGCTTAAAAGGGCCAAAACAGATCATCTAAAGCAAATAATTGAAACTTTACCCTGGGTAGCTACAATTGATAAATTTCAACATTGGATTTATGAAAATCCGGAACACACTTTAGAGGAAAGAACAAAGTCATGGCTTAAAATTTACGATCAATTCTCCGATAAGATAACAGATTGGAGCGGGTTGGAAGAATATAAAAACATCATCTGGCAAAAGCAGTTGCATCTCTTTGAAGTGCCCTTTTATTATATAGAGTATGGAATGGCACAATTAGGAGCTATTGCCATTTGGAAAAATTATAAAGAAGATAAGCAAAAAGGACTGGAAGGCTATCAGAATGCACTTAAACTCGGATACACAAAGTCTATTCCTGAGGTTTATAAAGCCGCGGAGATTGAATTCAATTTTTCTAGAGAATATATAAGAGAATTAATGTCTTTTGTGAAGGAAGAATTGGAAAAGTAAAATAATTTTCCATTTTTCTTTACAACCCTTTTCAATGTTCGAAAGTATACCTAATAGGACTAACTAAATTCTTAATACTATGGGAAAAGATCCAAATGGAAAGTATATTCCTCCGAAGGGTAAGCCTTCAGGGGACGGCGTTAGTAAAGCAGGCTTAAAGCCCGTAAATGATTGGGAAAACATAGAAGAACAGTTTGAAAAAGAAGAAAATTATACAGAAGGGCCGGATGACCCTGCTCCTAATGTGAGGGTAAGGCATCCGAACAGGAATGTGGATAAGGAAGATACGAATCAACCTTACAGCTAGAGTTTCTATTTTATATTCAAGGAGCTGCCTTAAAACTATAAGGCAGCTTTTTTATTTGCAGAATCTTCTTTCCATAAATACAAAACCGTAAACATAGCTATTGACATTAAAGCTTCAGTAAGGAGCAATAAATCCTTCAACGTAAAATGATCGTAGGATGAACGTAGGATAGTCGTTAGAAGTATTTCTCTATAGTATATCCTCCAGGTTCTCCTGTAGTTAAAGGGGAAAGTTCCTCTTCCAATAGTTCTTTTGTTGCTTTAACAACTTCTTCCGGGGTTACCATTTCTTGAGGATTAACGAAACATTTTTCGTAGGCAAAGGATATAATCACATTTTTGCTCCTCAAATCTTTGGGGACATCAAATGGCAGAACTTTATGTTTTACTTTCCAAGGGGTATGTTGGGGATTAGTGAGTGCATACAAAACCACAACAGGTGTTTTCATTGCAGCAGCCATATGCACAGGACCAGTATTATTTGATATTAACAATGGGGAGACTTTCAGAAGTGCCATCATTTCTTCCAAACTCAACTGTCCGGCCAAGGAATATGCGAGACTTCCTACTTCCTCCGCAATATATTCTGTCAGGCTCTTCTCAGATTCCAGTCCTGTTAGTAGAATCTGATAACCCATTTCTTCTGAAATCATTTTCGCTGCCTTTGCAAATAGTTCAACAGGATATTGTCTTTTTAACTCACTTACTCCTGGGTGCATAACTATAAATGGTTTCTTAGTATCCACTCTTAGCAAGGCTAATTTATTTGTGATTCTGCAATTATCTAAGTCAGGCAATTCCAAAGAAAATTCCTCCGTCTCCACTATAGCGCCTAGTTTCTTGACTAAATCCAACTGCCTTACTACCTCATGTTTAATTTCATAAATAGGTTCAGTTTCAGGAATCCAGTCTGTAATAAGTTGATAAGGATTTTCGCGACAATAACCAGCCACCCTTGGTATTCCGGACATATAACATAACATGGCAGTCGGGAGAGGATTTTGGCTATAAACAGTAAAAATTATAGCCGCATCAAATTGATGTTTTTTAAGTTCTTCCACAATTTGAAAAATGCCTTCTGTAGAACCTTGATTGGCATTTTTTTCCCAAGGTGTATCAAAGATCAATAGTTCATCAATCTCAGGAATAAATTTGGCAATACCATTGCCTCCGCGAGAAGCAAGTAAAGTAACCTTCCTTCCGGGTATACTATTTTTTAAAGCCCGGATAGCAGGTGAAGTCATGATAACATCGCCTAAGTTATCCAGGCGAATGCATAATATGTTTTTAAAATTATTCCAGTCCGATTGCTTTAGCATAGTTATTTTCCTCGTGATGATGCAATGCGGCTTCTCTTATTTTAGAGATAAGCCTGGTGGTGGAAAGGCCAATATCAGATGTCAAAATTTTCACTTCTCCTCCCAATTGTCTTACAAGTAATGCTTCAGGAATGGATTCTATCGTGTAAGTTCCTCCCTTAACAAAAACCTCGGGTTGCAGCGCTTTAATAAGATCGGCTGAAGTATCTTCCTCAAAAGAGAAAAGAAAATCTACAGATTGCAAGGCGGATAAAACTTCTATTCTATCTTCCAAAGAATTAATCGGCCTTTCTTCTCCTTTTACTCTTTTAATGCTTTCATCCGTATTTATTGCTACTATTAAGATGTCTCCAAGCAGTTTTGCGTGATTTAAAAAATTAACATGTCCCCGGTGAAGTATATCAAAACAACCATTTGTAAAAACAATTCTTTTACCCTCCTTTTTTAATTTATTGACTTTCAGAATTAATTCTTCAAGTCTTAAAATGTATTTAGGATTCTCATTGAAATAATCGATCAAATCATTGGTAGTGCACACCACAGTCCCTTCCTTTTTTAGTATAACTGCGGATGCGGCAGCGCCTATTTCTGCGGCTGTTCTCGGGTCTGCTCCTGCAAGCACTGCTAGAGTGAATGCGCTTATAAAAGTATCCCCTGCTCCTATAGACCTTTTATTGTCCTGAGGTTCGGTATAAATCCGATACGGGCTTTTGCCTTTTTCAAAAAGAAGGGTGCCTTCCATATCGATGGTTGCAGCAACACAATGCGCACCGGTGATATCCATCAACCGTTTCTCATTTTCTAAAATCTGTTCTACCCGATCGCGGTTTTGGAGTTTAGGCAATTTTAAAATGCTAATGGCTTCTTCATAATTTGGCTTCACTGCAAAAGGATGAAGCTTCCTGAATTTCGCCGGGTTCTTTGAATCCACAATTAGAATTGCATTTGTTTGTTTTTTAAGCTGAATTAAATGAACTATCGAGGATTCATTTATCAAACCATATTCATAATCTGAAAGAATAACTGCGTCAAACGAATTCATTACTTCGCTTAACCGCTCATTTAATTTAAGCTGAAGTTCTTCAGAAACAGGATCTATATTCCCCTCATCTATCCGCAAAAGAATGTTTGACGAGGCAACAACTCTTTTTTTTGCTATTGTCTTTCTCTGAGAGTCCTTTATTATGCACTCGACAGAAACGTTTTTTTCCCGAAGAGCATTTGTTAATATTCTTCCGTTTTCATCGTCTCCTATCACGGTTAAAAAACAAGTTTCTGCCCCCAATGCAGCCAGATTAATGGCAGTATTAGCGGCGCCTCCACAATCATATTCCTGCTCCTGTACATTTATAATCTGTACCGGAGCTTCCCTGCAGATCTTATCCGTTACTCCTTTAATATATACATCCAGGATGGCGTCACCTATTACGAGAACTTTCTTATCCTTAAACTCCTCAATTACCTCTTTCATCTGTTTTTCCATCATTTTAAGCCATTAACCTCAAGCGCTAAACTTGTAGTTATTCATCACATTAAAGAACAAATTCAAGCCATTTCAAAAGGATCTGTCGCCAAAGCTTTTTTCCTTTTTGATTCCGGTTTATTCCAATTCAGATTATTATCTATTATAATAGCAGATTCGAGTATAGATGTCGCAAAAAAATCAGGCGTTCTAAATGCTCCGTTCTGCCATTCTGTTTCATTTCCGTTATTAATTAATATTGTCTTACAACCCGCTCTGTTTCCTGCCTCCACATCGTTTAGTATATCCCCGATCATCCATGATTGCTTTAAATCAATATCATGCTCACGTGCCGCTTTTTCCAACATTCCAGGCAGGGGTTTTCGACAGTCACATTCAATATTTAATCCTTCTATATTCCCCTCCTTGTAGTGAGGGCAATAATAAAAGTTATCAATGGCTACTCTGTACTCCATTAATTTTGCTGCAATCTCTTTCCAAACTACATTCAGCGCCGATTCCTCAAACAGTCCCCTTCCTACTCCGGATTGATTGGACACGACAATAATTTTAAACCCTTGTTCCTGCAGTCGTCGTAATGCCAACCCTGCACCTGGATACAACTTTATCTTTCCCGGGTCAACGTTGTAAGGAACATTCTCTATTAAGGTCCCGTCTTTATCTAAAAAAACAGCTTTAGTCATTTTATTAGTTTTTAGTCTTAAGTCTTGAGTCGATAGTCTTGAGTCTCCGGAGTTATAAGAACTTCCATATGCTTTACTTTGCTCTCTTCTTAATACTCCCTTTACGGCCAGGAGGTTTCCCTCATCGGAATTACCATTACCTCAGGAATTACAGTTTCAGCAGGCTGAGTCAATACAAACTTTACTGTATCTGCTACATTTTTAGGATCCTGAAGATTAGGCTCTGCCTCAGGAAATCTTTCCAGAATGAAAGGAGTTTTCATTCCTCCGGCAATTACAGCCGTAACTTTAATTCCTTTTTGCCTAGCTTCTACATGCAAAGCATGACTAAAACCTAAAAAACCCCATTTACTTGCGTGATAAGCGGAAGCTTCACTCCAGGTCCTTTTGGAAGCTGTGGAAACGATATTGACGATATGCCCTTGTCCACTTTTTAAAAGATATGGGAAAGCAAGCTTACTCAGGATAAAAGGCCCCCTGAGATTTACTTTGATTACCTTATCCCACTCTTCGATACTCAAATCTTCCACTGATTTGGTGAAGTCAATTCCTGCATTGTTTACCAAAACATCCAATTTCCCGTGTTCCTGGACTGCTTTTCGAAGCACATCTTCTACATTCTTTTCATCGGTTACATCCATTAGAAAAGTAGAAATCTTCCCACCGGCATTTCTTATTTCGCTGGTTATCTGATCCAGTTTATCTGCTTTTACATCGCAAGCTATAATTGTAGCGCCATCAGCAGCCACTGTTTTTGCTATTTCGGCTCCAAGACCTTGTCCCGCGCCCGTTACAAGTATTACCTTGCCTTGTATAGAATTCATATATGGTTTCTGTATTCGTTTTTAAATCTGACTAATTAATTTGGGGGCCAAATATCCAGGTTCATATAAAGGAGGATGAACCATCTTAATTACAGGTGTATTTATATAGGCATGTTTGTAAAAAATTGCCAGTTTCCGTGCTACAATTTCCCAGGTAAATAAAGTATTCACATGCTTAATTGCATTGTTACTTATCCTTTTTGCTTCTTCTTCATTGGAAAATATTTCAACAATTCTTTCCCCGAGAATTTCCGGTTCATTTGGAGGAACAAGAAAACCGGTTTTGCCGTGCCGTACGCTGAATTTAATTCCGCCGACATTTGCTCCAATAACCGGTATGCCGCAAGCCATTGCTTCCAAAGGGGTAATACCAAACGGTTCATACCATGGTGTACTTACAAAAACATCGGACGCATTGTAATAGTACTTTAATTGCTCGCGGTTTTTCCTGCCAACAAAAGTGATTTTATCAGATACCTTTTCAGCTTCCGCTATCTCTTTTAATCTTCCAATTTCAGGTGTCTTTATTGGACAAGGCTCGTCCGATTCTCCTCCAACTATCAATAACCGGACAGGCAGATTATACTTTTTTGACATATAACCAAGACTTCGGATCACATTATCAACTCCTTTCCTCGGAACCATTCTGCCAAGCTGGAGGATTACAAATTCATCGGGGCTAATCCCTAATTTCGCCTTAGACTTTTTCTTATCAATCGGATAGAATTCTCTATGATCGAAACCACATGGAACGATTCTTATTTTTTCTTCCCTTGCATAATAGTGAACCATAAGATCTTCCTTATCCTGAGGGCATTCGGCGATTATCAGGTCTGCTTCCCTGGTTACCATTTCTTCGACAAAAAACCTGGCATCAGGAAATCCGTCTGCTGCACCCTGATACATTCGACGCACCCTTCCCAATGCATGGAAAGTGATAACGAAAGGTATTTTTAAGATCTTTTTTACCGTAACTGCTACATAGCCAGACATCCAGAAATGGGCATGTATAAGTTCATAATCCATGTCTCCTTCTTCTATAAATGAAATCATATTAGAAGCAAATTCGTCCATATATTGAAAAAGGCTCTCTTTGGGGACGAAGCTTTTTGGACCCGCGGGAACATGTATCACCCTTACTCCTTTCGAATATTTTACAATTTTCTTTATCGAAGGATTATCCCATCTTGTAAAAATATCTACTTCGAATCCCAATTTTGCCAAATGGCGGGCCACCTGATCAACATAAATGTTTTGTCCGCCACTGTCCACACCTCCCAGCACAGCCAATGGAGAAGCATGTTCACTGATAAAAGCTACCTTTCTTTTCACTTTACACCTCCAATTTTATTTTTTCCCTGGAATGATTATGAACTACATACTGGAAAGTTTGCATCCAATCTTTACCAAATCTGTTTATATTAAATCTCTTATTTGCTACGGCCCTTGCCCCACTACCCAATTCAAAAGCTTTGACGGGGTCATCCAATAATATTTTCATTTTTTCAATCAGGAAGTCTACATCCGTATGAATATAGCCGGAGAGATCATTCTCAATTGTTACGGACATTTCAGTAGTTGCTAAACCAACAATGGGCAGCCCTGTCATCATTGCTTCACAAACTGCAAGGCCAAGGCTTGTATATCTGATTGGATTGAAAAAAAATCTATATCGAGCTGTAAAAGCAGGTAATTCAGTGATTGGAACTTCTCCCAAACCTCCCACATCCTTCGAACCCATCCCCACTATATCAAGGGGAATTTCCTGCCTCACCCTTTCAAATATATCTAATCCAAGTCTCCTTCCTCTCCCTGCTAATCCATTAATGACCACAATTCCTTTTTCCAGTTCACCAGTATATTGGACTCTTTCCGGAATCATTACACCATGATCAATCACTTTTGAAGGACAATCATTATTATCCCACATAAGGTTATTGAAATGGGTTACGTGAACGATCAAAACTTCCGGGTCATTTACCACATGTTTTGTATCGGTAGGCACTTCCCTTGGTGGATCGTGTTCAAGGTATATTTTTGGCAAAGCCCGTTGCTCTTCAGTTAGAATTTCAAATTGATCTTCCAGATAATTCTTTCTGGATTGAAACAAGATACAATCAAACTCAAGATCTCTTAATTCTGAAACTTTAATTTCCTGAACATTGTCACCCCAGATAAAACTTCCGGACCTGCCGCCATAACCTTCCGGTCGACCTTCCTTTACAGGTAAATAAAATTCACATGGAGTCTGGGTGAGGTAGTATAAATAGCTTCCATGCACGTGCCATGTTAAAATGCGTAAACTCTTTCCATAACTGGGTGATATGCTCATACATTATTCTTTTAAGCTGATTATTAATATCCAGTTTGAGAAAGCAAAAGCCCCGTCTCTGCTTCCTCATATCGCAGTACATTTTCTACTTTTGATATTACAAAATCCAAATGGTCAGCTTCTTGCCGCAGAATTACCTGATGAAGATCTTTATTAAAAGGAGCCCATCTTTTTGGATCTGAAGCAAGAAAAATTATGACACTTGGTGTTTCTAACGACGATGCTATATGAGACACCCCGGTGTCATTTGAAAAAAGCATCTTCGAGTTTTTAACTAATACTGCCAGGGTTCCTAAGTCTGTTTTTCCTACCAAATTAAGAGCCGGGTGCACCATCTCTTGTTCTACCTTTCTTACAGTTTCTCTTTCAATTTCTGTCCCTGTGAGAACAACAGTGTATCCTTTTTCAGCAATTAAATCCGCAACCTTTGCAAACTTTTCGGGAGCCCACCAACGCTTTGTGTCCCTTGCTCCTGAATGTACGCAGACATATTTTTTAGGTTGCAAATTGTACTTACCTGCCAGTCCATGAAAACTTTCATAGTCGAAAAGGCTCAAACGAAACTCCATTTCCCTTCCATCCGAAGGAATCCCCAGAAATTCCATTAGCCTAATATGTCGCTCTATTTCCGGAAAGCCCTCAGGGTACTTCATATAAAAATCAGGATCGGGACAATAGCCGGCAGGCTCATAATATCCGGCTGTTCTCTCGCTTCCCAAGGTTTGAATCATAGGATTAATAATAGAACCATTGCCATGCATTTGAATTACCAGATCAAAATTCCTTTTGTTGGTCTCCTGAAGAAAACTTATAAAACTTTCAGGATTAAATGGCTGCTCGATAAGGCCGGGATAACCAGGAAAAGGTATAAAGTCTGAAAAATAATTTGAAAATCTTTTAACAAAAGTAGAAGCCCAAGGTAGGCCTAAAAGGGTAATTTCAGCATTGGGATAAGTTTTTTTTAAAGCCCTCACTGCAGGAATAGCACAAAGCAAATCTCCTAATTGAAGGGCTCTGAATATTGCAATCCTTTTAGGTTGTAAATCAAAGAGTTTATCCATATTTAAATGACAATTTACAAATGACGAATAATTCTAGATAATCGAACAGTCCTTGATCAGAAGATTATCACATCCTTAAAAATGAATTGGAACACATTTAAAATTTAATATTTAGCATTTCTTTCACCTCATTCAACACTTCCCCAACTTGCACATTTTTCACAAACGAGATATTATGAGAACATGTTTCTCCCTGTGGCTCAAAAGGGTAAGGCTGATTTGGCATGATGCCACATATCGGGCATTGCATTTCCCATGAGATTACCGGTCTATGGTTACTCCGGGTCAATGGCCCCCAATTAATCAGATTCGGAGCCCAATATATCCCAATGGTTTTCGCTCCTACAGCCCTTGCCAGGTGCAATGGGCCTGTGTCACTCGAAACTACAAGATGGCTTTTTGATAATAATGCGCAAAGACCTCCCAGGGACAAGATACCACAAGCATTAATGGCTGGAAATTCCCCTTTACTGAAAATCGTTTCTACCAGTTCTTTATCTTGTTTGCTTCCTGTAAAAACTATGGTAAAACCTATTTCATGCAGTATCTCTCCCAACTCGGCGAATTTCTCAAGAGGCCAGGAACGCCGGATATCCATTGCAAACGGATGCAAAACTATATAGGGCTTATTGGTAATTTCAGGCAAAAGCTCCTCTATTTCTTCTTTATCTTTTCTAAAGACTTTTACCTTTGGCTCCGGATCTACCGGCTTGCCTCCTATTAATTTTACGATTTCCAAAAACCTTAATGGTTCACTTTGATAATAGTAATATCGGATGCTTCTGTCCAGGGATTCCGTGTCCGGAGTTTCCATCCCCACCGTTAACTTAGCTCCGAGCCTTTTTATAAATGGATTGGCAGATAGTCCTTTTCCCTGAAATTGAAGGGCAATATCAAATTTTTCTTCCTGCATACTTTTAAAAAAAGCTTCAAGAGAAAATAAATCTGGGTCTTCTGCATTTTCCTCCCGGACACCACTATAAACAGGAACAGATAAAAATCGATCAAAAGGTGTGCGTCGGTCCTCCAAAAAAGGCTTTAACCATGGACTTCCCAGCAATACAATTTCTGCATCCGGATAAGTTTGCTTAATTGATTCAATGGCGGGAAGAACAACTATAAAATCCCCCAGGGCACCAGACCTTAAAATGGCAATTTTTTTTACATCCGGGATAAAAGATTCTTCTGCCATAGGAGTAGTGAAAAAAGTTAAAAAGAAGTGGAAAAACCGTCATGATTTTTCCACAAAAAAGTCCTGTAGAAAAGTTTTGGGCCTTTCAAATAGCTATATAAATGATTAAATGCCTTAATCAATTGGAACCAATCTCGTTGCTTTTGGATATGTTCCTACCAAAAGCGCTTCGTCCACAACATGTCCTTCTATCTCTTTAAGAATAGCCTTCCGGTCTGCTGACTCAGGAACATCAAGTATTTTATCAATGGCATAAAGTTTAAACATATAATTATGTAATCTGTCTGGAGGACATGGGCCTTCATAGCCATACGTTCCTCCATTGCAAATTCCCTGAATAGCACCTTTTGGAATAGAATCTTCTTCGAAGCCGCCACATTGAGGAGGAATATTATAAACCAACCAATGAACCCAAGGCTTGGCATCTGCATCTGGATCCTCTACAAGTAATACCAAGCTTTTAGCCTCAGCAGGAACATTGGAGAATTTTAAGGAAGGATTAATATTAATTCCTTCACAAGTAAATTGTTTAGGGACCTTTTCCCCATTTTTAAAGGCAGGACTGGTTATTTCCATAATTTGATTATTAAAAAAGTTTAAATAAAAATTAATGTCATCTGGAAAAACGGAAAGATTTTAATGGAGTTACTGAAATTAATGAGTGAACTGGTGAATGAGTGAATGGGTGAATGAGTGAATGGGTGAATAAACTGATTAATCTTATTTCCAAAGTGTACTTTCTTTTTGTAAATCTTTAAACACTTAAACAGGTATGCAACAATCGTCGTAGGTCAAATAACAGGGTAAATAATATTAAACCCTTTCCCATTCAGTAACTTTTAACACCTATGGAAGCTAAAGAAACTATTGATCCCTGGGTTTTCACAAGAAGAGAAGATGACCCCTTTTCTGCTCCGCTTAAAAACTCAATGGATCTCGATCCCCTCATCAAAAGGATTGATAATGCGGAATATGTACTTTTAGGAGAGGCCTCACATGGCACTCATGAATATTATACCTGGAGAACGGCAATAACCAAAAGACTCATAGTTGAAAAAGGATTCAGTTTTATTGCGGTAGAGGGTGATTGGCCTGATTGCTATAAAATAAACCAATATATAAAAGGGTACTCCGATGAGAAGAACATAACGGAAGTGCTAAAAACTTTTGATCGCTGGCCATCGTGGATGTGGGCCAATTGGGAAATTGCTTCCCTTGCAGAATGGCTTAAAGAATATAATAAAGACCAGCCGGACGGGAAAAAGGTAGGGTTTTATGGACTGG
This sequence comes from Cytophagales bacterium, assembly GCA_035628645.1. GTDB lineage: Bacteria > Bacteroidota > Bacteroidia > Cytophagales > Cyclobacteriaceae > DASPJL01. The sequence continues at coordinate 57,660 of DASPJL010000195.1, read as the reverse complement.
ATGTTTATAGCTTATGGGATTCTATGTCGTCCATTATGAAATATTTTAAGGACAAAGACCCTCAAGCTACAGCCATTGCAAAAAACGCTATTGAATGTTTTGAACCTTATAATGAGGAGGGCCATAACTACGCCCGGGCAAACTATTATAATCTTGAAGAATGCCAGGATGAGGTAGTTGATTTATTGACGATGGTCAGGAAAAAGGCATCCTTCACTTATATAGATGGAGAAGAAGCGCTGAATGCAGAACAAAATGCGTTTATCGCAGTAAATGCCGAAAGATATTATAGGAGTATGATTTCTTTTGGCGGAGAATCATGGAATATCAGGGATATCCATATGGTTGATACTTTGAACCGTCTCGTAAATTTTCATGGCAAAGAATCAAAAGCAATCGTATGGGAACACAATACCCATATTGGTGATGCGAGATTTACCGATATGAAGGAAGGAGGAATGGTAAATGTAGGTCAGCTTGTGAGGGAGCAACAAGGGGAAGAAAATGTGGTTCTGGTTGGATTTGGCTGTTACAAGGGAACAGTAATAGCGGGATCTGCCTGGGGTAAGCCAATGAAGAGAAAAAATGTACCACCAGCCAGAAAGGGAAGTTTTGAAGAAATAATTCACTCTGAAAGACCGGAAAACAGAATATTTATTTTCGACAAAAAAAACAAAGACGAACGCTTTAACAACAAAATCCTGCCTCACAGGGCAATTGGAGTTGTTTACCATCCGGAAAATGAAAAGCATGGGAATTATGTCCCTACCCGAGTTTCTTCAAGGTATGATGCCTTTGTATATTTAGAAGAGACAAAAGCATTATTCCCTCTGCATTTACAACCAGATGGTGATAAAATGCCAGATACATACCCTTTTGGATTCTAAACATTAAGAATCTTTAATATTATCTTCATTTTTTAAAACCCCTAAATTTTAACTTATGCTTAAAAACAGATTTGATGCAGCTACAATGTTGGCTGAACAGCTTAAAATTTATAAAAACTCCGATTCTATAATAATGGCAATACCAAAAGGGGGCATGGAAATAGGTTATATTTTATCTTACAAACTTAATTTGCCTCTGGATGTTATGCTGATTAAAAAAATTGGACATCCTGCTAATAAGGAAATGGCAATAGGCGCTGCTGGCCTTTTCGGAAGTGTAATTAATCCTTCTACAAATGCTTCTGCTGAATATATCCAGGAAGAAACCCAACGACTACAAAATGATCTAAAAGAACAACACAAACAATATATTGGCGTAAGCAAATCAAAAAGTATTGAAAACAAAACTGTTATATTAACCGATGATGGAATTGCCACCGGATATACCGTGGAAACGGCGATAGACCTCTTAAAGAAAAATAATGTTTATAAGATTATAGTTGCAGTACCAGTTGCACAAAAGTTAAGCCTTCAAAGAATTTCCAAAGAAGTAGATGAAGTAGTTTGCTTAAAAGTTCAAGCAGATTTTCAATCGGTAAGCAGAGTATTTTCCCGAACAGGAGAACTAGAAGCAATTTCACTATTTAGAAAGGCCAATAAAGAACATATCGAAACATAAATAATCTTCAAGAATGGAAAGAAGACATTTTTTAACCAGAATTACTTTAGGCATGAGTGCTTCAGTTATACTCCCACGACTACCATTATTCTCAGCATCACCTGCTGAAGAATTATATAAAATACATCCTCAAAACCCTGAAAAAAAGCTAGGGGTAGCGCTCGTTGGATTAGGATATTACAGCACCAACCAACTTGCCCCTGCCTTGAAAGAAACCAGAAATTGTTATTTAGCGGGCATTGTTTCCGGCACAGATGAAAAAACAGATACATGGAAGGAAAAATATAATATTCCCGAAAAGAATATTTACAACTACGAAAACTTTGACAGTATAAAAGACAATCCTGACATTGATATAGTATATGTAGTTCTTCCAAATGCAATGCACGGGGAATATACAATAAGAGCAGCCAAAGCAGGAAAACATGTGATCTGTGAAAAGCCAATGGAGGTTACCGTTGAAAAATGCAAGGAAATGATAAAAGTTTGTAAAGAAAACAATAGGCTTTTGTCCATTGGCTACAGGCTCCATTTTGAACCGCATCATCAGTACATGATGGAATCGGGACAAAATAAAAAATTTGGGAGGGTAAGGAAAATTGTCGGGGAACATGGATTTAAAATTCAGGATAGTGTATGGCGATTAGATCAGGAATTGGCAGGAGGTGGCCCATTAATGGACCTCGGAATTTATTCCATCCAGGGAGCATGTTACACTTTAGGAGAAGATCCGATAGCTGTAACAGCAAAATTTGGGGAAATAACAGATAAGAAAAAATTCAAGGAAGTAGAACAATCCATCTCCTGGCAGATGGAATTTCCAGGCGGGACAGTCGCAGATTGTAAAACAAGTTATGCCGAAGGGTTAAATCTATTAAGAGCGGAAGCAGAAAAAGGATGGTTTGAGCTTTCCCCTGCATACAGTTATGGGGGAATAAAAGGGGAAACCAGCGAAGGCAAAATGAATCTACCAAATGTAAATCAGCAAGCGCTCCAAATGGACGATTTTGCAAATTGTGTATTAAACAATAAACAATCTAAGGTATCGGGTGAAATGGGATTGAGGGATGTAAAAATTATGATGGCCATATATGAAGCCGCCAGGAATGGGAAAAGGGTTAAAATAGTTTAGACTAGTTAGAATTGTGATGAGCGACTTATGTCACTGCAAACTTCTTGGCCAGATAAATTGACAAGGGCAAAAGCAACAAAATTGCCAATCCATAAATTATTCCCGCATAGCCTGCTGCAATCGCAGCATCCATTGGAATCAAACCAAGAATGCCGCCTCTCACTGACAATTTAATATTGGTAGGGGTAGGATCGTTATACGCCCTTGAAAGGGGTTTAAAAACCATAAATAGAAATAATCCTACAAATGGCAGGGAATGAAGTACCTGATAATTGGAAAAAAGTCCGAGGCAGGAAATAAATATGGCTACAATTCCAAATAAACCACCGCCAAAAGCTATTGTCTTTTTATCGCCTCCACTTACTTCAGACCTGCTGATCATCGTTATAGCAGCAATAAAGATTAAGGGGACCAAACATATAAACCAATTATAATAAACTGCTTCATAAGCCACGCTCATTCCCAGCATTAAATTTAATCCCCTGCAAAAGCCCATATTTAGAGGACCAACAACGGGATGATGTTTCCCTAATTTATCATAACTGAGAGCCGCAATTGCAATAACTACGGCAAGCTTTCCGCTAAAAGAATTTACCTGAAAAGCCGCGACTATTCCTGATAAAAACAATATAAGTCCCAGGAGAGTTGCGTTGAGTAGACTCGCTCTTCCACTTGGTAGCGCCCTTTCCGGCCTTTCTATTTTATCCAGTTTGTAATCAAAAACATCATTAAAGACCACGCCTCCTCCATATAAACCTGTAGTGGACAGGATTAGCCAAAGCAGATCTGTGGAATTATAAAAAGTAAATGAACCTGAAATGCCTAATGCGGCAAGGCCCGTTACCCCAAATCCACACATTATATCCGCCCAGGCAGTAATAATATTTGCCGGACGCATCAATTGGAGGTATGGTTTCAGAGATTTCAGGGTAGAAGTTTGAGGTTGTATGCTTTCAGCTTTTTGCATTCAAATTTAAAACTTAATCCAAAACAGTCAGCACAGGCTGTAGCGAATATTCGTCGTTCATCAAACTCATCATTTTATAGTGTGTTCCCCTCCAACTTTTGGTTCTTGTCCGCCTCTTAAAACAGAATTACCGGAGTAAAGCTGTCGTTGATCCAGGCTTTCGGGATTTAGCCAGTCTTCTTCCTTCATTTGTCCGCTTTGACCAAAGGCTGTCAAGGCATTCTGATAGCAAACCATTCTTATGTCTTCCTCTGAAATGCCTCTTTCCTTCATTAAGGCTGCGGTCTTAGGTACAGACAAAGGATCACTGACGCCCCAATCCGCAGAACTGTTCACAATGATTCTTTCTGATCCGTATTTTCTGACAATCTCCACCATTCTTTCATTTCCCATTTTTGTTTTAGGGTAAATGGTAAAAGCAGCCCAAAAGCCTCTGTCCAATACTTCTTTAGCTGTCTCTTCATTGTTATGGTCGATGATCACTTTTCCCGGTGCTACTTTATGCTCAATACAAACATCCATGCTTCGTGTTGTACCACGTTTTTTATCTCTATGAGGCGTATGGATCTGAATAATCGTATCCAGTTCTTTTGCAAGCTCTATTTGAATTCTGAAATATTTATCTTCGGCTGGGGTTTGATCGTCGTACCCTATTTCTCCGATTCCAACCACTCCTTCTTTTGAGGCAAATAATGGTAAAATTTCTATTACCTGTTCAGCCAATGCTTCGTTGTTGGCTTCTTTGGAATTAAGGCCGATGGTGCAATAATGTTTTATCCCAAACTGACTCGCCCTGAATCTTTCCCACCCTACAAGTGTGCTGTAATAATCTTTGAAAGTTCCTGGCTCTGTTCTGGGCTGACCCAGCCAAAAAGCAGGTTCAATCACGGCAACAATTCCAGCTTGCCTCATGGCTTCATAATCATCCGTAGTTCTTGAGACCATGTGGATGTGAGGATCAATGTACATCATTTTGAGCTTTAGTTTTTTTAGTTAATAATTTATTCCTTTACAATTCATTGATTGCTTACCCCCCATTCTTCGCCAATTTTTTCCCAATTTATTTCTTGGTTTACAACAGCCTCTTTTAATTTAGGATGTTTAGATAACAATTCTTTTGCACCGGAGAATTGGGATGCGGATAAAGCCAGGGCGGCTGCATGTTTTTCAAGGTTTGACCCAGTGGTAATCACTTTCGCTAGATCGTGCAAAGTCTTTTCATTAATAAAAGGTCCAACCTGGCGCCATAATTCCGGCGTTACCGGTCGGCCCGCCGCCCATCTTTCATGAGCAAAATCGGATAAGATCCTGGCTAAAGTCGGGTTAGCCCGTTCGTCTATTCCCTGAATTTTATACAATGGACTTCCGATAAATACCGCCTTTAGGATCATTTGATTCCATGCAGCTTCATCTAAAAATTCTTTTGGATAAGGATTTTTTAAAGCTATCGCATTAAAGACGATATTGATATTTGTCCGAAATCCTTCTGTAGCCCTTGCCTTTATTTCTTCCGGATAAGGATATAGGGGAAGCCCCAGGTAAAGCGCCCTTAATTCGGCAACTTCCGCCGTTTCAAATAATTGTTTGAGAAGGCTCAGGAAAAAGTCCTGAGGCTGTTGTGAAAGTAATAATATAAAATAGATGCGTGCCGCTTCATCTGCTGTCCATCCTTCAGGAATCCAGCCTTTTCTTGCTTTTTGGGCTTCTTTAAGATCTTCTGAAGACAAGACAATATCCTTTTTCCCTACAAATCGGGAGGCGGAACTAAAAGCCAAAAAAATGTCTTTCCGCTGACTTGAATTTTTGACCAGTTCTATTTTTTTATCCAACCATTCAATAGCGGTCTCTGATATTTGCTTTTTCAACCATTTATACAATAACTGGTTTGATAAAGTTATATCTCCTTGATTTACAGATCCCATAGTTTGTTTTACGGAAATTTTAGTTTTCAATCCTATTTAGTGCCGAATTTAGGACTATTTAAGAACGTAAAAAAGCCTATGGAAATAATAAAAAAGCCCGACAAGAATGCCGGGCTCCCATAACGCAAATAACTTATTTTTTAATAAACTATATTCATTTCCACCCGCCTGTTGAGCTTTCTGCCCTCAGGAGTATCATTAGTAGTTTTAGGTTTGTTTTCACCATACCATTCTGCGGTAATCCTTGATTCCCCCACGCCTTTTCTGGAAAGGTATTTTCTCACCGCTATTGACCTTTTCTGTGAAAGGGTATAATTGGCATCATCATCACCCACATTATCTGTATGTCCCTCCAGATGAAGTTTATACTTCGGATTATTGATTAGAACTTTTGCAAGGGTATTAAGCGATTCGTATGAACTTTCCTGAATTACATCCTTTGCCGTTTCAAAAAGAAGGTTATCGAAGGCTTCTTTCAAGGCTTTGGTGTCCTCTTCTTTTATTTCAGGACAACCTCTGTTCTTCTTTACTCCTGCTACTTCAGGACATAAATCTTCGTTATCAAAGATACCATCGCTATCGGTGTCCAAATTCACGATCGGACAACCTTTGTTAGATCTTGGTCCTTTCTCGTTGATGCAATCATCTTCATAATCATAAACAAGATCAAAATCAGTGTCCATTGGACAACCAAACGGAGTTACCTTTTCACCTTTAGGAGTGTTTACACACTTGTCCCGGTAATTGGGCACGCCATCTCCATCATCATCATAGGTATAATAAGGAGAAACGTAAGGTTTGGCAGCCGAAGTAGCATTTTTCTGCCCAATTGCTGATTGAGAAACCTGAAGTAAGAATAAAGACGAAAAAAGAAAAACTCTGCTGGAAAAGTATAAATGTTTCTTCATATCGTATAATTTATAATCAATTATACGATATGAATTTAACTATAACAAGAAAAAATATAATGAAAGAACAATATCACTTCATTTACAGGAGTGCCAAGGCGCTTTCAATTGCTCTGATTTTTTCTAAGGCATCTGCTTTCTTTTGTTTTTCACCCTCCACTACCTTTTCAGGCGCGCTTGTAATAAATTTCTCATTGCTCAACTTTTTCTCAACCGAAAGAAGAAAGCCTTTCATGTATTCTAATTCCTTTACAAGGTTTTCTTTTTCCTTCTCCGGATTCAATTGCTCTTTCAGGGGAATATATATTTCATCTCCTTTAATTATAATAGCAGGAGCTTCATCTTGGGGTGATTTATCAAAACCTATCTGAGAGATATTTGCCAGCTTTTTAATTATTCCTTCAAATTTTTTGTAACCTGACGCATCCTTAGCCACAATATTCAGCTCAAGTGCTACCTTAGGGCTAATTTGTTTGTTATTCCTCGTATTTCTTATGGCGGCAATAAGTTCAAAAATTAATTCTGATTCTTTAAGAATTGCCTGGTCAACTTCCTTTTTCTCAGGCCAGGAAGCTACGATAATACAATCCTTCTCATTTCTTTCTTTCAGTTCATGCCAGATTTCTTCAGTTATAAAAGGCATGAATGGGTGAAGAATTTTTATTAAATCTTCAAAGAATTTAATGGTGGTTTGGTAAGTATTGGAATCTATCGGTTGTTCAAACCCAGGCTTTACCATTTCCAGGTACCAGGAACAGAAATCGTCCCACACCAATTTATACACCGTCATTAAAGCATCTGAGATCCGGAATTTAGAGAAATGATCTTCCAGCTCTGTAAGTGCTGCATTAAATTTTGCTTCAAACCACTCAATGGCAATTTTTTCCGCATTACCAGAAGAAAGGGCAGGATTTACTGTCCATCCGTCAACTAACCTGAAAGCATTCCAAAGTTTATTGTTAAAATTTCGGCCTTGCTCACAAAGCTTTTCGTCAAATAACAAGTCATTACCGGCTGGAGAACTGAATAACATTCCCGTTCTTACTCCATCCGCTCCGTAAGTTTTAATTAAGTTTAACGGATCAGGAGAATTGCCAAGTGATTTAGACATTTTCCTGCCTTGCTTATCTCGAACAATACCTGTTAAATATACATTTTTAAATGGCATTTCTCCTTTATACTCATATCCGGCGATGATCATCCGCGCTACCCAAAAGAACAGAATTTCAGGCGCTGTTACCAGGTCATTAGTAGGATAATAATATTTAATATCCGCGTTATCTGGGTTTTTAAACCCATCAAAAACAGAGATTGGCCAAAGCCACGAGGAAAACCAGGTATCTACTACGTCTTCTTCTTGTCGTAGGTCTTGAGTCGTAAGACTTGGATCTTGGGCTTTTGCCAAATTCAGCGCTTCTTCAATGGTTTTTGCAACTACGAACTGTCCGTTGGGAAGATAATAAGCGGGAATTTGTTGACCCCACCAAAGCTGTCGGGAAATACACCAGTCATGAACATTTTCCATCCATGACCTGTACATATTTTTAAATTTTGATGGATAAAGCTGAATGTTATCATTCATTACGTTTTCCAAAGCAGGCCCTGAAATTTCTTTCATCTTTAAAAACCATTGCATGGAAAGCCGCGGTTCGATTACGGCATCTGTTCTTTCAGAATAACCCACTGAAGATTTGTAATCCTCGACTTTTACCAAATTACCAGCTTCCTGAAGATCCTTTACAATTTGTTTCCGCACGGTAAACCTATCCATTCCTTTATATTGATGGCCATGTTCGTTTAAGGTGCCATCGGGATTTAAAAGGTCTACAACGGGCAGATTATGCTTTATTCCCAGATTATAGTCGTTGATGTCATGAGCAGGAGTAACCTTCAAACATCCTGTTCCAAATTCCATGGAAATATATTTATCGGTGATTACCGGAATTTCTTTATTTAATAATGGAATAATTGCCTTTTTGTTATGAAGAAATTTATATCGGTCATCGTCAGGGTGGACACAAATGGCGGTATCTGCAAAGATGGTTTCCGGTCTTGTAGTAGCAATGGTTATAAAACTGTCTTCCCCGCCTACTTTATATTCTATATAATATAATTTAGAATTTACCTCTTTGTGGATTACTTCTTCATCGGAAAGGGCAGTGCCCCCCTTTGGGTCCCAATTCACCATTCTTACCCCCCTATAAATATGGCCTTTTTTATATAGATCAATAAATACGTCGATCACTGCTTCAGACATTGAAGGCTCCATGGTGAACCGGGTTCTGTCCCAATCCGCAGAAGCACCTAGTTTTTTAAGCTGATCAAGAATTATTCCTCCGTATTTATCCTTCCATTCCCAGGCATAATTTAGAAATTCCTCACGGGTAAGGTCTTTTTTATCAATTCCTCTTTCCTTAAGCATTGCAACTACCTTTGCTTCTGTGGCAATGGATGCGTGGTCAGTTCCCGGTACCCAGCAAGCTTCCTTTCCCTCCATCCGTGCCTTTCGGATCAGTACATCCTGAATTGTATTATTCAACATATGCCCCATATGCAAAACCCCTGTTACGTTTGGTGGAGGTATCACTATGGTAAATGGCTCTTTTGAAGGATCAGGAGTTGATTTGAAAAATTTGTGATCCAGCCAATGCTGATACCATTTATCTTCTATTTCGGAGGGATTGTATGTTTTAGCAATTGCCATAGGTAAAATTTTAAGAGCGCAAATTTAGAGGAATGAAGGGGGAATGTTAAATGTTAATTTAAATTTTGAGTGTTAAAATCAAATCGCTGAATAGTACCTCTTTTGATTCCGTAGATAATATTTTCCCTTAAAGAACTGAATTAAACAGACAAGCAGGAAGGACAATTAATTTGGCATTTGAATGTCTGAAATTTCTATCTGAATTTTAACCATTCATGCTGATATTTCTTTGGGTTTAATCTATGAAATGCAGGTATAATAATACAAAATTCAACATTTAACATTAAAAATTTACTATATGAGAATCGTAGCTGAAATTCCCCACCGGGATTGTAAAATCACAATATTTAATTGGAATAATAAGTATCTACTAAAATTTGAACAGCCTTTTTTTGAACAAACCTATAAAATTTCAGCGTTTGACGTAACTGGTGAAGATGATGTAAAGGCATTGATTACCAGTGAATTTATCGAAGAAGTATTAAAGAACTTTGAAGAAATGGGAAAATCTTTGGCACAAGCTATGCGGGGAATTTAGGCCTGGATGTTACAACTTTTATCGACTTTAGCAGATTCTCAAGAATTAATTGTCTATAATAAACATTCACGTTATAGCTGGTATACTTTTCAATAAAACTCCCGTTAAAATTTAAAGCTACAAATAATACTACTATGATCGATGAATTAAAGAGGCTCTTCATGTTGGAAGAAATCCGACGAAGGTATCTGAAACTGGCAGATAACAATAAAGAACTTTATGAGAACCTCATACCGCTAAACCAGGATTTTTTACAATTTTATGAATCTGTAAAAAAGTTTGCTGCCTCTCTTGAAGATTCGTTCAGGGAATTGAAAGTAAAGCAAAGGGTGCTGGGACAATATAATATAAGTACCCGCGACATGGAGATTGAATTGCAAAATGTAGGAGAACTAAACCTGAAATTTGTAAAAGAATTAGGCATTTTCATTGAGACCAATTTATACCTTCCTACCCGTGTTTCTAATTTTATAAAAGAAATTCACCGACAAAAATCCCTGGTTGAAGAACCTCCGTCTATTAAAGAATGTGACCGTGTACTCGGAAATCTTGAAAAACAACTCGAAGTATTATTCCGCGATTTTCTTATTTACAAAACGCACATGTTGAAGTTGAAAGCGGAATTTAAAGCGCTGCAATTGCTTCATAACAAATCTTTAAATTAGTTTCTGCAATAGGAATTCATCGTATTTATTTTATAATCAAAGCGATAGGAGTTTTAAATTTCTACCGCTTTTTTTGTTTTTAAAATAATAGAAGAAAACAATTTTATTTCAGAAATCTCTTTTTATATTACTAGTCAAAAGCATAATTTAAGGCAAAAATCTTATTATCTACATTTCCTATATACTACATGGCGAAAGCAAAGAAAGAAAGGAAAATATTCGTACTCGACACTTCCGTAATATTATATGCCCACAATGCAATAATGAATTTTGATGAACATGATGTAGCCATTCCGATAACGGTGCTGGAAGAGTTGGATCAGTTCAAAAAAGGAAACGATATCAAAAACTTTGAGGCCAGGGAATTCATCAGAATCCTTGACAGACTTTCAGAGGAACATTCTCTGCAACATTGGATTCCTTTAAACGGACCTAAAAAAGGGAAATTTAAAGTTTTGATGTCTCATGATAGCAATGTAGATGCAACCAAAGTCTTTGATGATGCAAAAGCGGATCATAAGATCCTAAATTCAGCGCTTCGTCTGCAGCAAGAATCCAAGGATCAGAAAGTCATTCTTGTTACAAAAGACATCAATCTTCGCCTTAAAGCCCGATCCTTTAACTTGACTGCCGAAGATTATGAAACAGGAAAAATAAAAGATGTAAGCGAATTAGATCAACGCACAAAAGTCCAGGACAAAGTTTCCGCTGAAGTTATTAATGAATTGTATGAAAAGGGATTTTGCGAGCCATCGCTGGTATTTAATAAAAAACCTACGGACAATAATTATTTCATTTTAAAAAGCAACAGGAATTCTGTGCTTGCCTATTACAACCCACTTGAAAAAAGAATCGAAAAAGTGGAGAAGAAAATGGTTTATAATATTAAACCAAGAAATGCAGAACAAACTTTTGCCATTCATGCGCTATTAAATCCAAATGTGAAGCTGGTGACCATGCAAGGTGTAGCAGGAACCGGTAAAACATTATTGGCGCTGGCCAGTGCACTTGAAGATCGAAGAGACTACAAACAGGTTTATCTTGCCAGACCTATCGTTCCTTTAAGTAACAAGGATATTGGATATTTACCCGGAGATATAAAATCTAAGCTCAATCCCTATATGGAGCCTCTTTGGGATAACCTGAAGTTTATACAAAACCAATTCTCCGAAACCGATAAAGAATACATCAGAATCAGTGAAATGGTCACAAAAGAAAAACTTGTGATTACTCCGCTTGCTTATATAAGAGGCAGATCTTTGTCCAATATTTGTTTTATAGTAGATGAAGCACAAAATCTGACACCACATGAAGTAAAAACAATTATCACCCGAGCGGGAGAAAATACAAAAATCATTTTTACCGGAGATATTTACCAAATAGATACCCCTTACCTGGATAGTCAAAGTAATGGTCTTTCTTATTTAATTGACAAAATAAAAGACCATCCTTTATATGCTCATGTAACCCTTGAAAAAGGAGAAAGATCAGAACTTGCCAATCTTGCCAATGAACTTTTATAATCTCCTGTAATTTTTACCAGGATTCTAAAAAGTATTTTTAAGTAAAACCAGGTAATTTTCCTTCCTGAACAAAAAGAGGAAGTTCAAAAAGTCGTTCTAAGATTTATTTTTGAATATTTAAGTAGTTTATTAATAGATACTTAAGAAAGTGAAATAAATTTGAAAGGACGGAAAAACATGTTTTTTGGACTTCCTCTTTTACTGGTAGCATACTAAGTCAATCTGCTTTTTCTTTTACTTAATATCGGTCCACGTTATATGAAAGCTTTATTAATCCTAAGTGTTACGTGTATTTTAAATTTTTCTGCCAAAGGGGAAAACTGTAAAGGTGAGGTAAAGGACGGAAAAAAGACAGGCATCTGGCTTTGTTATTATGACGATGGCAAGGTAATGCAGGAAGGCCTCTACTCAGACGATATGAAAAACGGAAGCTGGAGATTTTTTCATTCCAACGGGAAAGTGGCTCTTGAAGGAAATTACGTTAATGATGTAGAAAAAGGTCAGTGGAAGGTATTTGACGAAGAAGGAAAACAGGTAGATGTAATAGAATATGGCAATTAAAATATCTTTTAACGACTTAATAGCGACTTAAAAAAAATCTCGTAATTCTCTACTGTTCTTTCCATAGAAAATGTATCCAGCGCTCTTACTTTTCCATTCTGAATCAGAGTCTTACGCTTTTCATTGTCTTCCAGCAAAATATTAATCTTGGCTGCCAGATCTTTTATGTCTCCGTCATTAAAAAGAAGTCCGCTTTTGTTTTCTTCAACCACATTAATAATCCCCTCTGCCCTGGTAGCCACTACCGGAACACCTAAGGCCATGGCCTCGACCAAAACCAGCCCAAATCCATCCATAGTGGAAGGTAGGACGCTTATGGTAAATAATTTATAATAATTGAGTACTTCTTTTGCATCGACTAATCCGGCGTAAATAACCTCCTGCTTTACATTAAAGTTTTTTACATATTCATTCAGACTATTTTTTTCTATCCCTACAAACATCACTTTTATTTTAGGATCAAGATAGGGAAGGGCTTCAATTAGCTGTTCCTGTTTTTTTCTTCTTGAAATGCATCCAATCACCACATCATTTTCCTTCAATCCATATTTCTCCTTCAGCTTTTTTATTTCCTCCTCCTTTACCATACTATACCTTTCTTTAGGTGTGCCATTATAAATTACATGAATATGGTCTTCAGGCAGGCCTTTTTTAACAAGCGTCTTTTTTAATTCATCACTTATAGCAATTATCTTATCCGTTCCTTTTGTATAAAAATAATTTTGTAAAAAGCCACCTACACTTTTGGGCGCTTGTCTGCGCGTATGAATTATTTTGACATTTAAACCATAAAGCCAACGGGACAGGATAGTAGAATATCGGTCATTGCTTGACTGAGCATTAATTATTTCAATAGAATATTTTAAAACGGCGTCCTTGATTTTCTTAATATTCGCAAAATCAATTTTTCCCTTAAATACCATTGGCAAAAGATTGACCTGCGTATCCTTCAAAAGTGTAAAGAGCAAAGATTCCCTTCTGCATCCTACATATACATTATGGCCTTTTTCAGCTAATCCTTTAGCTAAAAAACATATGGAATTTGTCTGGCCGGAAATATCTCCCTGATAAGTTATAAATAATAGGTTCAATCTAATTTCCTGTTTTATTAAACATAGTCCTTTTTCTCATGCCTTTGGAATACTTAACTGCCGGATACATAAGCACACAAATTATAATAATTGAAGCCCCTAAGTAAAATCCGGGCGACATTCTTTCCCTCCCCGGGAAAATCAGAAAGGCTGCAATAATTCCATAAACCGGTTCTAAATTTAAAGATAGATTTAGAGCAAAAGCAGAAATCCTTTTCATTAATTCAACAGCTTTTGTATAGGCATAAACTGTACAAACAATGGCCAAAAGCGCTATATAAATTATATCCATCCCGGTTGGAACAAGAGATAAATGGCCATTGGTAAAAAAATAAACATAAAATGGAAAAAATAAAGCAGTGCAAATTACAGCGCCCAACATTTCATAAAAGGTTATGACTATTGGAGAAGTATGCTTTGCAAAATTTCCGTTTAAAATCGCAAAAGTGGCTTGGGCGAGGGCTGAAAGAATTCCGACGGCAAGGCCTAAAGCGTGGTCTACTTCAAATCTGAATATTACTACAATCCCCAACAATACCAATAACCCAAGGACAACTTCAAAAATACTTATTGATCTTTTGTTTATAACGGGTTCAAGAAGGCTGGTCCAGAAAGTACTAGTAGCAAAGCCTGCAAGACAAACGGAGGCCGTCGAAATTCTGGCTGAAACAAAGAAGGTGATCCAATGTATGGCTACAATAAAACCAGTAAAAATAAGCGGACGTATTTTTTCAGCCCCCAGATTTATTGATGCCTTTTTGTAAATCAATAAAAGCCCCAATGCGAGCAGAGCCAGAAGAGTACGGCAAAAAACCATCTCGACTGCAGGGATAGAAATAAGTAAACCAATTATGGCTGTGAAACCCCACAGAAAGATTAAAAAATGAAGCTGAAGATAGTCTTTTAAACTTGCCATCAACGGGGAACGGTATGATAAAGTATAACCCCAACTGCTGCAAAAAGAGCATTTGGCAGCAAGACCAACATTGCTATTTGAAAATCAGTAGTACCGGACAAGGCTATACTCCTGCTCATTACGACAAATAAAATATAGACAAAAGCGATAAGAAAGCCCAAAGCTATTTGAAAACCTGCGCCTCCCCTACTTTTTCTGGCAGAAACAATCAGCCCGATCAACGTTAGAATTATAATCGCAACGGGATAAATGAAAATGGTATATCGCTGAATGATGTATATTTCCAGGTTACCCTTTCCCCTTTCCCTTTGTTCTGCTATATAAGTTGAAAGCTCGTTCAAAGTGAGGGATTCTTGTAAAGAATAGGTACTTTCAAAATCTTTTGGATAAAGATTCAAAGTGGTATCAAAAGCCTTTCCTTTGATGATCTCCTCTTCCATTCCTAAAAATTTATGAATTTGATAATCGCTTACTCTCCACTTGTTCTTTTCGGGCACCCATGTGATATAGTCTGCTTTTAATTTTTCTTTCAGTTTATTATTCTCAATCTTTTCAATTGTGAACCTATACCCTTTGTTTTCACCCGAATAATAGTCCTGAATATAAATGTAAGTGTCAGGAGCAACCTTAAAATGTACATTTCTGCCTTCAAAAGTATATGGGTTTTTAAGATACTGAAGCTCAAAATTTATCCTAAATTTATTGCTGTTTGGAATTATCCATCCCACCATTAAAAAGGTCAAAACAGCAAGCATTGAAGCTCCTATTATATAGGGCACCATCATTCTCCTGAAGCTTACCCCACTGCTTAAAATGGCAATAATTTCTGTGTGAGAAGCCATCTTAGAGGTGACAAAAACAGTAGCGATAAATACCATTATCGGGCTCACAAGATTGGCAATGTAAGGCGTATAATAAAGATAGTATTTGGCAATGGTCGCTGCACCCAAGCCGTGTTTTATAAATTTGTCATTCATTTCAGTGAGGTTAATAATGCATATAATGGATACAATTATCAACACCACAAAAAAGAATGCAGTCAGAAAACTTTTAAGAATATACCAATCAAGAATCTTCATATATTAAAATGAGTTTAGTGAATGAGCGAATATTCACTTAATCTTCTTTTCATCTCTTTTACTTATTAATTATTTCTTTTTCTCTATAACCTTGTTGAAACCTTTTTTATTATCTCGTTTTTCCAATCATAAAACTTCCCTTCCAGAATCATCTTCCTTGCTTCCTTTACCAGCCACAAATAAAAACTAAGATTCTGCAAGGTAGCGATTTGGGCACCAAGTATCTCACCACTTGTAATTAAATGACGAAGATAAGCTTTAGTATAAAATCGACTTGCATAATTGTCTAGTTCATTATCTATGGGAGTGAAATCTGTTTTCCACCTTTCATTTTTAATATTAATAATTCCCTGGGTAGTGAAAAGCATTCCATTCCTGGCATTTCTTGTGGGCATTACACAATCAAACATATCAATACCTAGAGCGATACATTCAAGAATATTTGCGGGAGTGCCAACTCCCATCAGATACCTGGGTTTATCTTCCGGAAGAATTTTACAAACAACTTCTGTCATCTCGTACATTTCTTCGGCAGGTTCGCCCACTGATAATCCGCCTATTGCATTTCCCTCCATCTCAAAAGAAGCTATTTTTTCCGCCGAAGCCATTCTCAAATCCTTATAAGTACTTCCCTGGATAATCGGAAATAAAGTTTGGGATTTTCCGTATAACGGTTCGGTATTATTAAATCTATCCACACATCTTTTTAGCCAACGGTGTGTCATATCCATTGACCTTCTTGCATAATTATACTCGCAAGGATAAGGTGTGCATTCATCAAATGCCATAATAATATCAGCGCCTATTCTTCTTTGGATATCAATTGCATATTCGGGGGTAAAAAAATGAGGTGACCCATCAATATGTGATTTAAACTTTACACCTTCTTCATTTATTTTCCTTGTTCCTGATAGCGAATAAACCTGATAACCGCCCGAATCCGTCAGAATAGGTTTATCCCATCCATTGAATTTGTGCAATCCGCCCGCTTTTTCCAGCACATCCAATCCAGGTCTCAAATAGAGATGATAAGTATTTCCAAGAATAATTTCCGCCTGAATATCTTTCACCAATTCTCTTTGGTGAACTGCCTTAACCGTTCCTGCGGTACCTACCGGCATAAATATTGGCGTTGGAATTTCTCCATGATCTGTTGTGATTAGTCCTGCCCTGGCTTTTGATTTTTTGTCTACTGAAGAAAGTTTAAAATTCATTAAAATCGATTTTTACAAAATTATAGTTATTAGAGCATTTTTATCTTTTTAAAAGAGATATATATTTGTGCACTTTAATAAACGCTATTCCTTGATAACTTCCTTTATTTTCATCGCTTTTGCAAGCATTGTTGTAATTCAATTAATTATATGGCTTTTTATCTTTTTGAGATTAGGGTATTATCAAAATGATAAATCTTCTCATGACCCACTTCCGATTTCAATCGTTATTTCTGCCCATGACGAACTTGAAAATCTAAAAGAATTAATTCCAATTCTTACCAGTCAACAATATTCTCAATATGAAATTATTGTTGTGGAGGATAGATCTAACGATGATACTTATGATTTTCTTCTCACTGAAACAAAACAAAATTCGAAGGTAAGAATTGTAAAAGTTGACAGTTTGCCTTCCGGTGTTAATGGGAAAAAATATGCTTTAACCTTAGGCATCAAAGCGGCAAAATATGACAATATTCTCTTTACTGACGCAGACTGCAGACCTAATAGTCCTCTTTGGCTTGAAGAAATGCAGAAAGGATTCCAAGAAGGAAAAGAAATCGTTTTGGGCTTTAGTCCATATATCCGAAAAAGAGGATTACTAAATCTTTTCATCCGGTTTGAGACAATTTATAGCGCCATTCAATATTTGTCTTTGGCTTTAGTGGGTTTACCTTATATGGGTGTAGGGAGAAATCTTGCTTACAAACGTTCGCTATTCCTAAAAAACAAAGGTTTTAACAATCATATCAGGGTTATGGGTGGAGACGATGATTTATTTGTTAATGAAAATGCAAACAAAAAAAATGTAACTATTGTTATAAACCCAGATGCG
This sequence comes from Cytophagales bacterium, assembly GCA_035628645.1. GTDB lineage: Bacteria > Bacteroidota > Bacteroidia > Cytophagales > Cyclobacteriaceae > DASPJL01. Next base: position 40,039 of record DASPJL010000195.1, on the reverse strand, counting down.
AAAGTCTATTCACTTCCGAAGACAACGTGGAAGGAATGGTATACTCAGAAAAAGAGACACTTATCGGTTGGCAAACGATATAAATTTAAGTTCAAATTTATTTTAGGCTTATTGGCTTTTTTACAAATATTCTTTTGGATATTTTTTATATTAGCAATTATACTGACGCCTTATAAAATCATCACCCTTGGCCTCTTTTTTGCTAAAGCGTTGGTGATGGTTATAGTTTATCTAATTATTCTTAAAAAATTAGACGAAAAGTTGCCTTTAGGATTATTACCATTCTTAGATTTTATTTACAGTTTTTACTTTGTAACCATTGGAGCTTCAGCTCTTTTTTCAAAAAAGAATAGATGGAAATAGAAAAACAATTTTCAGACAAAGCGCTGGCTGATTTTAAACTTATTGACCTGGCTAATGAACAAGGGGATCAAAAGGCTTATGCTGAACTAATGAAGCGTTATAAAAAGCCGGTGTATCACTTGATTCTAAAAATGGTAAGGAATGTGGATGATGCGGAAGACTTGACCATTGAAGCCTTTGCCAAAGCCTTTAAAAGTCTCTACAGATTTAAAAAGGACTTTACCTTCAGTACTTGGCTTTTCAGAATTGCAACAAATAATTGTATCGACTTTATCCGAAAGAAAAAGCTTGAAACCATGAGCTTGAATACCTCCTTTAAGGATGAGAATGGAGAGTCGGTAAATATAGATGTAGAAGATGTAAATCTTAACCCTCAGGAAATTACGATCAAATCAGAGAAAATTGATATCATAAGGATGTTCGTAACAAAACTTCCTCCCAAATATCAAACACTTGTTAAGCTCAGGTATTTTAATGAACTGTCTTATGAAGAAATCGCAAAAGAACTGAATGCCCCGCTTGGAACAGTAAAAGCCCAACTTCACAGGGCACGCGAACTTCTGTATGACCTTGTAAAAACAAGAAAAGATTCTATTTAAAGATTGGACATCATTCTAAAATATTTTCCAGATCTTTCTTCAACTCAGATTACCCAATTTAATGCTTTGGGCGATCTTTATAAAGACTGGAATTCAAAAATTAACGTTATTTCAAGAAAGGACATGGAGCACTTTTATGAGCGCCATGTCCTTCATTCTTTGGGCATTGCAAAGGTGAAGCAATTTTCAAATGCCACAAAAGTTTTAGATGTAGGTACAGGAGGAGGATTTCCCGGAATTCCCCTGGCAATTTTGTTTCCGCAATCAGAATTCCTGCTTATAGATTCTATTGGAAAAAAGATCAAAGTGGTGCAGGAAGTAACTCGTGCCCTTAAACTATCCAATGTCAATGCCCGACAAATAAGAGCGGAAGAAGTATCAGAAAAATTTGATTTTGTTATAAGCAGGGCAGTTACTAAACTAATGCCATTTTATAATTGGATAAATACTAAAATATTAAAATCAGGACCCGGACAAGAAACTGGGATTCTGTACTTAAAAGGAGGCAACCTGGAAGAAGAACTTTCCGAATTAAGGGCAAAAAAAGAAGTCTTTGATCTCAGCAATTATTTTGAAGAAGACTTTTTCGAGACGAAAAAGGTAGTTTATGTTCCTTTTTAAAGCCACCTACAACCAACCCTGCCAAACAGTATAGTTGGGAAAATGAGCGGATATCTCTACCTCTTTATTAAAGATTCCATAAACTGCCGACCCTGATCCACTCATGCTGGCATAAAGTGCATTCTCTTCATAAAGCTTGTTTTTTATAAATTCAATTTCAGGATATTTCTTAAAAATTGAATACTCAAAATCATTCTTTAAATGTTCCTTCCAACGTCGAATAGGAGAAGCCAAAATTTCTTTAATATTCCTATCAGTTTTTCCAGGGGTTACGCCGGCATAAGCCTCTGCCGTACTCACGTGTATCCCTGGATGAATTACAATAATATATTTTCCTTTCAGAGAAAGATCTGTTTCTTCAAAAACATCCCCCTTTTCATAAGCCATTACCGGTTTATTAAAAATAAAAAATGCACAATCGCTGCCCAATTTTCTTGCGAAACCCAATAACTCCTTGTCAGATAAATCTAATTCAAACTGAACATTAAGACTTTTTAACATAAAAGCTGCATCAGCTGAACCTCCTCCCAAACCTGCACCAATAGGGATTATTTTATTTAAATGAATTTGTATCGCCGGAAGATTGTATTCGGCCTTAAGTAAATCATATGCCTTAATACAAAGATTTTCGCTAGTGTTTCCTGGAATAGCTATCCCCGAAGATGAAAAGCCTGTAGTAGGAGAGGGAATGATTTCCAGGATATCACGCCAAGGAATTGGTAGAAATAAAGATTCTAAATTATGAAACCCATCGTCCCTTTTGGAGATAATGTTTAAACCCAAATTAATTTTTGCATTAGGAAAGGAAATCAAAACCGCTTAATTTTAGTTACAATTATAATATTTTGTAGGTATTTGTGCGTGTAATAGGTCAATGTATAGCCAATTTTTAAAAAGAATCATGGATTTGAGTCTAAGCATTCCTTTAATTGCTTTTACACTGCCTGTTTTTTTATCCATTGCTATATTTCTTTTTATCACTCAGAAAAAAGTTTTCTTCTTTCAAAAAAGGCCGGGGCTTAATGGAAAACTCTTTACTGTTTTTAAATTTAAAACGATGAAAGATAGTCCTGAAGGAGGTCAGATTTCTGAAGAAAAAAGAATAACAGCAGCAGGAAAGTTTTTAAGAAAAACAAATTTAGACGAATTACCTCAGCTTTTTAATGTCTTGTTAGGCTCTATGAGCCTTGTAGGGCCGCGGCCTTTTTTAACTGAATACCTGACGTTATATAATGAAGTTCAAAAGAAAAGACACTTGGTAAAGCCTGGAATTACAGGGTGGGCACAGATAAACGGCGGAAATAATATTCCCTGGAATAAAAAATTAAATTTTGACCTGGAATATACAAGGAAATTAAGTTTAGGATTTGATATTAAAATTTTAATAATTACTTTATTCAGAATTTTAACATTACGTGGATTTGATACCGGAAATTTCATTCCGCAAAAATTTACAGGTGTGTTAGAAAATCGTGTTAAATAACAGCTAAATGGCAATAAAAGGTAAAAACTAATGAAGGAAAGGATTTGGCTATCCCCACCCCACATGGGGCATAATGAAATTTTGTACATAAAGGAGGCGTTTGAAAAAAACTGGATTGCCCCTGCGGGGCCGAACATAAAACTTTTTGAAGATTCAATATCTAATTTTACTCAGGTAGAACACGCAGTAGCTGTAAATTCAGGTACTTCAGCCCTTCATCTCGCATTAATTCTCCTAAACATAAAACCTGGCGACGAGGTGATCTGCTCATCTTTTACATTTATAGCTTCGGCAAATCCTATACTTTATTTGAAAGCCAGGCCGGTATTTGTTGATAGTGATCAACAATCCTGGAATATGGATCCTGATTTATTAGAGGAGGCCATAGAAGACAAGGTTAAAAATGGTGTAAAGCCCAAAGCAATAATTGTAGTCCATTCTTATGGAAATGCAGCAAGAATAACTGAAATTTTGTCTATAGCAAAAAAGCATCAAATACCCGTGGTAGAGGATGCAGCACAGGCATTTGGAAGTACTTATCAAAAAAAGATGTTAGGTTCTTTTGGGACGATTGGAGTTTATTCTTTCAATGGAAATAAAATAATTACGACCTCAAGCGGAGGTGCGTTGGTTACAAATAATAAAGACCTGGCTGCAAAGGCAACTTACTTATCTAACCAGGCAAGGAATGAAACGGAACACTTTACGCATTCTGACATTGGCTACAATTACAGAATGAGCAATATACTTGCGGGGATCGGATTAGGACAAATGAAGATTGTGTATGAAAGGATAAAACAACGAAGACAAGTATTTGAATACTATCGTGAGGCCCTTCATGATATTCCTGCCATTTCTTTTATTCCTGAAACTGATGATTCGGTTTCGAACCGGTGGTTAACCTGTATCGCTTTAACGCCCAATGCTCCGACCACTCCAACAGAAATAAAAGAAAGCCTTGAGAAACAAAATATTGAATCAAGGTACCTTTGGAAGCCGCTACACCTCCAGCCTATTTATCAAAGCGCTCCTTTTTATGGTTCAGGGTTTTCAGAAAAATTATTCAAAACAGGACTTGCCCTGCCTTCTGGCTCAAACCTTAAAATGAATGAATTGGATAGAGTGATTGATGTAATAAGGGATAAATTTTCCCATTAGATAGGATGGATGAATTCCTAAAATTATGTAGCGTCAAATGGTTTGGGCAGTATTTTTTACCACAGAGATTTGGCTAATACAAGAGGAACACGGAGGCTTAGCTTTTGCTATCTCCGCATTTCTCTCTGTGGTTAAACTTTTTATTTAATTTTATTTGCCAAAAAGCAAGATTTAAAAGAGTAGTGCACTGGGCAACTCTTAACCATTAGCTTTCTGCAAAGAATTTATAAGCTCTTCACTTATTCCTGTAGAAGAAAAACCTCCGTCGTGGTAAAGGTTTTGCATGGTAACTTGTCTAGTAAAATCCGAGAAGAGAGATATGCAGTAATCAGCACATGATTCTGCACTTGCGTTTCCTAATGGAGACAATTTATCAGCAAAATCAAAGAATGCATCAAAACCGCTGATTCCAGAACCTGCAGTAGTTTTCGTCGGAGATTGGGAAATTGTATTTACCCTTACCTTCTTCATTTTACCAAACCTGTAACCATAGCTTCTTGCAATAGATTCAAGGGTTGCTTTTGCCTGGGCCATATCAGAATAATCAGGAAAAGTTCGCTGAGCAGCTATATAAGTCAAAGCGACAATAGATCCCCACTCGTTCATTGCATCCTGCTTCTCGGCGACCTGCATCATTTTGTGAAAAGAAAGCGCCGAGATATCAAGTGATTTTAAAAAGAACTCATAGTTTAAATCGCCGTAAGACCTGCCTTTTCTAACATTAGGACTCATGCCGATGGAGTGAAGAACAAAATCGATTTTTCCTCCTAATACTTCTACCGATTTACTAAAAAGATTTTCTATATCTTCAATAAGCGTTGCGTCAGCAGGAATTATTTCCGCATTGCATTCCGCAGATAATTTCTTGATTTCTCCCATTCTCATTGCAATCGGAGCGTTTGTCAAAGTAAATATAGCGCCTTCTTCCTTTGCTTTAAGCGCTACTTTCCATGCAATAGAATTTTCATCCAGGGCTCCTGATATAATGCCCCTTTTTCCTTTCAATAAATTATAGGCCATATGATATTATTTTATTCTGTAAAAATTTCCACCAAGATAAGTGGATTTTCAATAATTCCGTATTTTTAATTCACTCCAAGTAATTCTTTTGCATTAGAAATCGCAATTGCTGAAGGTTGTTCTCCTCCGATCATTTTTGCAATCTCCACTATTCGCTCTTCTTCATTGAGCTGTCTGATGTTACTTATGGTTCTGTCAGCAGAATCGTCTTTATACACAAAGTATTGCGAGGCTCCCTGCGAAGCAATTTGTGGTAAATGTGTAATAGCAAAAACCTGATGATTCCTTGCCATTTCTTTCATCATTTTACCCATCTTTATTGATATTTCCCCGGAAACGCCCGTATCTATTTCATCGAAGATTATGGTGGGCAGCGCGATTTTGTCTGCTATAATATATTTTAACGCCAACATCAGCCTCGAGAATTCCCCACCCGACGCTACATTTTTCAGCTCCTGCGGATTTGACCCTTTATTTGCACTGAAAAGAATCCTCATTTCATCTATCCCGCTTGAATTCATTGCGGAAGATGAATGAGTTACCTTAAGAGAAGCATTGGGCATACCCAGAGATCGGAGAAGATCGATAAGCATTTCATCCATCTCCCTAACAATATTTCTTCTGCTTGAGGACAAACTCTCCGCAAGGACCAATGCCTTTTGATAAGTTTCCTCCTTTTTTTTCAAGGCGCTTTCTATTTCCTCATCCAGGTTTAGAATTTTCTCAAGTTTCAACTGTAAAGCAGACTCGATTTGAATAAGCTCGTCAACTGATTTTACGTTGTGTTTTTTTTGAAGGGTATAAATTAAGCCTAATCTATCTTTTATTTTTTCTATTTTTTGAGGATCATAATGGATAGTTTCCGCCTCTGACTCAATTTCTCCGCTTATGTCTTTTAATTCTATCACCGCACTTTCAATCCGGATTTTAAGGCTATTATACTTTTCTGAAAATTTAGAAAGACTACTAATCAGGTTTGAAACGCTATATAAACCAGATAATACGGATTGATCAGCGCTATTCATCAAAAAAGTAATTTCAGAAAGTTTAATCTTTACTTCTTCTGCATGTTCATTAATATTTAGTTCGGTTTCCAGGCTATCCTGCTCTCCTGATTCCAATTTTGCCTTTTCCAGTTCGTCAAAGAGAAATTTATCAAAATCATACTCTTTCTTAAAACTTGCAGATTCCTGTATAATGTTTTTATATACTTCTTCCGACTTTTTATACGTTTTATAGGCCTCTGAAAAATCCTTTTTTAAAGACGCATTTCCACATAAAATATCTATAATATCCAATTGATAATTGGCGCTGCCCAAAAGAAGCGTATCGTGTTGTGAATGTATATCAATTAACCTGGCCGAGATTGTTTTGAGTGTATCCAAATTAACGGGGGTATCGTTAATAAATGCCCTTGATTTTCCGCCTATGCTTATTTCTCTTCTAATGAGACAATTGGCCTCGTAATCCAGGCTTTCTTCCTCAAACAGTTCTTTTAAACCATAACCAGAAATATCAAATTCTCCTTCGACAATGCATTTTTCATTTTCATCATAAAGAGACTTGGAGTCTGCCCTGTTTCCCATTAACAAACCTAATGCACCCAACAGAATTGATTTTCCCGCGCCGGTTTCTCCAGTAATAATATTTAATCCCTCCGATAATGAAATTTCGAGAGACTTAATTAAAGCATAGTTTTTAATGAATAATTTTGATAGCATATTAATAAGCTGAGACCAGGTCCAAAATTATTTCATAAATATCTTTAAAGGGAATTTTATGTTTCTTTTTGCGGAGATCCTCCACGAATAGATGCTCTGGTAGCAGTTTAAGGATTTTCACATGATGGACTACACCGTCTACCATCACCATATTGACCTCTTTATTTATTAATTCTTGTGAGACAAGCTTTTCCCCTGTAAACCTGATTTGTCGTTTTCCCATGGATTGTTTGTGATCAGTTTAAGTCTGGTATTATGAGATGGTAAAATCGAAGTCAACCAGAAATCATTTATAAGAAATAAACAGAATTTTAGCCTTCTACAATTGTATTATATTTTGTAGCATTGACAGGATCGAGCTCAGTAAGAAGGGTTTCGGCTTGTTTGCGAATTTGTAGATCTCCTTTAGAAAAAATCTTTACGAGCTCATCTTTCTTCGAATCAAAAAACACATTGAATAAAACGGAAAGCCGTTTTTGTTGATTCGCTGCTTTAATTTTGTTCAGTACATCCATGATTTTCTTGCGGGCACCATCCGGGTCTTTTTCAAATGTATCCAGAGCGAGTCTATGGTAGGTATAAAGCCCCTCCCTGATAGGTACAAGTGTTGGGCTCATTAGATTTTCTATTAACCAATACCTGCTTTGATTATCTGCCTGAAAAGCCTGCCATCCTCCAACATTTGTAAACTGTTGCGATGCCATGTTCATGATGTTTTGTGCTTTCTGATAGTAGGGAGTTCCACCAAGTTTACTGAAAGAATCCATGTCCAAACCTATTATCACATAAGCATAGAATGAAAGCATTGCGGTAAGATTTGTTGTAACGGAATTTTCACTATACTCCAAAGGTTGGGATTGAACATATTCAAAATCGAAGGTTTTATCCACATAATTTAAAAGAATGGTCTCATATCCTGTTCCATAAACAGGCCTGCTGGATTGAACTTTGGTAATTGCCGTATAAGTGCCTAATTTATCCGTTGGCTTAAGGGTAATCTGAATATTACAGTTTATTCTTTCTTCAGGGTTAAAGGTTAAATTGGTCCATCGTCTGTTGTTCATAAATTGAGTAACTGCTCTTTGCAAATCCTCAAAAACCTGCCTTTCCTGTGTTTGTACCTGGGCATCATTTACAATTACCCTGCACTTTAATTCTTGCGCAGAAACCAAAGTAAATGCACTTAAAAATATTAGAATAATCAGGCTTATATTTTTCATTGAGAAATAGGTTTGGAGTATGAGGTTTGGGGTACGAGGAAAATTCACTTGGAACTTCTTACTTAATTCCTTTAATGGATTCATTTCCACAGGATTTTGTGTTTTTTATTAACACAATCACATCATTCATGTTTACTTATTAATGATAAAATACTTTCAATTATATCTAGCGCCACTTCTTTTTTATCTTTCAACTCGAACTCCTTCATCTTATTGTTTTTATCTATTATCTTAATCCGGTTCGTATCATGTTTAAAACCAGCACCCGGATCATTTAGTGAATTTAAGACAATTAAGTCAAAATTTTTAGATTTGATTTTATTGAAGGCATTAACTAACTCACTATCAGTTTCCAGGGCAAAGCCTACCGTAAACTGTTTTTTTGTTTTCACCTTACCAAGCTCCTTTGCTATATCGACATTTTTAACCAGTTCAAGATTATAAACCGCATCCGTTTTTTTAATCTTTTGGGGAGCAATAGAACATGGCCTATAATCGGCAACGGCGGCAGCAAACACAGCGATATCCGTTGAATTAAAAACTTCTTTTGTAGCCTCATACATTTCCTGGGCAGAAACGACATTCACTACCCTAATTCCAGTATTACCTGTTTTCAAATGTGTAGGACCTGAAATTAAGGTCACTTCCCCTCCATATTCTGCAAAAGCTTCGGCTAGGGCATAACCCATTTTCCCAGAAGAATGGTTTCCTATAAACCGCACAGGATCTAATGCTTCAAAAGTTGGACCTGCCGTGATCAATATTTTCTTTTCCTTAAGAAGCTTTTTTTTTGTAAAATGATTGTTTAGTGCAGCTATAATAGTAGCTGGTTCTGCCATTCTGCCCACCCCGATTAATCCACTGGCGAGCTCGCCTTCTTCAGCGTCAATTATATTATTCCCATACGACTGAAGAGTAGACAAATTCTTCTGAACAGAGGAATGTCTATACATATCCAGGTCCATTGCAGGTGCAAAAAAAACAGGACACCGGGCTGAAAGATAAACGGAGCAAAGAAAATTGTCAGAATTACCTGTAGCGCATTTCGCTATGGTACTTGCAGTAGCAGGAGCAATAACCATGGCATCGGCCCATAAACCTAATTCCACATGATTGTTCCATTCTCCTGAATCATTTTTTTGGAAAGAAGAAAGGACCGGATTTTTTGATAAAGTAGAAAGTGTGAGCGGGGTAATGAATTTTTGAGCGGAAGAGGTCATGATAACCTTTACTTCAGCGCCTTCTTTTACTAGTCCCCGAATAAGATATGCAACTTTATAGGCCGCTATACCGCCACATACCCCAATAATTATTTTTTTATTTTGGAGCATGAATAAATGAATTTGAAGGAAGATGGAAAAGATTTACGGCTCTTATTAAACCGTAAATCTTTAATTATTTATTCAACGTCAGAAGGTCTTCTGAACATCACTTTGCCATCCAAAAACTCATCTGTTGCAATAGTCGTTGGTTTGGGCATCCTTTCATAATGCTTTGAAATTTCAATTTGCTCCCTGTTTTCAAAAACTTCTTCCAGGTTATCAACTGTTGAAGCAAATTCAGATAATTTATTGCTCAGCTCTTCCTTAACTTTAGTAGCAATCTGTCTAGCTCTTTTAGAAACCACTGATACGGATTCATACACATTTCCGGTAATATCTCCTATTTTATCAACGTCTCTTGTAACCAATGTTGAATTTGATAATGCCATATTCTTATATTATTGTTTTGCTAATTGGACAACTTCGTCCATACTATTTTCATAATAATTCTCTGCCTGTTTCAAGTATTCGCTCTCAGGGTACTTATCTACAAATTTCTCGTATAATTCTATTACTTTCTTATACCTCTCCTCCTGCTTAGATTCAATACTGTTTTTTGCATAGAGATAAGACGCCTCGATTTCTAAAAAGTTTACTTCTTCATTATAAGGTGAATCAGGAAAGCTTCTTTCAAAATTATCAAAGGCAACTACAGCAGAACTATACTGCTGAACCTTGTGATACATTTTTGCATTTTCATAATCCTTCTTTTCTAATTTATGTCTGAGATCAATTAAAATAGAATTGGCCTTATCATAAAATTTACTGTCAGGATAACGATTGATAAATCCTTGTGCTACGCTAATTGTTTCCAGGGAATTAGATTGATCCAGATTATAATGGGGCGAGTCTTCATATAATGATAAAGCGTACATAAACATCGCCTCTTCTACAAACTCACTTCTGCCGTAGGTTTCATAGAAATTTTTGAAATTCTCGGCGCTCAAAATCAAGTTACCCTGATAGTAGTTACTATAAGCCAGGTAAAATTGAATAAATTCAGATTCTCTCTTTCCTCTCATTATCGGCAATAGCTCCTCAAACAGAAGCCCGGCACGGTAATAGTCTTTATTCTCATAATATTTTAATGCAGCCTCATACTTTGCCTGGGTATCAGTGCTTTTTTGTATTTTTTGAAACTTGCTGCAGTTAACTATCAGCAGGGAAAAAAGGACGAGTAAGAAACCGTTGAAATATTTTTTTAACATAAAGCCGGCAAATATAGTATTAAATTTTTTGTCAGACAAAGGAGCTAACGTACATGAAGACGTAATATGATAAGTCAATGCTACAATTAATTAAAATAAAAAGGTTTCGATAAAATACCGAAACCTTTTATAGTCAAATAACACTTAAAACTAACAATCAATAATTTTATATCATGAAAACATTAATATAACATAAAATTAAGACACAAGTTTCCATAAATATAAAAATATTCTTAAATAAATATTTATTGTCTTCATAATTCTGCAAAATACAGTTTTAAATGTGCCTTGTTATTGAAAAAATTATAATTAATTAGTATTTGCTGAATGATACCTTTAAATGTAGAATTTTGCGCTGATCTTTATAAATCAGGAGAAGAGGTTGAATTACTATGAACATATTTTGTCACAATATTAAACGTAGCACAAGATGGCAATTAAAAAAACAAATGTCGCATGAAAATAGGACTAATCTCTGATACACACGGACACCTGGACTCTAAAGTCCTTTCTTACTTCAAAGATTGTGATGAGATATGGCATGCCGGGGATGTCGGGAATAAAGACGTTTTGGATCAATTAAGCGCTATTGCTGAGCTAAAGACAGTCTTCGGGAATATTGATGACAATTCTATAAGAAATTTCAATCCTGAAAACCAATATTTTGAAATTGGCATTTTTAAAATACTAATCACGCACATTGCCGGCTCCCCTCCCAGGTACAATGACAGGGTGAAAAAATTTCTTGCAGCGCACAAAGTGGATATTCTTGTTTGTGGACATTCCCATATATTAAAAGTGATGCGGGATGCTAACAATGATCTACTATTTATTAATCCCGGCGCAGCTGGGATTCATGGCTTTCATAAAATGAAAACCATAATTACTTTTGAAATCAATAATGACAAACTAGAGCAAATGAATGTAATAGAACTGGGAAAGAGAGGAGCAATTGGGTAAAAGTTGGAAGTAGGAAGGTCTTAATGCGAAAGAGTGATTAGGTAAAATGAATAGATTTTTGAATTTTTTTTTCCAACCTCCAACTTGCCACTTCCAACTCATATTCACTTTAATTTTAAATAATTTTAGAAGATTGTAACCCGAAATTCTAATTTAGCGATACCGTCTTTGGAATACTGATTAACAAAATAACTTCTATCAAAAGCATATACTAACTAAAAGCAACATCAATAATGGAACAAATAATTCAGGATAAAATCAATACTTGGCTTGGAGGTAATTATGACGATAAAACTAAAGAGGAAATCAAAAGGCTTCAAAGAGAAAATAAAGTTGAAGAACTGACGGATTCTTTTTATAGAACACTGGAGTTTGGAACAGGAGGATTGAGAGGCTTAATGGGTGTGGGATCAAACAGAATGAACAAATATACTGTAGGTGCTGCCACCCAAGGTTTAGCCAACTATCTGAAAAAAAGTTTTCCCGATGAACAAATAAAAGTTGCCATAGCCTACGATAGCAGAAACAACAGCAAATATTTTGCTGAAGTAACCGCAAATGTATTTTCAGCCAATGGAATTAAGGTCTATCTTTTCAAAGAACTACGTCCCACCCCAGAATTATCTTTTGCCATAAGGCACTTCAATTGCCACAGTGGAGTGGTCGTTACAGCTTCCCACAATCCAAAAGAATACAATGGATATAAGGTGTATTGGAATGATGGCTCTCAGGTCATTGCACCTCATGATAAGAATATTATCAATGAAGTAAATAACATCCAATCTATTGATGAAATAAAATTTGAAAGCAAAGAAAACAAGGTAGAATTAATTGGCGAGGAGATCGATAAGCTTTATTTGGATAAATTATATGGTATAAGTCTTTCAGGTAAGGAGATTAAAAATCAGCATGACCTTAAAATCGTCTTTTCTCCTATCCATGGCACGGGAATAACATTGGTACCAAAAGCCCTTGAAAAGCTAGGATTTACAAATGTTACAGTTGTAAAAGAACAATCAGAACCCAATGGCAATTTTCCAACTGTGGTATATCCAAATCCGGAGGAAAAAGATGCAATGAGTCTGTCGGTAAAAAAAGCCAGGGAAATAGATGCAGATATTGTGATGGCCACAGATCCAGATGCTGATAGAGTAGGTATTGCTGTGAAAAACCATAAAAATGAATTTCAGCTTTTGAATGGAAATCAAACAGGCACTTTGATCTTTTCCTACTTAATCGAACGTTGGAGGGAGCTGGGGAAACTTACCGGAAAAGAATACATTGCAAAAACCATTGTTACCACAGACCTTATTGACAAAATCGCTCAAAAAAATGGGGTTGAGTGCTACAATGTTTTAACCGGATTTAAATATATAGCCGGATTAATGAGAGAATTTGAAGGCAAAAAAACATTTATAGCCGGTGCTGAAGAAAGCTATGGATACCTCATCGGAGATTTTGTTAGGGACAAAGATGCGATAGCAAGCTGCGCCATCATAGCAGAAATTGCTGCTTATGCCAAGGACAAAGGATTCACTTTGTATGACTGGCTTTTAAATATCTATGTTGAATACGGATACTACAAGGAAGATCTGATTTCCCTTACAAAAAAGGGAAGAAGCGGCGCTGAGGAAATTAAAGCCATGATGAATAAATTCAGGTCCAATCCTCCGGCTTTGGTAAATGGCAAGAAACTAATAAAAATATCAGACTACGAAAACAGCGTTGAAAGAGACCTTATTACTGGGAAAGAAACAAAAATAGAGTTGCCAAAATCTGATGTTTTACAATTTTTACTGGAAGATGGTACCAAAATCTCGGCAAGACCATCCGGTACAGAACCTAAGATCAAATTTTATTTTAGTGTAAATGAATCTCTTGCCAGCAAAGAAAACTTTGATAAAACGAGCAAAACATTAAATGACAAAATTGAAAATATCATTAATGATTTGCAGTTGAGGTAGCATTTAAAGTCAAAAGAGGGATTAGTCTTTTCCGGCAAATTCCTCTTTTTTTACTTTTACCGATGAAGTTGAAGTAGTCTTTATAATTCTTCCCCACTTTACTTTCCCCCAAATCCTTTCGTGAAGGTAAAATAATACAATTTTTGAGAATACTTCAAAACCTCCTATCTGGATCGCATTGGTAATATTGCCGGTAATGAAATACGAAATCACGATAGTGTCCACCGTGCCTGCTATCCGCCAAGAAATTCCCTTTACTAAGCTCCGGGCTTGAGTAGGACCAACCCCATGAATTCTTCCAAAAGAGATGACATTCCAAAGCCTTTCATGTAAATAATAAAGAATTACTTTGGTAAAAACCTCAGTTAAACCAATTTTAAGCGCATGCTGAACTTCTCCGGTAACTATAAAAGCCATCGTTATGGTGTCGATGGTTCCTGTTATTCTCCAGGTTACTCCTTTTAAAAAACTCCGCCCGTGGGAGTCATTCATAAGAACAGGATTTTCATTCATGCTGCAAAGAAACTAAATGAAGAAGGATATTTTAAAAAATATTGTCCTCAAAATTTCTAAACTTTAACTCCAAATGCTTTTAATCATTAATCCTTAAATTTAAAAATGCCTATACAGTCAGTGATTGACAACCTTTTAAATCTTTTTTCCAGGAATGAAAGAAATAAACCAAAACTTTCACTGAAGGAAAGATTTCATGCTTTAAAAAACATACCACGGTTTTTTCGTCTGATTTGGGAAACCAATAAAACTTTAACTATAGGGAACATAACGCTAAGAATAGTTAAATCTTTATTCGCGCCGGCAATATTATATATTGGAAAACTTATTATAGATGAAATAGTTGAGGCAAGAGAAATAAGCAATCCGGATTTGTCTATGCTTTGGATCTGGATCGGGGTAGAAATAGGATTGATTGTTCTTTCAGATGTTCTGACAAGATTATTGACTTTATCTGACAGCCTACTTGGAGATGTATTTGCCAACAACACTTCCGTGAAAATTATGGCCCACGCCAGTACCCTTGATCTTGATCAATTTGAGGATTCAAAATTTTATGACAAGCTTGAAAGGGCCAGGCAACAAACTTTAGGACGAAGTATATTAATGTCTCAGGTTTTGAGCCAGTTTCAGGACCTCATCACTGTATTCTTCTTAGGAGCAGTGCTGATTGCTTTCAATCCTTGGCTTATTTTACTGTTAATCATAGCCGTCATCCCGGCTTTCCTGGTGGAATCGCATTTTAATGAGAAGACCTATTCCATGACCAGAAGCTGGACGCCTGAAAGAAGAGAGCTTGATTACTTAAGGTACATAGGTGCAAGTGATGAGACTGCGAAGGAAGTAAAATCATTCGGATTATCTGATTTTTTAATTAGCAGGTTTAAAGAGCTTTCCAATAAATTTTACCTGGAAAATAAAAAAATAGCTATTAAAAGAGCCACCTGGGGAAGTATTTTAGCCACAATAGGAACAATAGGCTATTACGGCGCCTATGTTTTTATCATTCTTCGTACCATTCAGGGGCAATTGACGCTGGGCGATTTAACTTTTTATTCCGGTTCATTGAGCAGATTAAGGGGTTTGATGGAAGGCATCTTTCTAAGGTTTTCTTCCATTGCACAAAGTGCACTTTATCTGAAGGATCTCTTCGATTTCTTTGAGATCAGATCAAAAAATGAATTGAGGGATAGTTATATTTCTTTCCCGGCGCCTATACAAAAAGGTTTTGTTTTTGAAAATGTGAGTTTTAAATATTTAGATTCGAATAAATATGCACTAAGAGGAGTCTCTTTTACCTTAAATGCAGGGGAAAAATTAGCCTTAGTTGGCGAAAACGGCGCAGGAAAAACTACACTAACCAAATTGATCACCAGGTTGTATGAACCGACGGAAGGGAGAATATTACTGGATGGAAAAGACTTAAGACTTTATAATCCCGAACAATTAAGAAAAAATATAGGGGTCATTTTTCAGGATTATATAAAATTTCAATTTACCGCATCGAATAATATTGCCGTCGGAAATATAGACGACAAGGAAAACAGGACCAAAATTGTGACTTCGGCAAATAAAAGCCTGGCTGATCAGGTAATTTCTAAATTACCCAAACAATACGATCAAATGATTGGGAAAAGATTTGCAGAGGGCGTAGATCTATCAGGGGGAGAGTGGCAAAAACTTGCTTTAGCCAGGGCTTATATGAGAGATGCTCAGGTAATGATCCTGGATGAACCAACTGCAGCGCTGGATGCAAAAGCGGAAAATGAAGTATTCATCCGGTTTTCCGAAATAACAAAGGGCAAAACCGCAATTTTGATTTCTCACCGTTTTTCTACAGTGAGGATGGCGGACAGGATTCTGGTTCTGGAAAATGGAGAAATGGCTGAAATGGGAAGCCATGAAGAACTTTTGGCATTAAAAGGCAAATACCATACTTTATTTAATTTACAGGCAAAAGGATATTTATAATCTAGATCACGGATTTAGGGATTTCGCTGATTACACGGAGAGAAATTTTAGAAAAATCAGTATTTTAAGCAGTAAGCTGTAAACTTTTTTAGGACGAGACATTTGCCTCCATCGTTATAATCTGTGTAATTGGTGTAATCTTTTTTAATCCGTGATACTGATTTCCGGGGAGGGTATTATTACCCTGATGGTCGTCCCTTTATCCTTTTCACTGTTGAGGTCAATTTTTCCTTCCAGTTTATCCACTACAATTTTGGTTAAATATAATCCTAGTCCACTTCCTTTAGAAATATTATTTCCCCTGAAAAACATATCAAAAACTTTTCCTTGTATTGACTTTTCAATACCCACTCCATTGTCTTTTACTTCCAAAATCAATTTATCCTTAAACACTTCCGCTTTTAGATAAATATAGTTTTCACTTGAAAAGTCTTTGCGAAAATGAATGGAATTTAGAATAAGCTTTTCCAGCACAATCTGAAGAAAATGCTGTGCTGTGGGAAACTCAAGGTTTTTTTCAACTTCTACCTTGGTATATATGTTTTCCAGCAAGCCCTGGTTAGCATAATTTCGAATTACTTCTGTTACCAGTTCATAAATATTAACAGTAGAATATTCAACTTCTGCTTCCCGTACGTGAAGTACTTTTAATAATTCGACAAGAGTATAATCCAGTTTATGCGCACTTTGGCGAATCAATTTATTATACCTTAATGCCTGTGGAATACCGTGAAGTTCTGTATTTGCGACTTCAACCAGGCCAAGAATGGATGATATTGGCCCTTTTAAATCATGAGATACCCTGTAAACAAAAGTATTCAGTTCCCTGTTTTTGAACTTAATGTTCTCTTCAGTGATTTTTCTATTGGTGATGTCTCGGATTATGATTACAAAAAAACTTCTGTCTGAAAACACAACCTTATCCACCGATATTTCAACAAAAAAAGCTGAGCCATCCTTTTTCTTTCCAATCAACTCCCTCTGATTTGCAGACGTTTTTCCCTGTCGCTCTATAAATTCATTAAGTTCTGAAACGATATCGATTTTTGCGAAATCAGGGACTAATAGTGAAATAGGTCTACCTGAAATTTCCTCCTCAGAATAACCAAATAAATTTTCAGCCGCATTGTTGAAAAGATCAACATTCCCATTTTCGTCTACAGTAATGATAGAATCTGCTGCGGTGTTCAGTATTGCTGATTTATAAGCCTCACTTTCCTTAAGTCGTTGCTCCGCTTTCTGGCGGGTCTTAATTTCCTTCTTTATTTTAATAGAATTAAAAAATGCAGTTGGAAGGCGGGTAAGGCTGGTTTTTAAGAGGTAATCATCAGCGCCGTTCTTAATACATTCTACAGCAATTTCTTCACTTTGGGAACCGGTGACCAGAATGAAAGGAATTATTATGTTTTCTTCATTAATGATAGAAAGGGCCTGTAATGCATTAAACCTTGGCAAGCTGAAATCCGCTAAAATTATGTCCGGTTCAAATTCCTTTAGCGCCTTGACGTATTGCTCCTCGTGTTCAACTCTCAGATGCTCACAAGCGATTTTTGCTTTTTTCAGCTCATATAATATTAATTCTGCATCTGATGCGATATCTTCAACTAATAATATTTTGTATGGTGAATCCAAAAAATTACTATTTAAAAGGTTGATTGACCTGAATCCAAAATAAACCTGCCAGGCCAATAAATTCATTATATTGATCAAAATCCAGCGGCTTGACAATATAGGCATTCGCCCCCAAATCATAACACGTTCTAATATCGGAAACCTCGTTAGAAGATGTCAAAATAATGGTTGGAACTAATCTGGTCCTTTTATCACTTTTGATCTGACGTAAAAATTCCATCCCATTAACTTTAGGTAATTTAATATCCAATAAAATAAGATTTGGCAAATTATCCAATTCCCGATCCTTATATTTCCCTTTTGCTTCTAAAAATTCTATTGCTTCTTCTCCATCCCGCACGTGATTGAGGCCTACATTATTTATTTTTTGACTAAGTGCACGTATGGTAAGTTCTGCGTCGAAAGGACTATCTTCTACCAAAAGTATTTCGAGCGCTTCGGTCATAATTTATGCTTTAGGAATTGTAAAATAAAAGGTTGCTCCTTTACCCAGATTACTTTCTGCTCCAACCTTTCCTCCATGCGTAGTAACTATTCTTTGAACAATTGCCAATCCCACTCCGGTTCCTTCAAATTCTTCGTTTGAGTGAAGCCTTTGAAAAACATTAAAAAGCTTATCCGAATATTTCGAGTCAAAACCAACGCCATTATCACGAACGTAAAAAGTGCTATAATCTTCATTGTCTTCACTAAAAATAGATATTTCGGGCTTGGGTTGGTCAGAGGAAAACTTTAATGAATTACTGATCAGGTTAACCCATACTTGCTTTATTAAATTCCTGTCTGCCGTAACAAAGGGCAGAGAAGCAATCTCCAACTTTATTTCCCTGGATTTGGGAGTAGAATTCAGTATCTCCTTCAATACTTCAGCTATCAATTCCGCCATATTAAATCGGTTTTTATTCAATCCCTTTTTTCCAAGTTTGGCAAATTCCAGTAAATCATCTATTAGCTTGCCCATTTGCTTTGTATTGTAAAGCACTATGTCAAGATATCTTTTTCCCTCTTCATCCAGTTTTTGATAATATTCATTCCTCAAAATATTACCAAAACCATTAATTGACCTTAAAGGCGCCCTCAAATCATGCGATATTGAATAGGAAAACGACTCCAATTCCTTGTTAGCTGTCTTAAGGGCCTCCAGAAACTTTTCTTTGTCTTTTATCGCCTTTTGCAGCTCAGTATTATCAATAAAAGCAGTCCTGCTCATTTTAACATTCCGGGCCTCATCATAATCAATAGAGGCGTAGATAAGTACAGGCAAAAGAGAACCATCCTTTTTAATAAACTCACACTCCTTATTTTCTACTTTTCCATTGCTGACCAGCTCATCAATCAACTGTTGAAACCCGCCCCTTCTTTGTTCAGGAATTAAAAGTGAAACCATATTTTTTGAAAGAATTTCATCTCTTTCATATCCCAGCAATTTCAAGGAAGTATTATTGATTTTTAAAAAATTACCGGTTTTGTCAGCAGAATAATAGCCC
Source organism: Cytophagales bacterium (assembly GCA_035628645.1). Taxonomy (GTDB): domain Bacteria; phylum Bacteroidota; class Bacteroidia; order Cytophagales; family Cyclobacteriaceae; genus DASPJL01. The sequence goes on along the minus strand of DASPJL010000195.1, from coordinate 20,797 downwards.
AAGGGGGCATTGTTATAAAGATCGGCAGTTTCTGCAGATTGATTTGTCAGTTCCTCATTCAGCTTTTCGAGTTGCTGCGTTCTTTCTTTCACCTTTTGTTCAAGATCCTCTGTAAGAACCATCATTTTCTCCTCAAAACTTTTCCGGTCTGTTATATCAAAAGTAATCACCAATATCTTCCTCACTTCTTCTTTTTCATCTATCAAAGGAATAAACCGGATAATAAAAGTGCGTTCTTTGTTATTGGTTTTTAAAGCTATTTCCGTTTGGCCAGGCTTCTTCAGAAGAAGGGTCTGATTGATATAGCTCGCAAATACAAAAGCTTTTTCTTCGGAAAGAAATTCTTCCGGCTTTTGGTTCAGTACTTTTTCAGGGGCCTGGGCAAAAGCTTGGAGTCCTGCATTATTAATAAATTCCAATTTGCTGGCTTTATTAAAAATTAACAGAGGAGAAGGAAAGCTGTCTACTACATTTTTAAATAAGAATACCTGATTCTTAATGGCTTCTGCATTATAATTTGTGATGGTTTCATTGGCAGATTTTAACTCCGTATTTGCCACCTCAAGTTCAGCATTTTTGCTGGATAAACTCTTGTTCCTATCGAATAACTCTGCCTCTAAATGCTGACGAATTTTTAGCTCATTAAGTATTCTCCGAACCCCCAGTAAAATTACCAAAAGGGTAACGGTCAATCCTCCAAGTACTATAATAAGGTTTCCTCTTGAATTTGCATTAAAGTTTTGAGTAGCGCCTAACAGTTTCTGATTTTCCACATTTTCAATCTTTCCTGCTTCTTCAATTATTTTTGTCATCAATTCTTTCCCATCTCCTTGGGCAAACATTGCTTTCGCTTCCTCTCCCCTTGCGTTTTTAACATAGTAAACTGTAGTCTTTGCCTCATTAATTTTCTCGTCAATCAGGATTTTAAGTTTGCTGAATTCCATCCGTTGTTCGATATCCGACTCCAAAAGCTTGTCCATCTTTTCAATTTGCTTATCTATGGAGAGCAAAGCGGTGGAATAAGGGCTCAGGAATGTTTCATCTCCTGAAATAATAAAGGCTTCCTGCCCTCTTTCTATATCTTTTAACAGAGAAACTATAGCATTAATAACCGCCATTTTTTTATGAATGGATTCAACTTCCTCCGAATTATTGGTCAATTGTTTGTTACTGACAAGGTATAAAAAGCTGGAAGCAGAGACCAGCAAAATAACTCCAATAAAGCTTACCAAAATCTTTGGTGACAAGAATGAACTCATAATATAAAAAGAAGGATAAGCTGAACCTTCGCCTCTTTTGCTTTAGTTTTAAAATTTAAAGAAAAATATAATAGAATTAAGAATAAATTTTAAAATTTACTTCCTTTCCAATTAAACGTTGGGGATTAATTCCACTTTGTTGTCTTCCACCTTAAATATACATTTATCTTGAATAACTGATTTAAAAGACTTTATAGAAGCCGAAGGCCTGGCATCTGTAATAAAAACCTGTCCAAATTCTTCATTAAGTACGATATCTAATAATTGGGCAATTCGCTTTTCATCCAATTTGTCAAAGATGTCATCAAGTAAAAGGATCGGATTAATGTTCCGGGTCTTTTTGATGGTAATGTGATGCGCAAACTTAAGCGCTATAAGAAACGATTTTTGCTGCCCCTGAGAACCAAACTTTTTTAATGCATGATCGCCAATAGAAAAGATAAAATCATCCTTATGGATTCCTTTGGTCGTTCTCTGGAGAACACGATCTTCGGCTAAACTCTTCTCTAACTGACTCAATATATCTTCCTGAAAAACTGAACTTTTATATTCAAGATTTACCTGTTCCTTGTTTTTTGTAAGAAGGTTAAAATAGTAATTAAAAGCGGGGAGAAATTCCAAAAGGTATTTATTCCTTAAATCATAAATTGTATTTCCGTTTTCTGATAAAAGATTATTGTAGGGTTCCAACAAATCTTTATCAAAGTAAAAACCTTCGGCAAAACGCTTCAATAAACCGTTTCTGATTTTTAAAGCCTTTGTATAGTTAATAAGCGCATTCAGATAGGTTTTATCGAGTTGAGAAAATATATTATCAAAAAAACCGCGCCTGATTTCACTTCCCTCCCGAATTACCTCATTGTCATCAGGTGTAATAAGAACGGAAGGAAACCTGCCTATAAATTCACTTATCCTTTCAATCTTCTTCTTATTAATTAAGAGTGTTTTCTTTTGCCCTTTTTGCAATTGACAACCCACTGTGTACTTTTTTTCTTCAATTATAAAAGTACCCTTCGCCATAAAAAACTGCTCCTCGTGGTTGATATTTTGACTATCCATGGCGTTTAAACCACTTCTTCCTGAGGACAAATAGTAAATACCATCCAGTAAATTGGTCTTACCCGAGCCATTTGGTCCGGTCAAAAAATTAAGCTTGCTACAAAAAGAGACTTTTGTCTCCTTGTAATTTTTAAAATTTAATAGCTCAATATTTTGAAGATACATTAATTTCTTTGTTGGATGTTTTTATTTAATTTCGCAGCTTAAAAATTTTATATCAACTAATGGTGGTGAATTCGTTAAATCTAGACAACATTTTTATCTAATTTTGGAACATCATCTAAATATTTTAGTCTCATTAAGATTTCAGTAGTATGGCAAGCGTAAAAGATAAGCCTAAAGCAAAAGTAAATTCAAAAGCAAAATATTCAAACGAAACATATTTATTTTGGTATGAATCCATGCAGTTGATGCGGAAATTCGAGGAGAAAGCAGGTCAACTTTATGGTCAGCAAAAAATCAAAGGATTTTGTCATCTATATATAGGACAAGAGGCATGTGTTTCCGGAGCTGTGTCTGCTCTTACAAAAGACGATAGCTGGATTACTGCATACAGGGATCACGCTCATCCACTGGCACTGGGAACTGAACCTAAATTTATAATGGCCGAATTGTTTGCCAAGCAAACAGGAAGCTCAAAAGGAAAAGGCGGTTCCATGCATATTTTTGATAAAGAAAAAAGATTCTTTGGCGGACATGGAATAGTAGGCGGCCAGGTTCCTTTAGGAGCAGGTATCGCCTTTGCTGAAAAATATAATGGCACAAAAAACCTTTGCATGTGCTACATGGGTGACGGAGCCGTAAGACAAGGCGCTTTCCATGAAACTTTAAACATGGCAATGTTGTGGAAGCTTCCAGTAATTTTTGTTATTGAGAATAATGGATATGCAATGGGTACTTCTGTAAAAAGAACTTCTAACGTTACCGATTTGTATACTTTGGGAGAGGCGTACGATATGCCTTGCAGTCCAGTAGATGCAATGAGTGTCGAAGCCGTCCATGAAGCAGTAGCCGAGGCAGCAGAAAGAGCAAGAAATGGTGAAGGACCTACTTTATTGGAATTCAGAACATACAGATATAAAGGACATTCTATGTCTGACCCTGCTAAATATCGAACAAAAGAAGAACTGGAAGACTACAAGTCCAAGGACCCTATTGAGCAGGTAAAAGCGAGTATATTAAAGTATGGATTTGCTACTGAACAAGAGCTTGAAGAAATAGACAATAAGATCAAAGAGAGAGTGCTTGAAGCAGTAAAATTTGCTGAAGATTCTCCTTATCCGTCTCCGGAAGAAGCCTTCAAAGATGTCTATGTTCAAAAAGATTATCCATTTATAACAGATTAATTCACAACATTTTCAAAATTCGGTTAAAATTATTTTAAATTTGCCCCCTTCATAAAATTACCATGGCAGTAAAAAAGAAAGAGAGAAATATACTGGAAGATTCTGATGTAGTTATAGAAAAGTTAGAATCAGCTGAAGATTTCTTCAAGACCAATCAAAAATGGGTCTACATAATTATTGGAGTTATATTGGTTGCAGTAGCAGGAATATTTACTTTCAAGTACTTTAAAGAGTCGCAGGCACAAATAGCGCAAAATGAGTTATTCAGGCCGATCAACTTTTTTGAATCTGACTCAGTAGGAAAAGCTTTGGAAGGAGATGGAAACACAATGGGATTTCCAGCCATTGCAGAGGAATACAGCCTTACTAAACCTGGAAATCTTGCAGAGTATTATGCAGGAGCTGCTTATCTAAAAGATGGAAAATTTCAGGAGGCTATCGACTACTTAAAAGATTTTAGTTCTTCGGATATTCTTGTTCAGGCACGAGCCTACTCCTTGATTGGCGATGCCAATATGGAACTTAAGAATTTTGAAGAAGCTGCAAAATTTTATGGTAAAGCCGCAGAGTATAATCCTAACAAATTTTTCTCTCCCCAATACCTTATGAAGCAAGCGCTTGCTTATGAAAAACAAGGAGACAATCAGGCTGCTCTTAATGCTTATGACCAAATCATCGAAGAATATTTCGATGCATCTGAGTACAACGATGCCCGAAAAAACAAAGCCAGAATAGAAGCTCTTATTTCAAAATAGTTAAAATGGAAAGATTCCTTAGTGAATCTTTCTATTTAAAATCATGGCAACCAAACTGAAAAATTTAAGTAGTCATTCTCAGACTAATATTTCAGAAATCTCTACAAAAAAGTTTGCTCTTATTGTTTCTGAGTGGAACTCAGAAATCACTGAAGCCCTTTTTCATGGCGCTTTTGATACCTTAATAAAAAATGGAGCTTCGAAAGAGAACATTATCCGCAAAACTGTACCGGGAAGTTTTGAATTGTCTTTAGGTGCACAATGGATGGCTCAAAAACCAGAAGTGGATGCAGTAATTTGCATAGGTTGCGTTATTCAGGGAGATACCAAACATTTCGATTTTATTTGCCAGGCTGTATCCCATGGCTTAACGGATGTTTCCTTGAAATACAACAAACCTGTAATATTTGGCGTGCTTACCCCCAATACCCAACAACAAGCTTTAGACCGGGCAGGAGGGAAATATGGAAATAAAGGAGATGAAGCTGCAATAACTGCAATAAAGATGTTAGGCTTTTAAGCAATCATACTATTCAAAATCACATAACGTATAAAAATTAATCATTCAATTTGAAATGAAGGTTTTAAAATTTGGAGGCACCTCCGTTGGTAGTCCTGAAAGAATGCATGCGGTAGCCAGGTTAGTCACTGGCGGAGAAAAGAAAGTAGTTATTCTTTCTGCCGTATCAGGGACAACCAATACTTTAGTAGAAATTTCTTCTAATCTGGCCCACAACGACAAAAACAGGGCAGAGGAAATTTTAAAGAATCTGGAGTTTAAATATTACGATTTTGTAAAAGGGCTTTTTTCTACCCGTGAAGGTGTTGAAAAAGGAAATGAAATCTTGTATGATAAGTTTTCTCTTTTAAAGCAAATTACAGCCAAATCTTTTGAACCTGCTGACGAAAAAGTAATTCTTGCTCAGGGAGAATTAATCTCTACTACGTTATTTCAAGCTTACTTAGAAGAAATTAAGGTAAAATCAATCCTTCTTCCTGCTCTGGAGTTGATGAAAATCGACGAAGATAATGAGCCGGTGCTTTCTTATATAGAAGAAAAATTCAGTCAGGCGCTTAAAGAAAATCCTGATTATGACCTTTATATTTCTCAAGGTTATATCTGCAGGAATGCAAACGGAGAGATCGACAACCTTAAAAGAGGAGGAAGCGATTATACTGCGTCTTTAGTGGGCGCTGGTATCCGGGCAAGTGAAATCCAAATCTGGACGGATATTGACGGAATGCACAACAATGATCCACGTATCGTTAAAAACACGAAGCCTATTGCTGAACTATCTTTTGATGAGGCGGCAGAACTTGCCTATTTTGGAGCAAAGATTCTTCATCCTTCAACGATTTGGCCAGCTCAAAAATACAGCATTCCGGTAAGGCTTTTAAACACAATGCAACCAGATGCTCCTGGCACTTTGATTGCAAACCATACAAGTGAAAAAGCAATCAAAGCAATAGCTGCCAAAGACAACATCATAGCAATCAAGATCAAATCCAGCAGGATGTTGCTTGCTTACGGTTTCTTGAGAAAGATCTTTGAGATTTTCGAAAAGTATAAGACACCTATCGATATGATCACAACTTCTGAAGTGGCTGTATCTGTAACAATTGACAATGAGGCAAACCTTAATAAAATTATTGATGAGCTTAAAAACTACGGCATTGTTGAGGTGGATAAAGACCAAACCATTGTTTGCATGGTAGGAAATATGGTCTCAGAAACACAAGGTATTGTTAAAAATATTTTCGATTCTTTAGGAGATATTCCGGTAAGGATGATCTCCTACGGAGGAAGCAGACATAATATCTCTGTTCTTATAAAAACAGAACAAAAACAAGATGCGTTAATCGCCTTGAATAAAGGTCTGTTCGACTAATCAGTCTGGCTAACTTTCCAAAAGTCTAAAAGCTTTTGGAAAGTTTCACAACATCAGAAAGGGTTCTAAAGGAATTACCGAACCAGAAAAAGACCTGGATTTTTTTTTAGTTTTGAAGCCATGAACCTCGCCATCGACATCGGAAACACTTTAATCAAAGTTGGCCTCTTTCAACAAGATGAAATAGCAGAAGTTATCCGTTTTGATAATGAAGCTCAGCTACTCCAGCTAATTAAGGAAAAAAAGCCTTCTAATATCATTATTTCGACCGTCAGGAATAATTCTGAACAAATACTACCTCATATTCCTGCTGAGACCAATGCCATCTTACTTTCTAACAAAACACCCTTGCCTGTTTCAAATGGTTATAATACTCCTGAAACTTTAGGCACAGACAGAATATCCTCCATTGTGGGCGCTTTTAGTTTGTTTCCCAACACCAATTGCCTTGTGATAGATATAGGGACATGTATAAAGTGCGACATTATTGATCTTAACAATACCTATCTGGGAGGAAGTATTTCTCCTGGAATTAAAATGCGTTTTCAATCCCTTAGTCATTATACCAGCAAATTACCCTTGGTAGAATTTGAAAAAACTGATTTTTTGAATGGCAAATCCACAAAAGAATCCATCCTAAGTGGCGTTATTAACGGCGCTGTTTTTGAAATTGAGGGGTTTATCGGAGCGTACTCAAAAATATTTTCTCAACTTAATGTAATTATTACCGGTGGTGATTCGTATTGTTTTGAAAGTAGAATAAAACCACACATCTTTGTGGTCCCTGATTTGGTGCTGCTTGGTTTACATAAAATATTGCTACATAATCTCTCAATTACAAGTGCTTAGACTTACAATTCTTTTAATATTATCGCCTTTTTTATTGATCGCTCAAAATGGTAATTCTCCTTATTCAAACTTTGGATTAGGTGAACCCCTCCCCGATGAATATTTTCACAACTCGGGAATGGGAGGAGCAGGAATGGCCTTTCCTACGCCATTTCATATAAATATTAATCCTGCTTTCCTACCACATAATAAATACACAACTTTTGAACTAGGAGGATCAGGTGAGTATAAAAAATTAACTACTCAGCAAAACAGCGTTTCCGATGGAAATGGCAGTCTGAGATATCTGGCATTTGCTTTTCCTATTACAGACAAATACGTCATCAGTGTGGGATTAAGGCCGCTGACCAATGTAAGCTATAATTATAGCCAGTCCTCTACAGTGAATGGCAGCTCAGATACCGTAACTTATAACTATTTAGGAGAAGGTGGAATAAACTCAATTTATCTTTCTCAAGGTGTTCAGATTACCAAAAACTTTAGCCTGGGACTAAAAGCAGCATATAATTTCGGGGCAATAGAAAAAACCTATTCTTCCTATATTCACAACATTCAACAAGCCTATTTTCTGGAGTCAACAGATCAAACGAATTATCGGGGATTTTCGGTGGCACCTTCAATCGGATACAGACAGCAGTTAAATAAAAACTGGTACCTGAATGCTGGCGGTGCATACGAATTTGGAGGAAAGTGGGGCTATACATCCACTCGTTCTTTAGTGAAAAGAAGGTTGATAGACGATGCTCCGCTCGAAAATAGCACCATAGGCAGCGATCAGGAAGGCAAAATATTTCACCCATCTTCCCTTAGGGCAGGACTGAGTATTGAACGCCTCTATAAATGGACGTTAGGGGGAGAAGTTAAATTTCAGGATTGGGAAAAGTTCAACTCAATAGATGGAACCGAATCTTTAAAAAATGTTTCTACCTTTTCTTTCGGAGGTCAATATGTGCCGGACATCAATGCCATCAAAGGATATCTTAACCGGACAATTTTTAGGTTAGGTGTATATTATTCGGAAAGCACCTTCTCAGCAAACAGTGAAAAGCTAAATGATATGGGAGCCACATTAGGTCTTGCATTACCTGTTGGAAGACTTTCATTTTTAAACCTTGCCTTTGCTGTAGGCAAGCGAGGTACTAAAGAGACAAACATTATTGAAGAAAATTATTTTAGAATTAACCTGGGCGTAACCTTAAATGACAGGTGGTTTGTCAGAAGAAAGTTTGATTAAATGTCCGTCTTAGTAACTCAACTCAATAGGTTATACTAACAGAACCTTTAAATGGTAAAAAAATATTTTCTTATTGTTTTTGCCCTAATCGCCTTTTCCTGTGTATTCTTAAGTTGTTCAGAAGACCAGAAATCGTTGAAGGATATGAAAGAGTATACTGGTCCGATGACCAGTTTGAGTAATGTAGTAAACTTATTGAGCGACTCGGGAATTGTAAAGGTAAGGCTTAAAGCGCCTAAACAACTAGAGTTAAAAAATGGTAACCAGGAATTTCCAGAAGGGTTAAATGTGGAATTTTTTGATAAAGATGGCACAGTTTCATCTGTACTTACCGCAAATGAAGGAGAGTTCAGTAAAACTTCAAATGTTTTCACTGCCACCGGTAATGTTATTGTCAAAAACATTAAGACAAATGAACAACTGAATACGGAAATACTTTATTGGAACAGAAAGGAAAAAAGAGTTTACACCGACAAGTTTGTTACCATAAAAACAGAGGACGAATTGCTTCAGGGCGAAGGTTTGACGGCTGCCCAGGACTTTTCAACCTATAAAATAGATAAACCTACCGGATCATTTATTCTGGAAGATGAGGTAGAAGAAGATACCCTTTCCAATGAATAGTTTAACATTGTCATTATTTCAACATTACTTGTAATACATGAAGTTGCTTGATTCCATAATTATTTCTCTAGCAGTCGTGCTGTTTATCATTGGGGTTCACCAAACCTTTTATTTTAAAATCGCTGCCAGTTATTGGCTGTTTATGCTCTCCTTGTCACTTGTTCTCTATTTAAAATTAAACAGGGCAAAAAAGCAAAAAGAGGAAACCAATAAGGTAAGAAAAACTCAGCAGATAAAAAGAGGAAGCCGGTCAAAAAGTAAAAGGTAGTTCAGGAAAGTTTATAAATCTTAAAATTACTTACAAGACAACTTCATTTTAGTATAATAATTAAATAAAAAAACACTTCAAACTGTATCATAAAAGTTTGATTTTCTATAGGATTGTCGTTAATTTGCGCGCTTTTAAATATTAAAAATGGCTTTAATTAAGAAAATACGAGAAAGAACCGGAATCGCCGTTGGGGTGGTAGCGGTAGCCCTTATGCTTTTTATGTTAGGTGGAGACCTTTTGAATCAAAATTCTTTTTTGAGAGGAAATAGCTCCCAGGATGTAGGTGAAATAGCAGGCGAGAACATTTCCATTCAGGAATATCAACAGGAAATAGACCAATGGGAGCAAAGGTATGGAGGAAATGTAACCGAAGGCCAGAGAGAATCTTTACGAGAGCAAGCTTGGGAATCACTGATTGCTAAAATTGCATTCACTAAGGAGTTTGAAGAACTTGGAATAGAGGTACCAAGTGAAGAATTAAGCGATCTATTTGGAGGTGCAAATGTAGATCAAAACCTAAAACAAGCTTTTACCGATCCTCAAACCGGAGAGTTTAATAGGGTAAAACTAGATTCATTCTTCTATAGATACAATAATAATCAGATGGATCCGAATCAGAAGGCCCAGGTTAATAAATTCTTAGCTGAAATCAGAGGAGCCAGGCAAAGAATAAAATATGAAAATTTAATTCTTAAAACTGTTTATGTTACAAAGGCGGAAGCACAGCGTGAATACGAAAACCAAACAGCGAAAGCCGAAGTTAAGTTTTTGTATGTCCCTTTCCATTCCGTGAGTGATTCATCCATTAAAGTGACTGATGAGCAAATCAGGGAATATATAAACAAGAATAAAGAAAAGTATAAAGGAGAGACGAGCGCTTCAATTGAATATGTAACTTTTCCGGTAAAAGCTTCTTCTGAAGATACTGCTGCCATCCTAAAGGAAATAAATGAATTGGCTGAAGACTTTAAAAATACTGCTGAAGATTCTACTTTCTCCAGTATAAATACCGAAGGACAGTTTTCATTTGACTATGTAAATCCAGGAGAATTGCCTGCACTTGTTGCCTCTCAAATTTCTTCTCTTAAAGAAGGTGATGTGGTAGGGCCGGTTTTGGAAAATGGTGTTTACAAGCTTTTAAAGCTTTCAGATGTAAAAACAGACGCTGATCCTAGTGTGAGAGCAAGCCATATTCTATTTAAACCTGCAAGCACTTCTGATGCAGATCAACAAGCGGCTTTAAAACAAGCAAAGGAAGTACTTAAGCAAATTAAAGAAGGCGCTAATTTCGAAACCATGGCAATGATCCACGGCACGGATGGTACTAAAAACCAAGGCGGAGACCTGGGATGGTTTTCAAAAGGAAGAATGGTACCTGAATTTGAGAATGCAGTCTTTAACTTTAATGGAACGGGACTATTACCTGAGCCTGTTAAAACCGACTTTGGCTATCATATCATAAAAGTAACAGAACCTAAAAGTAATGTGCAATACAGATTTGCTACGATAGAAAAGCAAATTACACCGGGTTCTGCAACAAATGACAGGGTTTATAGGAATGCGTCCGCTTTTGCTGGTACTGTTGTTTCAGGAGAAGAATTCAGAACAAGGGCTGCACAAGATTCTTTGACGATAATGGAAGCACCAAGAGTAACCCCTACAGACAGAAGTATCAATGAACTTCTTAATACAAGGGAAATAGTAAGATGGATCTTTAATGACGCTGAGGCAGGCGCCGTTTCACAAGTTTTTTCTCTGGAAGATTCTTATGTAGTTGTTTCAGTTAAATCAAAATTTGAAGAAGGCGAAGCCAACATTGAAAACCTGAGAAATGAAATTACTCCGAAAATAGAAAACGAACTGAAGGCTAAAGCAATAATTGCAAAACTTCAGGGACAAAAAGGTACATTAGAAGACATTGCCAAAAAGTATGGATCTACTGCTTCTGTAAATACTCAGGCCGACATTACCTTCACATCTTCTTCCTTAAACAATGTTGGGTTTTCTCCAATTGCTACAGGAAGGATCTTCGGAATGAAAAAAGGAGAAAGATCAGAACCTATAGCTGACGAAAATGGTGTATTGATCGTGGAAGTTTTAAACAAAACTCCTGCACCTGAAATAGCAGATCATTCTATGTACAAAGACCAAATAGCGCAAAGGAGGCAACAACAGGCAAGTTCCAATATTTCTGAAACTGTCAAAAAGTATTCTGATATTGAAGATAACAGAACGAAATTCTTTTAAAATTCATAAGCGTCAGCGAACTTCTGATCGCACAATTGCGGTCAACGATTATTATCAAATGCAAGGAGCCGGAATCAATTTCCGGTTCTTTTTTTTATTTTCTAGCCGCTCAGAATTCTCATTTTTCATACTGAAAAAATCCTTTCCAGCGGCTGAAAAATTCTTCTCCAGCCATTGAAAAAATTTTGTCCGTCGACTGAAAAAATTTTGTTTGCTTACTGAAAGTAAAATGACCAGCATCGCTGGTCAACTTACTTTGTGTCACTAATCAACTTCCGGAAGCTGGCCGGTGAAGTTGGTCAGCCAGCTTGTCAAGAGTTTGGTCAGGAAATGGCATTTTGTTGATCAGAAGAAGAGGACCAGTGGCTTGTAGGTTAGAAAAGTATGCGGAGGCGTTAGTGCAGTATGCGCTGAAATAAAACAGTAAGAACGAAAACTTACTTTTTTAACATCCTCTTTTCATTATTATAAAGCTAAAATCATACGCAACAGAAGCACTTTTAAACGACAATGCCTTTTTATGAATCTTGAAAAATAATAACTTTAACGATGCCTTCTAATCCGGATTATAATCTACAGTTTCAGAAAGAACTCGAAAAATTAAACACAGCACAAAAACAGGCAGTATTCCATACGGAAGGACCTGTATTGGTTATAGCAGGACCTGGAACCGGTAAAACGCAAATTCTTTCAGCAAGAATAGGATACATTTTAAGTTCCAAAAACCTTCAGGTTGCTCCCCATAATATTCTTTGCCTCACTTATACTGATGCAGGTGTGATTGCAATGAGGAACAGGCTCTTGAAATTTATCGGCCCTGATGCTTATCGAGTACATATTCATACCTTTCATAGCTTCTGCAACCAGGTAATTCAAAATAATATGGATTACTTTGGAATCAGGGAGCTCCATCCCATTTCAGAACTGGAAACCATTGAACTGTACCATAAGCTCATCGATCAATTCCCCCAGGGACATCTTTTAAAAAAATATAGAGGTGAAATTTATTCCGATATAGGCCGGTTAAAGTCATTATTCAGCACAATGAAAACGGAGGACTGGTCGCCTGAATTTATATCGCAACAAATTGATCTTTATTTAGAAGAACTTCCAAGCCGTGATAATTTTATCTACAAAGTAAACAGGGGTCAAAACAAAAAGGGAGACCCAAAAATCAGAGAGATACAGGAGGAAACAGAGCGGATGGAAAAGTTGAGGGCTGCCGCCTTTGAATACCATAACTTTAATAAGCTCATGAAAAGCATGGGCCGGTATGACTTCGACGATATGATTTTGTGGGTGTTAGAAGGCTTTAAAAATAATGAGTCCCTCAGATTAAAATATCAGGAGCAATACCTATACTTTTTAGTGGATGAATTCCAGGACACCAATGGATCACAAAATGAGATCTTAAACCTTCTTACTGAAGATCCTGATGAAAACCCCAATGTATTTGTTGTGGGGGATGACGATCAGTCCATTTACCGGTTTCAAGGCGCAAACCTTAAGAACATTACCGATTTTGCACTGAGGTATGAAAGGAATTTGTATAAGGTGGTTTTAACGGAAAATTACAGATCCACACAATCCATTCTTAACACTGCTCAGTCGCTGATAAATTTTAATAGCCAAAGACTGGTTAATACATTTAATGACATTCAGAAGAATTTAATCTCCAGTTCCTCTCTGAAATACTCTCTCGTTCGTCCTGAAATTAAAACCTTTCCAAATCCTCAAAATGAAGAAGCTTTTATTCTATCAGAAATAGAAAGACTGAAACAACTGGGAGAGGATCTGAGTGAGGTAGCAGTAATTTACAGAAAACACAAACTGGTAGAAAATCTGGTAAAGGTAATGGAGCAAAAGAAAATACCTTTAAATCTCAAACAAAGGGTAAATATTCTGAAGCTTCCGTTTATCAAGAACCTCATTCACCTGCTTACTTATCTTCAACAGGAATTTGAAAGACCTCATAGCGCTGAGAACTTGTTGTTTGAAGTAATGCATTATGACTTTTTTGGAATAAGTCCCAGAGATATTGCCAGGATTTCCTTGCATTGCTCCCACATAGAAGAAGGTGTTTACAAAAAATGGAGGGAAGTAATTTCAAGCAAAGAAACCATGTTCAGACTTGGATTGGAGTCTGCCGGAGCTGTTTCCTCTTTAGAGGATAATCTGAACTATTGGTTCAAATCCATGGCAAATGATACCCTTCAGGTATTGTTTGAGAAAATAATAACCAAAGGAGGAATCTTAAAATACATTATGAATTCTCCTGATAAAATCTGGCTGATGGAAAGTCTTACTTCCTTTTTTGATTTCCTCAAAAGTAATTCGGAAAAAGAGGAAAACTTTGGCGTGAAGAATTTGCTGTCATTGGTTGAAAAGATGGAAAGCCATGATTTGTGTATTTACCTGAATAAGATTATTTCTAACCCGGATGGGGTAAACTTTGTCACGGCGCATAGTTCCAAAGGACTTGAGTTCAAACATGTATACCTGCTCTCAAGCAACGCCAGGTGTTGGGAAAAGTCACGGGGTGTGAACAGAGGTTTTAAATTGCCAGATACCATTGTGCCAAGTATAGATGAAGATCTTGAAGAGGAAGAAAGAAGGCTTTTTTATGTTGCACTTACCCGGGCAAAAGAAAATTTGACAATTTCCTATTCTAAGGAGGATAGGAACAGCAAAGAACAGGAAAAATCAAGGTTTGTAACAGAAATAAAAATCGGTGAAGAACTTAATGAAACCGACATTTCTTTAGAGCCGGATGCGCTTCTTGATTTTAATTATCTCAACCTTTCACTGCCGGAGATCGCCAAGTCTGATTTAATTAATAAGGCATTTATAGACGCTTCTTTAAAAAATTACAGGATGAGTGTAACACATTTAAGTAAATACCTTAAATGTCCGCTAACCTTCTATTTTGAGAACATAATAAAAGTACCTTCGGCAAGAAATGAAAGCATGGGTTTTGGAAATGCCGTCCATTACACTTTAGAAAAGTTTTTTCGCCAAATGCTGGATTCCGGTAAAAAGGAATTTAGTTCAAAAGAAGAGCTTTATGAGATCTTTAAAAAAGGGATGCAAAAATACCATGCGCACTTCACCAAGGAACAATTTAAACGAAAGATGGAATATGGTCAGGAGATTCTCCCCGGATTCTATCAAACCTATATTGAACGATGGAATAAAGTAGTGGTGGTAGAATACCGCTTAAACCATGTAGAGGCAGAAGGTGTTCCACTCACAGGTATCCTTGACAAATTGGAATTCGACGGAAATGTAGTCAACGTGGTAGATTATAAAACCGGCAAACCGGAAAACGGAATACGAAAACTTAATCCTCCTTCTGAAGCTGATCCATTGGGGGGAGACTATTGGAGACAAATGGTTTTTTATAAGATCCTGATGGATAGTGACAAAACCAAGAAATGGGAAATGATCTCCGGAGAATTTGATTTTATCGAAAAAAACAGCAAAAAGGAATATGAGAAAAGGAAACTGGTAATATCCCCTGAAGACATAAAAATAGTAAAAGGGCAACTAAAGGAAGCTTACGGAAAAATTTTGAATCATGAATTTATGCCGGGTTGCGGCAAAGAAGACTGCCAATGGTGCAATTTTGTAAAAAACAACTTTACCAGTCCTGTGGATTTGTCTGTAGTGGACGAGGAGTAACTGATTTCTTTCTAGGAGTAACTGATTTCTTTCTATATGCGATTCAATTTTGAACACATCTCCAACTATATTTTGAATACACTTTAAAATTCATCTTCGTATTTTGAATAAAGATAGCAATGGGAAAACCAATTGAAAATAAGCCTTCATATTCTTTTGAGGAATATCAGGCATTAGAACAATCTTCTCAAGAAAGATTTGAATTCTTTCACGGGGAGATATTTGCAATGTCCGGCGCTACCAAAAATCATAATACGATGGTTCTAAATTGTGCTTCCTTATTTAGAAATCATTTTAAAGGTAAAGGTTGTAAAGTATTTGCTGAAGGGGTTCAACTGGAAAAAGAACACAGGGGAGTTTACTTTTATCCTGACGTAATGGTAACCTGTGATGAAAGGGATTTTGAGGAAGGATTGAAAGTTAAATTTCCTAAAATCATTGTAGAAGTACTTTCTAAAAGCACTGCATTTCAAGATTTGAATCGAAAGTATTATTTGATTGTTAGTCAATCTGATTATACTGTAAAAATTTATGAAAGAAAGGGTGAAGGTTGGTCTTTTTCAGTAGTTCAAGGCATAGAAAGCAGTATTAACTTAGCTCAGATAGGTTTGGCCCTTCCGCTGAAGGAAATTTATGATGATATTAAGCTAGAACCCTGATCATGCTGTGTGTTTGCGCTAAAGAAGGAGTAATTTAAATGAATAATTTTATCGGTGTTGTCGGTCTTTTGTAGAAGGAGAGTCGCCTGTTTGGTTATTCCATGCTTGCATTTTACCCAGAATCAAACACTTCTTAATACCGCATATATATCCTTTTTGCCTGATAATGAGGACTGAATAACAGTTGAAAAAGAGCTTGTTTAAATTTAATCCACAAACGTTTCTTTAATAATTCTTTTGCATTCGGCAATCTCTGCAGAATTTAACTGACCTAACTTTCGAATTATTCGTTGCTTATCTACTGTTCTTATTTGATCTAATATTACCCAACCCACCTGTTCATTATGTTTTACCTTTACACGTGTTGGATATTTATGGCTTTGCGAAATCATCGGAGCAATTGTCACAGTTCTTAAGTTATGGTTCATCTCATTAGGGGAAATAATGAGACAAGGTCTTGTTTTTTTTATCTCGCTTCCTATCGTTGGCTCCAAATTAACCAGTAGAATCTCGTATTGATTTATTTCCATTCATCAAAGCTTTCATCCTCAAACACATCACTTATAAAAAGTTTATCTTCCCCACTCTCATGCATCTTTTTAAAAGCTTTATCCCAACCCTTTCTTGGTTCTTCAATGGGCTTAAGGACTATCTGTCCTTTTTCAAAAATCAGCTCAACCTTATCTTTGATTTTATATCTGTCCAAAATAGCTTTATTTAAGCGAAGACCTTTTGAATTTCCGATTTGTATAATTGATACTTCCATGTATTGCTTCATGTAATCACTAAGTTATTACATCAACTGTGATAATACAAAAAAAATTCACTTTTCTACATAATTAAAATACTACGATTTTAATACCATTTATATATCCTTAAACCTGCTATAAAAGTCACAAAACCGGTTATTAGTAAAAAAAATGAAGGCAATAGAACACTTGTGATGCTTGCCCCTTCATTAAAAATCGCTCGGATATTGTCGGCTAAAATTGTCAATGGCAGAAACCTGACAAGATTTTCTATCCAATCAGGAAAGTTATGATAACTAAAGAAAACTCCCGAAACTATAGTCAGCGGCAAAACGATAGCATTAATTAATCCATTACCGACCTGCGCATTTTCCGCCCTTGAAGAAATTAAAATCGCAATACCGGCAAAGGCAAATGTGCCTGAAACAAATATTAAAATCAGTCCGGGAATGGATCCCTGTATCTCTACACCAAAGAATAGATGAGCAAAGACAAAAAGAATCAAACCTTCACAAAAGGAAACCATCAAACGTGTAATCATTTGAGCCGTCAGGAAAGTGGACTTCTTCATTGGGGTAGCCACCATTCGCCTTAATAATTTCTTGATCCTTGAATCTATCAGGTTCCAGCCTATCCCCCAAATACAGGAATTCATGATGCCCAGGGCCAGCAATCCGGGAATCAGAAAATCTATATATCTGTTGCCCGTTGTAGTAATTTCAACCGTAGGACGTTCTTCGGATTTTTCTTTGGTCAATTCTTTCTCAAGCATGAGATAGGTCAATTGAGCTTCAGCATTTACAGGATCAAAATGATAGGAAATCGTTCCTGAAGGGTCTTCTTTTATGTAAAGCTGTATTTCACCCCTTTTGATCTTCAGCAAAGCTTCTTCTTCACTGCTTTTATCAAATTTAAAAAGTTCTGAATTCAACCTATTTTCATAGGCTTCAACAGAACCGCGATTATGACTAACAAAAGCTACCTCCCTCACCAATTCTTCTTTTTGCATAAATGCCAGCCCCAATACGCCTGATATTCCAATAGGAAATAAAATCGACCAAAAGAGGATCTCCGGTTCCCTGATAAAATCCTTTATCTGGATAATGATAAGTTTTAATAAAGTGTTATTCATTTAACCTCCTTCCTGTCATGGCTACAAATAAATCATCCAAAGTTTTCCTTCTGCATTCCAGGTCCAATAAAGGAATCTCCCTCATCTTTAGCAAATTGATAAGACTGGGCAGTACTTCTGTAATGTTCTCCACCTCCATGCTCACTTCCGTCTGAGAGGAGTTCTGCTTAATATTTATTACTCCCTTCAACTGTTCTACAGGAACTTCAATTGGTTTTTCCGTTTTAAATTCAATAATCTCTCCTTTCGAATACAGTTTCAACAAGCTTTCTAAAGTACCTTCAGCCATTATCTTTCCTTCAAACATTATGATAATCCTGTCGCACAGCTCTTCCGCCTCCTCCATATAATGGGTAGTGAGAAGCAATGTGGTTCCGTGTTCCTTTTTTAATTTTTGAAGAATTTTCCATATTTCTCTCCTCGCATTCGGGTCGAGACCGGTAGTAGGTTCATCTAGTATCAGGATGGCAGGGTTATTAATCAAAGCTATTCCAAGCGCCAGCCGTTGGCGTTGCCCACCGGAAAGTTTACTTACAAAACTTTTCCTTTTTTCATTAAGGTTGACCAAATCAAGTATTTCCTGAATTCTGGTGGAGGGCAGTTTATAAAAACTTGCAAACAAATCAATGGTTTCTTCTACAGTGACCTTGTCCATAAACTTAGTTTCCTGCAGAGAGATTCCGATTTTTCTTCTTAAAAATGAGGAATGTTTTTTCCAGGATTTCCCATCAATAATAATTTGACCTTTGTCCGGGAACTGAAGCCCTTCAATCATCTCAACCAATGTTGTTTTGCCTGCGCCATTTGGGCCCAAAAGGGCTACATATTCTCCTTTTCTTATCTCAAGCGATAAATCATTTACGGCAATCAGGCTTTTAAAGGATTTAGTTACCCCTGTTATTTCAATCACTTTGCTGAGATTATTTTAAGAAAATCAAATCTATCAAATTCCAGATTCTTTTAATAGAATACAAGTAACACTAATTGAGACGGTTCTTAGGTTATTAGGACTTTATCAATAAGGTCTTCCCGCATTAATTTTGAGATCTTTAGTTCGTTTCGTTAATAATTTGCTTTAGGCACGGAAATACGTTCAGCACGACGTAAAACATATTTGTTTCCAATCTGTATATTTCTTTAAAATTTTGATCATTCATTTTGGAGATTTAATCCTTGACTGTTACTCTTCTCCACTTTATATACATAATATTTTGTATCGCCAATCCAGGGGAACCTGTAATATTTTTCCTTGTAATATAATTTCACTCTCTCTCCAGTCAACTGGGCCTCTTCCAATTGTTTTAATACCTCCTCCTTGTTCCTCTTTACTGAAAAATTCCAGATGGTTGGAACCACACTTTGATCTTTGGCAGCCATCCCTCCTTCATTGAGCTGCCCTTCTATCGTCTTGATCAAATAACCCCTTTTGCTGATTTTGACGACAATACCTGCCCTGGTTCCTTCGCTATAATTAGCGTAAGAAATAAACAACAGGATGAAAGCAACCAATACTATCAAAACGGCTACGGAACCATATAGAAATTTCTTCATATGTATATTTTTTAGTGCCGCATGGAACACACATTCCTCCTCAGTGAAAACCCATTCATGAATATGTCCTTTTAAAAAATCCTTCTATGCTCCATTTATAACTACATGAATGCAATTAAAGACGTATGAACTGGAAAATAAGTTAGCGGGAGCCTGATTTTTGATTATATTAAACCACAATCCAAACTCAACTGCTATTTTAAAAGTTATTCTAACAAGCTGATTAATAAAACATGGAGATAAACCGCAAGAAAACATTCAAGGAATTGATTCTTAATCCAGTAAAGTTCCGCCTGTTCCTTTTAAATAAAATCCCTATGGCATTTCTGGCAGGATTAAGAGTGATAGAATTCAGTGAGGAAAGGGCTATAGTCACTGTTCCATACAAATTCCTGACGCAAAATCCGTTCAAATCCATCTATTTTGCTTGTTTGGCTATGGCGGGCGAATTGTCCACAGGCGTGTTGGCTATGTTGAATACTTATAAATCCAATCCACCGGTTTCCTTATTGGTAATAGGTATGGAGGCTGTTTTTATAAAAAAAGCTACAGGAAGGATACGGTTTGAATGCAAACAGGGATTGGAATTCAGTAAAGCAGTTCAGGAAAGTATCGAAACAGGCGAGTCGAGGCAAGTAATTGCAGAAAGTATCGGGATGGATGAAAATGGAGACCAGGTAGCAAAGTTCAAAATTACATGGTCTTTCAAGGCAAAAACGTCTGTCTAAATCATGGATTTAGAAGATTACACAAATTTCACGGATAAATAAAGGCTTATTGTCTCACAGATCGCACTGATCCACACAGAAAAAAATAATCCGTGAATCCGGGAAATCTGTGAGCAATATTTAACGAGTGAGTACGCTCATCCGTAGAATCTGAATAATCCCCTAAAAAACCGTGATTCAGACTAAAGAAGCCTCCAGGCTAATTTGTGCGCCTTTGAGCACTTTAGATACAGGACATCCTACTTTAGCTTTTTCTGCATATTCCTTGAATTTAGTCTGGTCAATTCCTGGAACCTTTCCCTTAACAGTGATGTGAATAGTAGTAATTTCAAAACCTCCGTCTTTACTGACAATGGTTACCTCGGCGCTTGTATCTATTTTTTCCGATTTAATTCCTTCGCCTTCGAGTATGAAAGACAGGGCCATTGAATAGCAGCCCGCGTGTGCAGCGCCAATAAGCTCCTCAGGATTTGTTCCTTTTCCGTTTTCAAAGCGGGTAGAAAATGAATATTGCGCATTTTCTAATACGCCACTTTGAGTTGATATTGTTCCTTTTCCGTCCTTTCCGGGACCATTCCAGGAAGCAGATGCTGATCTTTTCATATTTTATAAAAAATTAATAGGTTGAACATATGATTTAAGTAAAAATGAAGATTGTACTAGAGATATACAAGTTATAGACGAAAAGAATAAGGGATCAATCGGAAAAGTTGGGGGAAACCTATAAAATTATTTTCTTTGTCTGATGGCAAAAGAAGATTTTC